>CAYMLQ010000416.1:0-4745 GCA_964390795.1 uncultured Lentisphaeraceae bacterium
AGGTCTTCGGCCTCACGCTCCCGACATAGTTACACTGCCACGGGAAATGAGGGTGTTGCGAGCGATGCTTTTGAGCGTGATATGCGGCACTGTTTTGCAAGCGAAGGTGGCTTTGCCGGGAACATTGCCCGTCGGGTCGGTGAGCCATGTCCCGTGCGGATTGCGGGAAACATCCTCCGCGCTCAACGGGCGAAGCTGATGGTAATCGAATTTTGCAGTCATCAGCCGATGCTTTGCAAGAACCAATGCCACGCGGCTGGTATCACACGTGATCCAGCGTCGGCCCCATTGCTCGGCAACAAACGCCGTCGTTCCACTACCGCAGGTCGGGTCAAGCACGAGATCACCGGGGTCGGTGGTCATAAGCAAGCAGCGGGTCACCACGTCGGAGTTGGTTTGAACGACGTAAAGTTTCTCTCCCGTAAAATTGCCTGTAGCCGTGTCGGTCCACAGGTTGGATAAGGCTTTGACTCCAAAATCTTGAGGGAAACGCACATATTGAATGCTGTTCTCCGCCACGTGGAGCCGCCCTGCCATTCCCAGCCGTTGAAGTCCATCCACGCTTGTTTTCCAATGATTATTACCACCTGGAGAATAGCTCTTTCCTTGGTGCTTAAATTCTTGCGGAGAACTCGTTGCGCCTGATGATTTGATGTTGTCCGGTTTGTAAACGCGGCTGCTGTCTGAAATCGGAACTTCACCGGAAACTTCATCGGTACGTAATCCACGCATCTCTCCTTCAGGGCTGTAGAGCCATCTGTAGCCGGCATCACCGATTTCTCTTTTTGCCTCTATGTAAACTTGGCGATACTTCGCCTTCTCAACGTCTTTCGCATACCACAGGATATGATCTGCTGAAGACGCAAGGAGTTTGGTCTCGAAACCGCTCGTTGTCTGAAAGGCGATGTTGGCGACAAAGTTCTCCGGCTTGAACACTTCATCCATCACGCACCGCACACGGTGGAGATTTTCGTCGCTTATCTGCACGAATATACTGCCGGTGTCGGCGAGAAGATCTTTTGCCATGGTCAATCGGTCGCGCAGGTAGGCAAGGTAAGAGTGGACGCCGAGCGTCCAGGTGTCGCGGTAGGCCCGGACCATCTCCGGCTCGCGGGTTAGGTCCTGCTCGCGGTCCTTCACTTCACGCTGGCCGAGCTGCGGCTGGAAGTTGGAGGCGAACTTGATGCCGTAGGGCGGGTCCATGTAGATCATTTGCACTTTGCCCGCGAGGTCTTCGCGCCGGGCGAGGCTGGCCATGACCTGGAGCGAGTCGCCAAGGATAAGCCGGTTGGCCCAGTCCACGTCATGCTGGTAGAACTGTACGGCCTTGGCGTAATCGTGCTGGGGGTCGGCAAAGAGATCGCGCTGATAGTCTTCGCGTGCCAGTACGCGCAGGATCGCCTGCGTGGACACGCGCTCGTGCATGTGGAGCGCGACCGGCTCGACCTCGAACCACGGTTTTTCGCGTTTGCCACTCCACTCCAGCCACGGCTCTTGCTTGCGGAGCGCATCGGCCAGCATCTTGGCCTCGTCGGCCGAAAGAGCCCGCTGCCGCGCGGTCGCCAGCAGTTCCGGCAGTTTATCCGTCCCGGCCGCGTCCGTGGCCGACCGCAGCGCCGGCGGCAGATGCGGATTGTACTCGTACCGGATACGATCAACCTCTTTGACAACACCCTGGGCCTCGAGACCCGCCGGTGGCAGATTTTTCCGTTTGGCCGGATATTTGATGGAAGCGATGGTGTCGGCCGCGCTGGGCGGCAGGCTCGAATCTCCGTTCGTCTTTCGTGGCATAAGAGGCCCTCAGTCGTTCAAAAAGTGGTTCTTTTTACCTTACCACCGCGGGGGAGCTATTGCCAGCGCAAAGAGAATATAGGGAAAAGCACGCAGTCGTTTCGGCTTGTCAGCAAGTGCGATTGGTTGTAAAGTAGAAACCCAAATTGGAAATAATAGCGTCATGCTTTGGATTGGATGACCTATGCAGGGTAAGTCGGAAGAAAACTGGCGGGTCGGACAGCGATGCTTAAGCGAGGGCGATTTGAACGCCGCTACCAGCCGTTTGTATTACGGCGTATTTCAGACAGTTCTTATGTGGGCTAGAGTGAAGAAACAGTTCACAGGAACCGGAAGTAGCGTTCACTACGAAATGTGGCGATTGGTTTCTAGCGAAGGACACGCCAGAAATGCTTTCGGTGCGACATTTAAAACGATGCGGGCGTTACGCGAGACAGCGGACTATACACCTCGGCCGCCCGACTTAAAGAAACTGAATGAGTTACTGCCAGCATGTGAGCGGATGATCGAGTATTATAGAAAAAAGGCGACAGTTACGGAACAAGAAGGATCAGGGCAATGAGCACAACGAATGACATCAAGCGTACTATCGCAGAGAGTATGAGCCGTGAATTTCCGAAGTACCCGGTGCTTGTGCAGGAATCACCGGAGGATTCCACGTCATTGTGGGTGCAGGTATTTTGTGTGCCAGCCGACAAGGAATCAAAGGTCGAGTCCCTGATTGACTGGTTACAGGATACGCTTGCCCCGGAAGGTGAGTTTATGCTTCTGCCGATGGTCAACAATCTGGAGATCACGCGGCAGTATTATCCAGAGTTCATGCCTCGGGAGCCGGAGGCTGCGCAGGCCATGAAATTCATGGATTTGCTGCTGCCCATTATGGCGGTGTCCAAATGGTCGACCAAAAGCACCTGCTCCTATACACCCCGCGAGTGTTACGCGGTCTCGTGTCAGCTTCAGCGGCTCGAGTCGAATCACGATGCAGACAAACTGTTGCAGCCCGCCTCGGAAAGAGTATCGAGCGTAACGGCTAACGGCAATTTTGCGCTCGCGGCTTAGCGGCTAGAAGGGGTAGACATGGATCAGCACAAACCATCAGGAATCGTCATTGACCAGATTCGGCTATTGCGGTCACACATCGAGTTCGGCAACCCTGACGGGCCTCGGGAGTACAATCTGCGTCTTGTGTCGCTGAACCGAGTTCAGTCTCCGGACGGCAAGTCGATGGATCTGTACGCCGGGTTTGACGTCATGCACGGTATCGAAAAGCCCTTGTTCAAGTTCACCTGTGACTTTGTGGCGCGGTATACACGCCGCGACGATGCCGATATGCCGTGGTCAGAGTTTTCCTCGGCGATGGCGCTTGCGCACGTCATTCCCTATTTGCGGGAATATGTGAGCAACACGACCAATCGACTGCCCACGCCGGTGCTCATGCTTGATCCGATCAACACGTACAACATGATCGCGAACTTTGAAGAGCGGGAGAAGCAAGCGGCTCAAGCAAAGGCAGCGCCGGTCGAACAGACGCCAAGCTGAGAGATCGAAAAGCGAGGCACGAAAAAAGCCATCCCTGAGAAGGGGTGGCTTTTTTGTTTCACTCGGGGATTGACCGCTTTATTTCACCGTACAGGAGCCGTCGGCACAGGCAGAGCCGGTGGCGGCTTCGATAGCCTTTCCTGTGGTCGTTGAAGTGCCTGTCAGGCCAGCGGCATTGGCAGCTTGCTTGAGGACTGTGGAGGTGCCGCCTGTGAGCGCGGCCTTGCCGACATCACCGATGGTCTCGATGGGCTTGTCGCCCACGATGCCGGGGGTGTTGGAGGGCGTAGCCGTCTGGCTCACGGACTCGTTGCCGCCGGCGTCGGCGCTCTGGACCTGGGTGCCGATGAGGTCGCTCAGGCTGATCGTGACGCCGCCGGGGAGGGCGGCGCACGCGAGGGCGTTGGTGGCAAGCGCCAGGTTGAGGTTGACCGTGATGGTGTTGCCGCAGGCCTTGGAGGTCTGGGACTTGCTGGACGGCGTGGCCGTCGCGCAGCCGAGCACGGCTGCCATCATGAGGCAACTCGCGGCCGTGGCCGCGCCGCGCAGCAGGCCGCGCTTGCCGCGGGCCTTGTCGCGCACGGCGTCGCGCTTGTCGCGCACCTCGGTCTTGGGGCTGACGGGTTTGGGGGAGCCTTCTTTGGTCTTCTTCACTGGGTCACCTCGCGTACGGCGTCTTGCAGTTGTTCGACGATCGGCCGGGTGACGCCTTTACCCTGGCCCTCCGCCCAGGCGTCGAAGAGCCGCCGCGCGGTGGCGACGGCTTTCTCGGCCTCTTCCTTGGACACCACGCCGTCATCCGTGACGGCGAGAACGAAACGCGCCTGCTCGATCACGCGGGACGCGAGCAAGCGCACCGCATCGTACCGGCCGCTCTGCAGGGCCAGCTTGAGCAGGTAGGAAAAGACATGGGAGAGGATGCCCGCCCAGTCGGCACCGGCGAGCAGCCATTTGCCGGCAGTCAGCCAGTTGGCTTTGAGCCAGGAGAGAAGGAGTAGTTTCATAGGATAGCCTTTGGGTTGGGGATGTTCATTTGCCGGTGGCGTGCTGGACGACCGCCTGCCACAGCAGCGAGCCCGCTGCCACGAGGACGGAGATCAGGAGCGCGGTGGAAACGTACGTCAGGGCGTTGGCGATGCGCTCGCAGCGGTCGATCCGGACAAGGACCGGCTGCCGACCTTCGCGGCCCACGTAGATTTCTTTTTCCACGCGGTCGCATTGGGCCGTCAGGTCTTCGACGGGTCTTTTCTGGATGCACTCGTGAGGGGCCATGGCGGAGACCTCCTGCTTAGAGAGAGTTGGTTGTCACGGACGGGCCGACGTAGATCATGGGGACGACGTCGTAAGGCTCAAAGTCCGGGTAACGGTGAACGACGGAACACCGCACAGCACTTTACACGGAAATTCGATCAGCC
>CAYMLQ010000417.1:0-4720 GCA_964390795.1 uncultured Lentisphaeraceae bacterium
CGTCGGCCGTCTCCTGGATCAGCGCGGTCTGCGCGACCACCTTCTCGCGGATCTCGCAGAACAGCTCGAACTCCATCGCAGTCGAGCGCTCCTGCGCGCCGAAAATCTTCTGCTCGTACTCCTTGAGTTCGGGCGTGATGTAGCGCTCCGCGCCGACCAGCGTCTGGCGACGCTCGTACTCCGGCGGCACCGCGCCCGACTGCCCCTTGGACACCTCGATGTAGAAGCCGAACACCCGGTTGTGGCGCACCTTGAGCGTCTTGATGCCGGTGCGCTCCTGCTCGGTGGCCTGATACTTCGCGAGCCAGGCGTGGCCCTCGGAGGCGAGGCCGCGCAGCTCGTCCAGCTCGGCATTGAAGCCGGGGCGGATCAGGCCGCCGTCCTTGAGCCCGACCGCCGGGGTGTCGGCGATCGCGGCGCTGATGAGGTCGACCAGCTCCGGCAGCGGGTGCAGCCGGGCTGCGACCTCGAGCAGCAGTGCGTTCTCGACGCGTTCCATGCGTTCGCGCATCACGGGCACCGGCATGAGCGAGACGGCCAGAGCCTTGACGTCGCGCGCGTTGCCGCGTCCGGTGCCGATGCGCGCGATCAGGCGCTCGAGGTCGCGCACGCCGGTCAGCCGCTCGCGCAGGTCGGTCAGGTGCAGGCGCTGCCGGGTGAAGCACTCCACGGCGTCGAGCCGCGCCCCGATCGCCGCGGCCTGGCGCAGCGGACGCACCAGCCAGGCTCGCAGCAGCCGCGCGCCCATGGGCGTCTGTGTGTTGTTCAGCACGCCGAGCAGGGTCGCCCCCGGCGCCTTGCCGCGCTGCGGGATCAGGTCAAGGTTCACGCAGGTGCTCTCGTCGAGCATCAGAAAGTCGTTCGCGTGGCGCACCTGGATCGCGCGCACGTGGCTGACGTTGTGGCGCAGCTCTTCATTGACGTAGTGGATCAGCGCGCCGGCCGGACAGACCAGCGCGGGCTGACCCTCGCAGCCGTAGCCTTCGAGGGAGTGTACCTGGAAATGGCGCAGAAGGCGGTCATAAGCGCAGTCGTACTCGAGCGTCCAGTCGTCGATCTCCGTCACCGAGCCCGCCGCGCCTTCGGCCAGCAACTCGGCCAGGCGCGGGTCGGCGCGCTGCCCGCAGCCGACCAGGCACTCGCTCGGGGCGTAACGCTTGAGGTGCTCGGCCAGGGTGGCGGCGTCGGCGACCGCCTCAACCGTAAACGCGCCGGTGGAGAGGTCGAGCAGGGCCAGGCCGAAGCCCTTGCCCGCGTAGAGGGCGGCGAGGTAGTTGTTGCGCGCCGCGTCGAGGATCTCGTCCTCGGTGACCGTGCCGGGGGTGATCACGCGGGTCACCTCGCGGCGCACGATCCCTTTGGCCTGGGCCGGGTCTTCCATCTGGTCGCAGATCGCGGCCTTCTTGCCTGCGCGGATAAGCTTGGCGAGGTAGGCGTCGATGGCGTGGTAGGGCAGGCCGCACATGGGGGTTCCACCGCGCTGGGTCAGGGCCACGCCCAAGATTGGGGCGGCCTCGCGCGCGTCGTCGAAAAACATCTCGTAGAAATCCCCGAGCCGGAACAGCAGGATCACGCCCTCCGGAAGCTCCGCCTTGATGCGCCGGTACTGCCGCATCATCGGGGTCAACTCTTCACCAGCCATATCTGATCTTCTCCCCACCAACAAAGAACGTTATGAACCATTGGCCCGCATCAACGCTGCTCAAGCCACCCCTTTTTCGCCAAGAACTCAATATCCCTCAGCACTTGTCCATTCTTCGCCCATTCATGGCCAAACAATCCAGCTTGCGGCAAAACGGTGTCCGCCAGTTCAGATAACGAAATGCCGAAATTCTGACCAAAACCGGGGACTAACAGAGAGCCTTTAACTTGGCCCGCCTTTAGCCGTTTACCGATAATTTCACCGAGTGACTGCGTGATCCAATGATCGAACTCTTGTAACTGTTCACCCAGCTTAAGCTGTGGCAGTTTTAGACGCATAGTCACTCCTTGTCCTACAGAGGAATCGGCGGACTTGTTTCTCGAGGGCACAAGCCATTCCCGGCGGAACCGCATTTCCTATCAACCGATAAGCATCTTTGGCAGATATTCCCGTGCTAATGAACTGGAAGGTGTCTGGAAACGACTGCAACCGAGCACATTCGCGTATTGTAAAGGGGCGTTCAAGTTTAGGATGAAAGAAGAATCTCGGATTGTTGAATACGGTAAGCACGGTCGGCGAAGGCTCATCCCACTTCGGTCGCTTATACAAGCCCGAGCAAAACATGGCACCTTTCAAATCAAACCGGTCATCTATACGCTTGAGAAACCCTCGGTTCTCAAGCGCCCGCAATTCCTCAGAGTCGATATCCAGCCCCGACAACTCGGCAATGACACTCGGTTTCAGAGGATTCCCGTTCGGAATCGATCCATAGATACCTTTTCGCCGATTCTTCCCGATCGTGAGAAGAATCGTTTTTTTCCTATCTGTCGTCCTTCCATAAGCCTCTGGAATATCCCATGTGTAGACCGAAGTATCCGAAAACCGGACATTGCAGAGTTTTTGTCCTTCGCCGATGTGGCGCATGATCTTAATGTCTTCTGCCGAAAAACTCCTATCGCATTCATGGTCTGGAAAATCTGAATCCGCGTCCAATAGGTCGCCGATTGCATCACCGATTGTGGCAGGTCGAAGTAACTCCTTCCGTCTAAAAAGGTTAGGCTGATCGTCAATCTCCCATTCGGTTTTAAACTCACCGTTACGACTGGTTCCGAAATGTGTCTCCTCTGGCCAATTAAACTCGTCGGAAAGCCCCTTTTTCACGCCCACAAAAAAGATGCGTCTCCGATATTGCGGGACACCGAAATTCACGGCATTGAGGATTTTACTCGTGACGGAATATCCCGCACGTTGGAAGTCATTGGTTATGGTCTCAACGAACCTCCCGTTAAAGTTCTGAGCCATTCCATCGACATTCTCCGCTAAGAATATTGAAGGTTGTGTCTCCTCGACAGCCTTGAGCATCGCAAGATAGAGTCTATTTCTCGGATCGGCACACTTTTTCGGGCCGGACTTTGAGAAGCCCTGACAAGGAAACCCGCCTAAAACGAGATCCATGTCACCTATCGACCGGAGCTCATCACTAAACTCGGGAGCGGCAACATCCATCACAGAGGCATCAACACCTAGATTTTCTCGCAAACAACGAATAGCAGCAGGATCATTATCATATGCGTGGACGACACAGTAACACTCTTCCGTGAACGGTACGTCTAAACCACCACAGCCACTGAACAAACTTAATACTCTAAATCGGTCGTGCATAAGTGCTTTGCTCACATCGCAGAGAGTTTCGCAAGTTACACACCGCCCGTCAACTCCCGAACGAACGTAATCGGTTGGTGACAGGGGGTTCGGCAGGTCTACGCGAGGAGAAGCGAAAGACGTTCCCAAAGGCTGGAGGGCGAGGCTGTGCCGAGCCGCTTCGCGACATTCACCCGCGCGGCTCACCGCAGGTTCGCCCTCCAAACGGTCGCCTGGCGCGATAGAGGTCTATATCGGACCGGCCTCATTCGGCTGCGCCGCGCGCGTCGAGCGACAGTTGGGACGCTTGCTTCTGATCCGTGATGTTGACGAGGCAATGCCCCACCAAGCCTTCAGGCACCCTATACGACCTACCATGACCGCTCCTCTGCCTTCATCCCCTTACCGTTGGCGTCACGGCAGCTCGCGGATGAAGACGTTGCGGAACTGCACGAGCGAGGGCGGGCTGTTCCAGACGCCGTCTTTCATGCCGCCGTGGTGCTGAAAGGCGATGGGGCCGCTCTCCGGCAGGCCGGGAATCTCGATTCCCGGCAGGACGGTCTGGCCGTTGAGCACCACACCGATCGTGCTGCCGCGCACCGTGATCTCGAAGCGGTTCCACTTCCCCACCGGCCGGTCGGCTTTGACCTTCGGCGTCACGCCCGCCCGCACCTCGGGCGGCATCGCGGGGTCGCGCCGCACGCCGTACATCTCGCCCGAGCCGACGGGCCAGCACCAGATGTTGACCTGATACTTGCCCTGCCCGCGCAGGAAGACGCCCGAGTCGGAATCGGGGATCGTGATCGTCACGGGCTTGCCGTCGGTGCCCTTCTCGTCGCTGCCGTCGGGCAGAATGTTGCAGGCGCGAGGGTTCTGATACGGCGTCTCCTTGATGCGCCAGTCCACGACGAGCTGGAAATTCGTGTACGCCTTCTCGCTCCAGAGGTTCTTGTCGCCAGCCGCCTCGCTCCGGGCGTCGTAGTCGATCACCTCGTTCGCGACCTTCCAGTGACCGTTGTCGCCTTCGGGCACCTTCCAGTTGCGCAGGTCAAGGCCCGTGAAGAGCGGCACAAAGCCGTCGGCCTCGCGGGCGGTCTCCTCGGGCTTCGGGCTGGTCGAGGGCAGCTCCTTGAGGCGGAGATTGCGGAAGCGGCACTCCGAGCCTTCGGACTCCAGCATGAGGTAGCCCTTGCGGGGCGAGGCCGCCTTGGCGACGGTCACCTCCTTGCCGTTCACACTGAGGCTGATGTCGCCGTTGTTGGCCACCACGCGGTAGTGATTCCACTCGGGCGAAGGCTTGGTGCGCTCCTCCGAGGGGAAGCTGCGCTGGCCGTTCGGCGAGATGCGCCCGGCGACGGTCAGCTTCGCGCCGTTCACCGCGAAGATGTCGCCGTGCGTGCTGTACCACTCGTTCTTGCCCTTCACGTCGAAGCCGGG
>CAYMLQ010000418.1:0-4717 GCA_964390795.1 uncultured Lentisphaeraceae bacterium
GGACTGCGTCGTTACCGCCTTCCTGCATGTCTCTGCGCCGCGTCAATCATCGCCTGACGAGGCTCGCATCTTTGACGGACTCGCAAACGCCTCTGAATCCGCGGCCAGCATCGGCGGCATCGTGCGAGCCGGATTTCCGACGACGAACCTGCAGTTTCTCACCCGCGACGGCCGCTACTTTGAGGTGGATGAGAAGCTCGCCATTCACGCAATGGATGACACGAATGCCATCGCGCAGCTAAGAGCCACCCATGCGCTGACCAACGCGTTCACTGAAGACGCCGCGTCCATCATCGTCACGCGCTACGACGGCCTGCGATTCCGTCTGCCGAAAGGCGCGGCCGCTTCATCAAGCACGGCCTCGCGCGGCGTTCGCGAGTGCATTCAGGAGCGTTACCTCGCCAACCTCCACGGCACCTTCTACGAAGTTCCGCGCGGAGCCAACTCGCCCACAGGCGTGCGAAATATGCCTGACTACCAGCGCATGAAACCCGTCGCCTCGCACGACAAATCCATCGCCGACTTCTGCGTCTGGCGTGGCATGCTCGTGCTGAGCGGCGTGAAAGCGGATGCCGCCAACGATGGCCACGTCTTCGGCAGCGCCGATGCCAAACTCTGGTTCGGCGCGATTGATGATCTTTGGAAGATGGGCAAGCCCGTGGGTCACGGCGGACCGTGGAAAGACACTGCCGTGAGCGCCGGGGTACCCAGCGATGCATACCTAATGACCGGCTACGACCAGAAGAAGCTGACGCTTTCGCATGACGCCAAGGAGCCCGTCGAGTTCATTGTCGAAGTGGATTTCTATGCCGACGGCCAATGGTACAGCTACCAGCGCGTTATCGTTGAGCCGGGCAAACAGTTCACCCACGAATTTGCCAACGGCTACTCCGCGCACTGGCTGCGCGTGACCGCGAATACCGATTGCCATGCGACCGCGCAACTTGACTACCGATGAGGAAGATGACGGCCATGAACCCGAACTTCGTTGCGCGTACCCCTTTTTGATTCAACAACATACCCTAGGATTACCGAGATGAACGCCGCCATCGCCAGAATTATAGCAACGGGCAATCTGCACTTTGGTTGGTCGGCGGAGGGAGCGACGGGGTGCGAGCGTTCTCGGCGGATCTGCATGTCGATGGCTCAATTGACGCCATGCAGGAGGTGCCCATCAAGCTGGAAGGAAAGAGAGTCACAGGGGATGTCCAGGGAGGCGAGATCATCGACAATCAGGTGAAAGTCGTCGCCCAGGGACGCGATGCCGCCTGGCTGATTTACCAGCGGTGCGTCATCGGTGCCGACAAGCAGGCCGGGCCGGAAAAGTTGCGCCTGCTCCGGGTATCGAAGATCGACGGGAAATGGAGCGTGGCCGCTCCCGCTGAAATCATGCCGCTGGGGCAGCAGGCAGCGTTTTCTCACAGCCAAATTCTAAACGCCGGAGATCGGTTGGCCATCGTCTCACCGCAGGCAGAAGCCTTGGTCCTCCGAGTTTCGAGCGATGGCGGAGGCACTTGGGGCGAGCCGCAGAATCTGGTGTCTGCGCCTGTGCTCTATCTGGTGGCGACCATTGATGCGAGCAGTTCGCTCGTGTGGGCATCCTACCTGACCGTTGAGACGTCGCCGCAGCCCGCACTCAAACAGCACATGCTGCGGCACGATCTGAAGTCAGGAAAAACCGATACTTTCGGCCCTCTTGAGCCGGCGGCTCGGCTGATCCCTACCACTCTCCCGTTGAACCGCGTATTCGGAGACTATGCTGGAATCGCCGCAGCGGACGGAAAAGTCATCGCGACGTTCTCGTCGAATTGCCCAGAAATCGCTGGGGTGAAGAATCCAACAACGTTCAGCGATATCGGAGTTGCCGTCATTGATTTTGGAGGAAGGTAATCGCACACTATGAACATCATCACCCGCAGCATCGCAAGCGCGCTGGCGCTCTTCACCACCACCACGCTGACTGCGCTGGCCCAGCCAACCACCCCTCCCCCATCGAAAACGGTTGTGGCGGGGCAGGAGTACACACATCCGATCCGCTACGAGATCTGGGCGCCGAAGGAGGTGAAGAAGAGTACGAACGAGGTTTTCCGGGTGTGGATTCCGGAACAGGTGAAGCAGGTGCGCGCGGTCATCGTCGTGCCGGACTATTCGACGGACAGGGCGATCTACTTCAGTGAGGAGTTGGGCTATTGGCAGTTCGCCGAGTTGCACCAAATTCAGACGCTCTCCTGACGCTTTTTCAGGCGGTATGGATTGGACAGAGAGGAAAAAATCGCTCGTCCTCCTTGCGCCCCTGTTTGGTCTCCCAAAGAAGCACCAACAGAACTGCCATGCGCCCCAAGCGATGCGCATTCATAACTAATCCTTGAAAAGAGCACCGTCAATATGGTAATTTTCAATCATGAGAACGCTGATTGAGAGAAAAGGCCTCCTAAACCGGGTCATGAAAAGCCTGGCTGAATATCCGGTGACGCTGATCCTAGGTCCCCGCCAATGCGGTAAGTCGACTGTGGCCCGCGCGGTCTGCGAGCAAAAGAAAGGCGTTTTCTTCGATTTGGAGGATCCGTTGTGCCCGGTTCGCGAGGAGTCTGCCGCGACGGTGTTGGGGTCTTTGAGGGGGCTCGTCGTCCTGGATGAAATCCAACGGCAACCCCAGCTTTTCCAGCTCTTGAGGGTGTTGGCGGATCGGCCCGATACACCAGCCCGCTTCCTCATTCTTGGAAGTGCCGCACCCGAACTCGTCAGGGGTGCGTCGGAATCTCTGGCTGGGCGCGTCGCCTTCGTGCCTATGACCGGTTTCAGCGTTGAGGAATTCGGTGTGGAAGAGGCTGACACGCTTTGGATCCGAGGTGCCTTTCCCGCGTCATGCTTGGCTGCGGAAGACGCCCGCAGTATGGCGTGGCGCTCGAACTTCATCCAAGCCTGCCTCGAAAGGGATATTCCGCAACTCGGCATTCGGGTGTCGTCTCAAACGCTGCACCGCTTCTGGATGATGCTCGCTCACTATCACGGCCAGATTTGGAAGGCGTCTGAACTGGCGCGCGCCATGTCGGTTAAGGAAGACACGGCCCGCCACTATCTCGATATTCTGTGCGGTACTTATATGGTTCGTCAATTGCCTGCCTGGTACGAGAATCTGGGCAAGCGGATCGTGAAGTCGCCACGCATCTATCTGCGCGATTCAGGGATTCTGCACTCCCTGTTGGGGCTGAGTGACCGGCTTTCCTTGCTGTCGTACCCGCGCTTCGGCTTTTCTTGGGAGGGGTTTGTGATTGAGCAGATCCTGTCGCTTCTGCACACGGACCGCGACAGTTATTTCTATCGAACGCACGCGGGCGCTGAGTTGGACTTACTGACATTCAGTAAAGGGCGGCGCTATGGGTTTGAGATCAAGTACGACGACAGCCCGCATATGACACGCTCGATGCATGTCGTGTTGTCAGATTTGGCGCTTGAGAAACTCTGGGTCGTTAAACCCTCGGGACCCCGGTATCCACTCGCGGAGCGTGTCGAGGTTGTTTCAGTGGGAGACCTGCCATCCCTGTTGGCGTCGCTCCGAGCATAGTCTGAATCAAGAACCACCAAGACTCATCGCGCAGTTGCCGTTAAACGTGCATGAGCCGAAGCCAGAGAGGCAGAAGAAATGTGCGCAAGGAGAGCGAACGTGATGCGAATGGGTGATCGAGGAGTTGTAGGCGTTCTGGCAATCATTGCTACAACTGCCTCATCCATGATGTCGACTACTCAGGTCTCGATTGTGGAGCGATCAATACGGGATTAACTTCCGGTTCTGCCGGTCATGAGATCCGCTATAACACCTGTTATAATAGCGGGCGAGGGCTGATCCTGCTCCGTGCGCTCACTGCCGGTAAGGTTCACCACAACGTTCTTTACCGTTCGATGCTCCGGACGACTGACGGCGGCGCAGTCTATACGTACGGGCATGATGGCCAGAACACTGAAATCTCTTTCAACCGCATGAGCGATAACGTGTGCGGGGGCTATGGGGCGGCTGGCATTTACCTTGACGGAAACTCGACGAGTTTTGTGGCCCACCACAATCTCATTTACAACTCCACCTGGGCGTTGCACTACAACCCAAGTAGCATCAACATCAAGTGGTTCAACAATACCGCTGTTGCGTTCAGCTACAGCCTCTGGGGAAGCTCCGGTGGCCAAGCCGGCTCTGAGACCAATCCAGCCTCGGTCGGCACGGTGCTAACAGTGGCGGACGCTTCTCCGGCCAAGGCCCGGTCACACAGGCCAAGGTCAACTCGTATCGACAGGGACTTGACCAATTTGGTCAATTTTGCTTACCTTGTGCCAACTGGAGGGGAAGGATGACAACAGTGAGCGTCTATGAGGCAAAAACGCAACTCTCGGGGCTCCTGGACCGCGTGCAGCGGTTACACGAGGAGGTCGTGATCTGTCGGCACGGACGGGCAACCGCATGACTGGTGCCGATCAAGCGCGGACGGCGTCACCACACTGATCTAGCCTGTCGGCCCTCTTACCTTACCGATGAAACGACGCCTAGCCATTCTCGGTGACTTCACCCCAAGCTTCGCGCCCCATGTTGCCACGGACGCAGCCATTGCCCATTCATGCGCGGTGGGTTGCTTGGATGTCACCGCCGAGTGGGTCTCGACGGAGTCGATTGACGAGACGCTGTTCGACCGGTTTCACGGTATCTGGGTAGCTCCCGGCAGCCCTTACA
>CAYMLQ010000419.1:0-4701 GCA_964390795.1 uncultured Lentisphaeraceae bacterium
CGATGCCGCCGCCGCTGCCGCCGAGGGTGAAGGCGGGGCGGATGACGATCGGGAAGGGGCCGATGCTCTTCTGGATGGCCCAGGCCTCCTCCAGCGTGTGGGCCGTGCCGCTGCGCGGCACGTCGAGGCCGATCTGGATCATGGCGTCTTTGAAGAGCTGGCGGTCCTCGGCGCGACGGATGACCTCGGCGTTGGCGCCGATCATTTCCACTTGGTAGCGCTCAAGGATGCCCTGGTCGGCCAGGTTGATGGCCAGATTGAGCGCGGTTTGTCCGCCGAGCGTGGGAAGAAGAGCATCGGGACGCTCACGGCGGATGATCTCGTGGAGGATGTCAAGGGTCAGAGGCTCGATGTAGGTCCGGTCCGCGAACTCGGGATCGGTCATGATGGTGGCGGGGTTGCTGTTGACCAGCACCACCTCGTAGCCCTCCTCGCGCAGGGCCTTGCAGGCTTGTGCGCCAGAATAATCGAATTCGCAGGCTTGGCCGATCACAATCGGTCCTGCGCCAATGATCATGATCTTCGACAGGTCGTTTCTTTTGGGCATCGTTTGGGCTCCGGTCTAACGTGTGCGACTCTCCTTGGAAGAGTAAGCAGGGTGTGTGCCAAGGGGCGCTCGACGAGAGTCGTGCGGCGCTATAGGGGCGAAACGGGTTGACATGATACAAAATCGGCATGGCGTGCGCCATGAGATTGTGATACTCTTTTTTACAACTAAAACATCGGAGGCGCTTGGTGTACCAAGGGCGCGCGACAAAAATGTGTGTTGCGATTTTAACGTCGGTCGTCGGCGACAAAAATGTAGTCCTTTCGGATGCGTGCCTTGCGTGCGGACGAGCCGTGCAAACGGCTGCGCGGGCACTTCGACAATTCTGTCGTGCGGATTGCAGTGATAAGTGGTGTGTCCGGCATGCTTCTGGCCGGCTGGACGCGTCTGTCGGTTTTTCGAACGGTTTCTTGGCATGAGGAGTGCTTATTGCTATGGCTATGCTTGCAACAAGTGACAATTTTGAAGACGCAGGAGTCCGGGACGAGCCGCGGGAGCATTGCGGCGTCTTTGCGGTGTACGGCGTCGAGAATGCGGCGCTGGCGATCTACAACGGACTTTTCTCATTGCAGCACCGTGGCCAAGAAGGTGCCGGCATGGTGGTCAGCGACGGCAAGATTCTGCATTTTTGCAAGGGCATGGGGCTGGTGAGCGAAGTGTTCACCGGGGATTTCACGGAGCACCTGCCGGGCAAGATCGGGATCGGGCACGTGCGCTATTCGACGACCGGCGCCTCGCGTTCGGCGAACGTGCAGCCCTTTTTGGCGGAGTGCCGCGACGGCATGTGGGCGATCGCCCACAACGGCAATCTGGTGAATGCGGGCGAGCTGCGCGACCGTTATCAGAAACAGGGCGCTATTTTTCAGACCACGACCGACAGCGAGATTCTGCTGCACCAGCTGGCTGATCCCGCCTTTTTCGGCGCGCGCGACCGTATCCGCAAGGCGCTGGTCGAACTGCGCGGGTCGTTCGCGTTCGTGATCGGGCGTCCGAACTGCATTTATGCCGCGCGCGACCCGTGGGGCATCCGTCCGCTGTCGATCGGTAAGCTCGGCAAGGGGTACGTGGTGGCCAGCGAGACCTGCGCCATGCGGCAGATCGGCGCGGAATACCTCCGCGACATTAACCCCGGCGAGCTCGTGAAGCTGGACGACAACGGCATCAAGAGCCTGAGGTTCGGCGATGTGCCGGTGGGCGGCTACGGCCAGTGCGTGTTCGAGCACATCTACTTTGCGCGGCCCGACAGCCATGTTTTCGGACAGAGCGTGTACCTGACCCGGTCGGAGATCGGCCGGAAGCTGGCGCTGGAGCATCCGGTCGAGGCGGACGTGGTGGTGCCGATTCCTGACAGCGGCGTGTTGGCTGCCCTGGGCTATTCGCACGCGAGCGGCATCCCGTTCGAGATGGGATTCATCCGCAACCATTACATCGGGCGCACCTTCATCATGCCGACCCAGCGGTCGCGTAAGAGCAGCGTGGATCTGAAACTATCGGTGGTGCCAGAGGTGGTTGCAGGCAAGCGTGTGGTGCTGGTGGACGACTCGATCATCCGCGGCAACACGATCCAGAAGCGCATCGACATGCTGCGGGGCGCAGGGGCGAAAGAGGTGCATGTGCGCATCTCGTGCCCGCCGACGCGGCACCCCTGCTTCTTCGGCATTGATTTTCCCGAGGCGAGCGAACTGGTGGCGACGGGCCGCACCGTCGAGAACATCTGTCGTTTGTGCGGTGCGGACTCGGTGGGCTATTTGAGTATTGAGGGCTTGAAGTCGGTTCTCAAGACCCCGCAGCATTATTGCTTCGGGTGTTTCAACGGAGCCTATCCCTGTGCGATTGAGCACGTGGTTTGCAAGCACGCGTTGGAGCAGAGCGGGGCCGAGAACCTTGAGGATCGTCATCACCGGTATGGCGTCATGATGCAGTAGTTTTAGTTAAGGAAGCATGAGAATGAGCGAAGCGAGTCACTACCCGGATCAGCAGGGACTGTATGATCCAACCTTTGAAAAAGATGCGTGCGGTGTGGGCATGGTGTGCAGCCTGAAGGGCGAGAAGTCGCACGATATCGTGGACAAAGCCTTGCAGGTGCTGGCCAATCTTGAGCACCGCGGAGCAACGGGTTATGACCCCGAGACCGGAGACGGCGCGGGCATTCTGATCCAGGTTCCGCACGCGTTTTTTAAATCTGTGGTGAAGGGCCTGCCCGAGGCAGGCCTGTATGGCGCAGGCATGGTGTTCCTGCCGCAAAACGCGACGAGCCGCGCGGCGTGCGAGCGGGTGCTGGAGACGTATCTGAAGGCCGAGGGGCTGGATCTTCTCGCCTGGCGTGACGTGCCTGTACAGCCCGAAGCGATCGGCGAACTGGGGCGCAGCACGATGCCCTTCATCCGGCAGGTGTTTGTCGGCTGCGGCCGTGTTGCTGCGGAGCATCTCGACCGCCACCTCTTTATCGCGCGCAAACTGGCCGAGAACGAGATCCGGAAGGGAGCCTTGGAGGGGCGCGAGCAGTTCTATCTGCCGAGCCTCTCGTCCAAGCTGATCGTCTATAAGGGGCTGATGCGCTCGTTCCGAGTCGCGGAGTTCTACGGGGAACTCAAGAATCCGTTGCTCGTCTCCGCGCTGGCTCTGGTGCATCAGCGCTACAGCACCAACACCTTCCCCGCCTGGCCGCTGGCTCAGCCGTTCCGCTTCATCAGCCACAACGGCGAGATCAACACGCTGCGCGGCAACATGAACTGGATGAAGGCGCGGCAGGGGCTTTTCACGTCCGAGCTGCTGGGCACCGGTTTGGAGCGCCTGTTCCCGATCCTCACCGAGGGCGCGAGCGATTCCGCCATCCTCGACAACGCCATCGAGCTGCTTTACCACGCGGGCCGCAGTCTGCCGCACGCGGTGATGATGCTGATTCCCGAAGCCTGGAACCATCATGCCGAGATGAGCCCTGAGAAGAAGGCCTTCTACGAGTATCACGCCTGCGTGATGGAGCCTTGGGACGGTCCGGCCTCGATCCCGTTCACGGACGGCCAGGTGATCGGCGCGGTGCTGGACCGCAACGGGCTGCGTCCGTCGCGCTACACGGTGACCCGAGACGGGCTGGTGATTCTGGGCTCCGAAACGGGCGTCCTGCAGATCGATCCGGCGAATGTGGTGCGCAAGGGGCGTCTTCAGCCGGGCCGCATGTTTCTGGTGGACACGCAGCAGGGCCGCATCATCGACGACGATGAGATCAAGGCGCAGCTCAGCAGCCGCAAGCCGTATGGCGCATGGCTTCAAGCGAACTTGATGAGCCTCGACGCGCTGCCTGAGGCGGAGGGCGATGCGCGGCTGTCGCTGACGGATGGGGCTCTCGCGGCACGGCAGCGTCTGTTCGGCTACAGCGTGGAGGATTTGAAGATCACGCTGGCGCCGATGGGACGTTCGGGCATCGAGCCCACGGGCTCGATGGGCAACGACGCGCCGCTCGCGGTGCTGTCCACCCGCTCGCGACTCTTCTTCGACTATTTCCATCAGTTGTTCGCTCAGGTCACTAACCCGCCGCTCGACGCGATCCGCGAGGAGCTGGTGACGTCGTTGGGCTCCTACCTCGGCAAGCAGGGCAACCTGCTCTCCGAGACGCCCGAGATTTGCCGCCTGCTGCGCGTGAAGCAGCCGCTGATCACGGAAGCCGAACTGCTCACGCTTCAGCGCACGGAAAACGCGGTGATCCGCAGCGTCACGCTGCCGATCGTCTTCGAGGCCGAAGGGAAAAGCCAGTCCTTGAAAGCGGCGCTGGACAGTCTTTGTGCGCAGGCCGAAGCGGCCGTGGCGCAAGGCAAGACCTTTCTGGTTCTGTCGGATCGCGACGCGAGTCCGAGCCTGGCGCCGATCCCCTCGCTGCTGGCGGTCTCCGCCGTGCATCAGCACCTGGTGCGGCGGCAGGTGCGCTCGCAGGTGGCGCTGGTGCTGGATGCGGGCGATCCGCGCGAAGTTCACCATTTTGCAACCCTGATCGGCTTTGGCGCGGATGTGGTCTGTCCGTATCTGGCCTATGCGACGCTGCGCGATCTGTGCCTGCGCCGGCTCTATCTCGAGGACGAGCCGGAGGAAGCGTGCGAGCACTACATCAAGGCTGTCAACAAAGGCCTGCTCAAGGTGATGTCGAAGATGGGCATCTCCAC
>CAYMLQ010000420.1:0-4690 GCA_964390795.1 uncultured Lentisphaeraceae bacterium
CAAACACATCGCCCTCGCCGTATTCGCCCGGCCCGGTCTTGAAGAAACTCCGCGACACCCGCGCCCGCTCCGGATCTCCCATGGCCTGAAGACGCTCAACAATCTCTGACGGTTTCATCCGATAACACCTCCGTTGGCTCAAGATCATATCATGTCGCGCGGATCCTTCAATTCCGTTTCTGCCTCTTGGATTGCGGCGCGGAATCGCGTATCATGATCTGCACTTAAGAAATCGGGGGACGCGTCATGACTCAACCTGCAGCCTACAGCCTTCAGCCTTCAGACTCCATTCCCATCGTCATCACCGGTCTCGGCGCGGTGACGCCTTTCGGCACAGGCGTTGACGCGCTGTGGCAGGCGCTTTTGCGCGGCGACTCCGCGATCACCGACATGGATCTCTTTGACCTCGGGGGCATCGCCTGCACCAAGGCGGGCGTGGTCCGCGACTACACGCCGCCAGCCGGGTTTGAAAAAGGCCCGCGGGCCTCGGGCTTCGCCGCTGGAGCCTGCATTGAGGCGCTGCGTCAAGCAGGGCTGCCGGGCAACCTCGCCGCGCTGGCCGAGACCGCGCTGATTACCGCCTCGAACTTCGGCGACATCGACGTAGGCGAAGCCGCGCTCATACCGGCAGACCAACCCGGCCACGATCCCGCCGCCAGCCTGCACTGCGCCCATGCGACGCCGGCCGCCTCGCTAGCGCAGGCCTTGGGCCTCGGCGGACTGCGCATCCCGCTTTCTCTCTCCTGTTCCTCCGGCGCCTCGGCGGCCGCAACCGCGGCAAACATGATCGCCGCCGGCCGCGTCAACCGTGTGCTGGTGGTCGGATACGACGCGATCTCCCGCTTCTCTTGGAGCGGCCTCTGCTCGCTGCGAACCATGACCAAGGACGCCGTGCGCCCGTTCGACGTCAACCGCGGCGGAACCATCTTCACCGAGGGCGCGGCTGCGTTCGTCCTGGAGCGCGCGGACCTCTGCTCCGCGCGTAGCGCGGCGCCGCTCGCCGTGCTAAGCGGCTGGGCCAGCGGCAACAACGGCCATCATATGACGGCCCCCGCCCCGCGCGGGGCAGGCTCGGAGTACGTCATGCGCAAGGCGCTCGAACGTGCCGGCCTCGCTCCCGACGCTGTCGATCACATCAACGTTCACGGCACGGGCACCAAGCCGAACGACACCACGGAGACGCAGGCCATCCAAGACCTCTTCGGCGCGCGCGCCGCTTCGATTCCGGTCACCTCGGTTAAAGGCTTGCTCGGACACATGCTCGGCGCGGCCGGCTCCGTCGAACTTGTCCTTTCCGTTCTCTCGCTACAGCACGGACTCATCCCGCCCACCGGCAACCTCCTGAGCCAAGATCCGGAGTGCCCGCTCGACGTGGTCACGTCGCCGCGCGCGCTCCCGCTGAACTGCGTGCTCTCCAACTCCGCCGGCTTCGGCGGTTGCAACGCAGCGGTCGTGCTGGAGAGGGGGCAGAGGTCGGAGGTCGGAGGTCGGAGGTCAGAGGGCGGGATTCAGGAGAATCCTTGCCGACTGCCGACTGCCGATTGCCGACTGCCTCCCGCCCCTGTCCTCATCACGGGGATAGGCGTTGTCAGCGCGCTGGGTGCTGACGCCGAGGAGAATGCCGCAGCCCTGCAAGAAGGCGAGTCCGCGCTCTTTCCGCTCTCGCGCTTCACGCTGCCCGAAGTTTCCGAGCCGCCGCTCGTCGGGGAAGCGCCCGACCCCGACCTCGCGTCCTGCGGGGTCGCGCCGAAATCCTATCTCGACCGAGCCAGCGAACTCTTTCTGGCCGCCTGCGGCATGGCGTTCACGCAGGCGGATCTCAATGCCGAAAAGCTCGCCGCACTCCAGGCGGGTGTGATGTGCGGCACCGCGTGGGGCTGCCTGACGACCGCCGAGACGTTCTTCGCCGACTACATCCTCAAGGGGCCGCGCCTGGTGAAGCCCTTCCTGTTCCCTCACGCCTACTCCAACACGGCGGTCAGTCTGGCGGCGATGGAGTGGTCGCTCAAAGGGCCGCACGAAAACGCTGCCGCGCCAGCGGCTGCCTCGGGCCTCGCGCTCGTGGAAGCGTTCGACCTGATCCGTACCGGTCAGGCGGGGCTGATCGCCGCAGGCGGCATGGACGCGCTATCAGCCACCGCTCTGCGGGCGCGCAGCGCCGCAGCCGTGACCGAACCCGCCGGCGAAGCCGCCGCCGTACTGGTCTTGGAGAGTGCGGCCTCATGTGCCGCGCGCGGCGTCGCGCCGCTCGGAAGGCTGCTCGGCTGCGGCTTGGCGGCGAGCCCGCAGGAGGCGGCGGCCGCCGCCCTCGCGCTGGCTGGAGTCTCCTCCTCTGCCCTCGCGGCCGTCTATGCGAACGCCGCCGCGCAGAGCGCCGCCGCAGAGGTCTGCGCGGGCGTCCGGATCGTCGCCCCCCACACGCTCTGCGGCGACGTCCAAGGCGCGACCACGGCGCTGCATCTCGCCTTCGCATGCATCGCCGTCCATACCGGGCCTGCGCTGATTCTCACTGCTGACAAGAACACCTGCGTAGCCCTCGTGATCGCCCGCAGCTGATACCCCTGTCGTGCTGTTTGAGAAACGGACTGACATCCGCCGCAAGAGAAGGTATCCTACTCGTATTTCCCAACCCCAATGAGGCGACTATGGCTTTTGACAGTGGCAGCGTGAGTTTCCGGCTTTTTTATCTCCAGCACTCCTATGACTCCAGTCTGATCGACGCGTTCGCGAAACATGCGGCGGCGCCGATCGCGTCGCTGAACCGCGACCCCATCACCGGCTGGGTCACCGGCCGCCACCTGTTCGACCGCGAAATTACCGAGGAGAAGTGCCTGTTCGGCCCCTATCTCCACGCACAGCTCATGCGGGCCGAGAAGAAAGTGCCTGCCTCACTTCTGCGCGCCTACGTGAAAATGGAGGAGGACGTCGAACTGCGCGCCCGCGAGACCGACTATCTGCCGCGCGCCGTGAAAGCCGAGGTCAAGCAGCGCGTCACCGAGTCGCTCCTGCCAACCATGCCGCCGACCCTCACCAGTATTCCCGCCGTGGTCGACTTCCGCAACGACCTGCTGCTGGCGGGCGCGCTGTCCGACAAGCAGATCGACACGCTCTCGCCGGTCTTCAAGGAGACCGCCGGAACCCTGCCCATCCTGCTGACCCCCGAGACCGCCGCGCTCCGCCGCAAGCAAATCAACGCCAACGACCTTGACCCCGTCAGTTTCTCGCCCGACGCCTCGCTGGAACCGCCCAACGAAGGCACGCTCGGCATGGACTTCTTCACCTGGCTCTGGTTCGCCTGGGAAAAAGAGGGCGGCGTCTACCACCTGCCCGACGGGCGCGAGTTCGGCATCATGCTCGAAGGCCCGATCACCTTCTTCCGCGAAGGCATGGGCGCGCACGAGGCCGTGCTGCGCAAGGGCACGCCCCTCAACAGCCGCGAGGCCGGCACGGCCCTCTTCTGCGGCAAGAAGCTCAAACGCGCCAAGGTTGTGATCGCCCACGGCGACGAGGTCTTTTCCGCTACGCTGGACTCCGATTTCGCGTTCCGCTCGCTCAAGCTGCCCAAGGGCGAGCAGGCCGAAGCCGCCGGCAAATTCGAGGAGCGCATGCTTTTCATAGAAACCTTCTGGACCGCGTGGCTCTCGCTCTTCGACCGTTTCCTCGACCTGCGCACCGACCCAAAAAAATGGCCGGAAACATTGGACGCCATGCGGCAGTGGATCGCCCATGTCGGGCCGCAAGCCGCTGAGGCGGGAGCCGATGAATAACCAATTTCCAACAAGGAATGACCAACTTCCAGGTGGACAGCCCGGACTCGCTGGAAATTGGACATTGAGTGTTGGCTATTGGACATTCCGCCGCCCGTCATGAAGAGCGACCCCCTCTCCCCGCAAGGCCGCCACACCGTCACCATCGGCGAGGTTACGCTGACGATGGAGACGCCGCCGGATCTCGACGCGCTGCTGGATCGCGCCGCCGCAGACGACCCGCAGGCGGTCGACGCCATCCCCTACTACGCCATCCTGTGGCCCGCGGCGCACGGCCTCGCCCGCTACCTCTGGGCCTGCCGCGCCGAGCTGCGCGGCGGCACGCGCGTAATCGAACTCGGCTGCGGTCTCGGCCTGCCCTCAATCCTTGCCGCTCGGCTCGGCGCGCGCGTCCTCGCCACGGACTTTCATCCCGACACCGGCACGTGGCTTCTGCACAACGCTGGGCTCAATGGCGTCAGCATCGACTATCACCAACTGGACTGGAACGCCTTCTTAGACGCGCGACCCGCGACGCGCGACCCGCAGACCCCGACCGACAGCCGACAGCCTACAGCCTACAGCCTCATCGTCGGAAGCGACTTGTTGTACGAGCGCCGCCACATCCATGCGCTGGTCTGCGCCATCGACGCACTTTGCGCTCCCGGCGGCCACGCGGTGGTCTCGGATCCGGGCCGCGACAACCTTGACCTCTTTGTTTCGAGCATGGAGAAGTCCGGCTGGCGCCACACCCTCCACGCAGAGGGCAACATCTACATCTGCCGCTTCGACCGGTAACAGGGAGAAGGGGCGGCCTGCGCATCAGACGGAGGAACCTCGCTGACCTCGCGCGATGCGAACTCATGCGGAGGGTGCGAGCCGTCGCCGGCTACTTCGCGGCGGCCTTCATCTGCGGGAAGAGGATCACGTCGCGGATGACCTCC
>CAYMLQ010000421.1:0-4686 GCA_964390795.1 uncultured Lentisphaeraceae bacterium
CCAAGTAATTCCGCATGGGTAAGGGTAAATAGTGCCGCCTATGGGATGCTAGTGGTTTGGTTTCATGAGTCGGGTATTCATTGTTGCGGCGATTTTGTTTGTTGGGGCGGCTCAGGCGGAGCCCGGCGAAACATCGGTGCTCAAATGGCGCGACGGTAAGAAGGCCGTGTTCCTGCTGGCCTTCGACGACAGTTGCCAGAGCCACGTCAAGAACGCGATCCCTGAACTGGCGAAGCGCGGCATGGTCGGCACCTTCTACATCAACCCCGGCAACGGGCCGTTCCAGAGCATGCGCAAAGTCTGGGAAAGCGAACTGCCGAAGAGCTCTGCCGTGGTGTATGGCAACCACACCTTCAAGCATACGGGCGCCACGAACACGGCGCATCTTGACCTTGAACTGGCGCAATGTGACGCGGTGATCCGAGCGTGTTATCCGGGGCGCAAGCAGCCGTGCCTCGTCTCGTTCGGCCGCCCCGGCGGCGTGCCGTGGACCGTGAGCGAGGAGGAAAAGATGGCGGCGCTGGCCACGTATCATCTGATTGAGCGCCCGTCCTTCTATGGCTATCCGATGCACATCAAGACAACCGAGGCGCTGTGCAAGCTAGTGGACACGGCACTCGCGATGGGGGAGATGGGCCACCACGACTTCCACGGCGTGGGCGGTGACTGGCTGGTGACGCCGATGGAGGCCTTCAACGCGCTGCTCGACAAACTGGCTGCCTGCCGCGCCGAGGTGTGGGTCACGGACCACATCACCTATCACAAATATATGACGGAGCGGTCGAGCGCGCAGGTCAAGGTCGTGAAGGCTGACGACACGGCTATCCGGCTTTCGCTGAGCAGTGCCGCCGATCCCGCGCTGTACGACACGCCGCTTACCCTCGAGACCCGCGTGCCGGCCGGCTGGACAACGTGTCAGGTCGCGCAAGGCGAGACCAAGGCGGAGTGCGCCGTGACGGACGGCAAGGCGCGTTACGCGGCCGTTCCCGGAGCCGCCGAGATCGTGATCACCAAACACTAAAACACCGAATTATCGGACATGATTACAGGATTCACATGACAAAGCGCGACCTGTACGCAGCCTATCAAGCGATGTCGGTCGATAGGGTGCGGGAAACGGAAGCCCTCGGTTGGGCCGAGGCGACCTGCGGAGACGCGGACGATGAAGCATGATGTGACAGGTGTTCCGGCCCTCTGCGCTATAACGGCCATTCTGTGCTCCGTAGGGTGTTCGCGAGAATCCGGGTCGGCGGCTGAGAAGAACGCCTGTCCTGTCCGGGCTGCGTATGTCCGGAAGGATCTGTCGGCCGAGCAGAACGCGTACCCGCTCTGGACGAACGCGATGGCGTACGTCAAACAGCCGCACGAGAGCTTTCGGATGAACGCTCTCTTTTCGCACGTGTGTAGCTTTAAGACGAACATGCCGGAGTGCGCAGACGGGCAGGCGCTGGCCGAATGGATGGGCGAAAAACGCGAGATGTTCGAGTTGATTCCTCGGGCTCTTGCCGTGGGACATCTTCAGTTTCCGCTGGAAAAGCAAGGAAATAGCCTGGAGCCCCTATCGACCAGCGGGTGGGTGAAGTTGGCCAGTTGGATGGTTGTGGCCGGTCGCGGTCATGAGCAGAAAGGGGAGTTCGCTCTTGCGGTTCGGCAGTACCGAGACGTGTCGCTGCTGGGCGGGCAGATGATGGCAGGCCAGGGGCCGGGCCTCATGTATCTTGTCGGAAACGGCTTGAGCATGCGCGGGCTCACGGCCGTGAGACGGCTTTGCGGGCAAGACGAGGTCGAATCCGACGTGCTGAGGGAGGCGCTTCGCGCCATGCCGGTTCCCGTAAGCACGGATGCAAATCTGGCCGAGTGCTATCGGGTCGAAGCGGCGTTCGGCGCGCGCTGGTTCTGCTCCGGTTTTGCCAGCGCGCCGCTGTTGACGCGGTTCCGCCTTGGTCGAGTCTTTGATCGGGATGAGACGCTCAAGCTTACGGATGCCCTGTATGCGCATTATATAACGAATGCGCTTTGTACGGTGTGGCGCGGGGGAGACACAACGTTCGTCGACAGGATCAAGCGCCGGGCCGCAGTGGAAGGTTTGCCGGAGGGCGCGGATGGCGTAACAGGAGCCTGGTCACAGTGGCTATTATTGGTTAAAGCCGCACGCGGTCGACCGAATATTTATGGGGAGCGATTAGTCGCTCTGTCTGCCGACGTGGCCGCATCGATGCTGCTGCATTCGTTTCGGGCGCGAGCGATGACGAGCCTGACGCGCACGTTTGTCGCGTTGAGAATTGTGAAGAAGGAGGCCGGGGCATATCCGGAGTCGCTGGAGGCGGCTGTGGCCAAAGGCGTACTCTCCGAAGTCCCGATGGATTTCTTTTCGGACAAGCCGGTCCGCTATTCGCTTGAGAAGCGGAAGTTGTGGAGCGTCGGACCGGATGGTGTGGATAACGGCGGCGACGCGAAAATGGATCTTGTCCTTACGCTGCCGGAATAGGGACAAATGTGGGACTAAGTGTGTGCTATTCATGACGCTGTGTTGCCTGACTACCTAAAATATAGTATTCTTATACCGACCGTTAGAAAGGATATTCCTATGCCCGCTTTACTGATCAAAGATGTGCCCAAAGAGATCCACGCTTGGCTGAAGCGTGAAGCTGAGCGCAACCGCCGCTCCATGACGCAGGAAGCCCTGATCGTCTTCGAAGAGCGGATGGCTGGCACGTTCCGGCCCGTTCCAAAGATGGCCTATGACCGTTCGGCTCGCACACGTCAGGCGGTGAGTACGGAGTGGGTGGTCGGGGCGCTTCGCGAGGGTCGCGAAGCATGATCGTGCCAGACGCCAACATCCTGGTCGGGTGGGTTTTGGCGGATCATCCGCTGACCGAGCGTTGCGGACGTCTCTGGACCTTTGACAGCGTCTGGGTCGTTCCCCGTCTCTGGCGCTATGAGCTGTGGAGTGTGCTGTCGAAAATGGTCTGGGCGAAGTTCCTTCGTCCTGCCGATGCCCTGCCACTCTACGATGCCCTGCTGGAACGTCTCCGCGAAAACGAGCAGGATCCGCCCGCCTCCGCAGTCCTCGCCCTAACCACCCGGCACCGCGTATCCGCGTACGACGCCACGTATATCGCGCTGGCCGACCTGTTGGGCGTTCCCTGCGTGACCGAAGACCGCGAACTGCTTACAAAGTTTCCCAAACGCGCCGTATCGCTGGACGCCATTTTGGCACACCGTTAGGTCACCCCCTTTATGTCGCTCACGCTAGCCAATACCCGCGCCTGCCTGCAATTCTTCGACTTCACGCGCCTGTTTGTCGAAGAGCTGAGCTGGGCACCGCGCACGAAACGCCGCTTTCTTTTCTTGCTTGCAGCCGCGCTGTTTTGCGCGGCGCTGCCGGAAGCGCACGCGACGACCACCAATGTCATCTACGTTGCGACCAACGGGTGCGATGCGTGGTCGGGCTTGATGTCAACGCCTACGAGCGAAGGCAGGGATGGTCCGCTGGCTTCGCTCGCAGGCGCGCGGGACGCCATCCGCAAGCTTCGCGGCACTGCCGATTCCCAGTGGCCCGTGCGCGTCGAGGTCGGCGATGGAACCTATGCGCTGAGGGCGCCTCTGATACTGGGACTTGCCGACAGCGGCGGGCCGACGAACCCGATCGCGTATCAGGCCGCGCCAGGGGCGCATCCCCTCTTCAGCGGCGGGCGGCGCATTCACGGTTGGGCGCGTGGTGAGGGAGACGTGTGGAAAGCCTATCTGCCCGGCGTGGCCGGCGGCGCGGAGTATTTCGAGCAACTGTTTGTCGACGGACGCCGTGCCAGGCGCGCGTGTTCGCCGAACGAGGGTTATTTCAACACGGCCGCTACGGTTCCCGCTGTCAGCAACCGAGCCTTTGTGGCGGCGGCGGACGACGTTGCCCCCTTGCATGCGCTCAGCGGAACGGCGTTCAGCGATGCGACGATTGTCGTGTACCACAATTGGGAAACCTCGCGTCACCGGCCCTTGTCCTTGGATGCGGACGAGGTGCTGACGTTCACTTACCGCGCGCCCTGGGCCTTTAGCTCTGGGCAGCGCTATCACCTCGAAAACATCGCCGCCGCGCTGGACGAGCCGGGCGAGTGGTTCCTGGCTCGTGACGGCAGGCTGACTTATTGGCCGCTGCCGGGCGAGGACATGAATACGGCGGATGTTGTCGCGCCGTTCACCGAGAGCTTCATCGAGATCGCGGGCGACTCGGCCAACGGCCAGTTCGTCCAGCACCTCACGTTTCAGGGACTGAGCTTCCGGCACGGCCAGTACGTGCTGCCCGCAGCGGGACACGCGGTGAATCAGGCGGAGTCTGATCTGTCCGCCGCCATCACTCTGAATGGGGCGCGCGACATCACGATCGTCGACTGCGAGGTCGCGCACATCGGCCGGCACGCCATCCGGATCCAGCGCGGCTGCCGCGACTGTGCGGTTTCGCGCTGCTATCTGTACGATCTCGGCGCGGGCGGCATCTACATCGGCGAGACGACGCAGCGCGCGAACGCCAGCGACCGCACCAGCTTTATCACGGCAGACAACAACATCATTCGCGCGGGTGGCAGGATTCACGCGGGCGCCATCGGCGTATGGATCGGACAAAGCGCCGATAACTCGGTCACGCACAATGAGATCTCGGATTTCTACTACACCGGTGTATCGGTCGGCTGG
>CAYMLQ010000422.1:0-4672 GCA_964390795.1 uncultured Lentisphaeraceae bacterium
CCGTGACCGCGACCGCTTTGAGTCCGCCCAGCACCGTATAAACCAGCGTCAGGCCTGACACGACCAAGATCGACCAGACGATATCGATGTCGACGAAGCTCTGGAAGACCACCGCGCCCGCATACAGGGTAACGCCGATGTGGATGAAAAGCGCCCCAAAAATCGCCATCACGGCGAGAATCGTACGGGAGGCTGGGCCATACCGGCCCTCGATATATTCCGGCAGCGTCGAAATCTTGGTCCTAAAGTAGAACGGCGCGAAGATCAGGCCGAGCGTGATCAGCAGAAACGGCGCCAGCCACTCGAAATTGCCGACAACCATCCCCTCGCTGAACCCCGAGGAGGCCAGCCCGATCATGTGGACGGTCGAGATGTTGGTGGCGAAGAGCGCCATTCCCACGACCGGCCATCGCAGCGAGCGCGCCGCCAGAAAATAGCTGTTGGAACTGCGGGTCGCCTTGCGTCCTGTGAAGACGCCGATGGCGGTGATGCCCAGCAGGTAGGCCAGCACGATCATCAGATCAACGATGTGTATCTTCATCTCCGCCGTTTCCCTTCCGCACCCGGGCCTCCGTCAAAACGCCATTTGATTGGTAGAAGGATAACAGGGTGAACTTGCAATTGCGTTCGAATGAGCAGAGTGGTAAATTTCACACATATGCAACGCGGAGGCATCATCAGTTACGGCCACATCGAGAACCAGCTCATGCACCCGCACCGGAATGCGGGGATGGAGATCGTGCTGGTCGAGAAAGGCCATCTTGAATGGGCGGTGGACAGCCGGCCTGAGGTGCTGACTCCGGGCTCGGTCTTCTTCACGCTGCCGTGGCAGGCCCACGGCAGCCTGTTCCTCCGCGAACCGAAAAACCGCATTTTCTACATTTTGTTCGAACTCGCGGCAACGTATGACGCACCCTGCGCCTCGATCCGCTTCCCGCAGACTTTCGGGTTCAGCCCGTCCGAGCAAAAGATGCTCAGCCGCCTCTTTTGCGGAGCCCATCAGCACGCCTGGGCAGCGTCCGCAACCGTGCGACAACTTTTCCCGGAACTCGTCCGCCTGCTCGCTTCGCCTTCGGTCCTCAACACCAGCGCCGCGATGGCTCTCTTGCGTTGTCTGCTCATGGAACTTGCCCTGAGCATCGCCAATCAAAGTAAACCGCAGGCCAGAGAGTGCGACTCCACGACCCGCGTGCGCCGCTTTCTTCAGCAACTGAGTGAACATATTGACGAGCCCTGGACATTGAGCCGGATGGCGGAGGAGTGCGGGGTCGGCCGCACGCAGTTCGCGAAGATCTGCCAGTCGGTCAGCGGCTATCCGCCGTACTTGTACCTCAGCCGGCTGCGCTTTGAGAAGGCCTGCGAGTTACTCCGGGAAACCTCTCTTTCCATTACCGATATCACCTATATGTGCGGCTACAGTTCCACGCAGTATCTTGCGGCAAGCTTCAAGAAGGCCGCGCGTATGTCACCTTCAGACTACCGGAAGCTCGCCCCGCAACTGGAGGCGATCCTCTCCGCCGGCTGGGAAAAACCCGAGTGGCGCACCCGAGAGGAGGAATTGTTCAGGCGGCAACTCCTGCCCTCTGTAAACGGCAAGCATGACCACTGATGTTTGCCGCCGTTCTCCGCTCATAAGTCAAGGCTCCCCTGCCAACTGCCGTCTTCAGCCCTCGTGATGCCTGGTGTTTGTTCGTGCTAAAAGGGCTCACGCTATTTCCACTTCTGCTCGATTTCCTCCAGCGACTGGCCTTTGGTTTCCGGCACAGCGAGCCAGACCAGCAACACCAGCACGACACAAAAGGCGGCGTAGATGTAAAACGGGAAGGCGTGGTTGAAATGCGCGACAAACCAAGAGCCTTTCGCGTCCATGAGCGGAAACGTTTGCGTCACCGCATAGTCGGAGATCCACAGGCAGAACGTGGCCAGGCCGAGCGCTCGGCCGCGGACCGCCGTCGGGAAAATCTCGGAGAGGATCACCCAGGTGACCGGTCCGACCGAGAGCCCGAAACAGGCGATGTAGAGGATGATGAAGACGAGCATCAGGTGGCTTGCGGCCGCCGGGTCGCTCATCAGCTGCGCCATCGCGCCCATCGCCACGAGGCTGACGCCCATGCCGGCCGCTCCGATCAGCATCAGCGGACGGCGCCCGAACTTGTCCACCGACGCGATGGCGATCAGAGTGAAAAGCACGCCGGCGCCGTTGATGACGATCTGCTGCAGCAGCCCGGCATCCACACCGGTGGACTGGCTCATGGTTTTGAAGATCGTTGCGCCGAAATACATGAAGACGTTGATGCCGGTGACCTGTTGCAAGACAGCCAGCGCGATGCCCAGCGCCAGCGGCAGACGCAGCCGCGCAGAAAACAGTTCGCCCCACGTCCCTTTTTCGCCCGCGAGGGCCTCACGGATGCATGACAATTCCTTATCCGCGAAAACCGTTCCGCCGACTTTGCCGAGGATGTCGTAGGCCTCGCCGCCCCGGCTCTTTTCAATCAGCCAGCGCGGACTTTCCGGAATCCGCAGCAACAGAAGGAAGAACGCGATGGCCGGCAGGATGCCCGTCGCGAACATCCAGCGCCACCCGGTCGCGATGTTCCACGCCTGATCGCCCTGATTCGCGATCATGTAGTTGACGAAGGACGTCGCCGCGATACCGCCGACTATCGCGATCTGGTTGACCGCGACCATCCGCCCGCGCAGATGCGCTGGCGTGATCTCGGCGATGTACATCGGCGTGGAGATCGAGGCGACGCCGATGCCGACGCCGCCGAGAATGCGGAACACGATGAACGTCCAGATATCGTGCGGCAGCGACGTGCCGATGGCGGACAGAAGAAACAAGACTGCTGAAATGAACAGCGCCTTCTTGCGTCCGAACCTGTCGGAGATCGGCCCCACCAGCAGAACGCCTGCCGCACACCCGAGAAGCACGCAGCCCGAGGCCCAGCCCTTCATAAACGTGTCGAGCTGGAAACGCTGCGTGAGCGACTCGATCGCCCCGGATATCACCCCCGTGTCGTAACCGAACAGCAGCCCGCCCAGCGTTGCCACGAGGCAGATTGGAATCAGGTATGAAAAATTAACTCCTGCGTCTGCATTTGAGTGATGCTTCATTGATTTTCTTCCTATTGTGGATTTACCTGCAGCCAATCTGTTCGCTTCATGATTCGGTTCGTTCCTCGTTCGTAACTTCGGCGTTCGATGTTCGGCGTTCGTGTCGTTTCTTCCCGCTCCGCAGTCGGCGGGCTTGCTACTGGCTGTCCTTGATCGCCCTGAACATGGCCAGCATGTTCTCAGTGGGTGTGGTGGCCTGCACATTGTGGATCGCGTCGAAGACAAAGCCGCCGCCCTCGCCAAAGATCTCGATGCGCTCGCGGCATTCGTTGTAGACCTCCTCGGCCGTGCCGAACTGTATCGTCTGCTGCGTGTTCGCGCCGCCTCCCCAGAAAGTGATTTGGTTTCCGAACTCCTTCTTTATCGTCCGCGCGTCCATGCCGGCCGCCGAGCACTGCACGGGGTTCAGGATGTCGAACCCGGCCTCGATGAACTCCGGTATCAGTTCCGCCACCGCGCCGCAGGAATGGATGAACGTCTTCCAGTTCGACCGCGCGTGAATGAGGTCGTTCACCCGTTTATGGTACGGTTTAAACAGTTCCCGATAGGCCTCGCTGCTGATAAACAGCCCGCGCTGCGTGCCGAAGTCCGTGCCGGTCAGAAAGACCGCCTGCACGCGGTCGCCCAGCACGCCGATCAGGGTTTCCAGATTCTTCAGTCCGATCTCGCACTGCCGTTCGAAAACGGCATGAACATACTCTTGCCGGATCACTGTCGAGACGTACCACTCCTCGATGTCGCGGATCCCTTTCGGGTGTTTCATCCAGGGCGCAGGCACCAAGGCGATATCGCCAAAGGCCGTGCCGGGCATGGTGAGCGTCACCCCGACGGAACCCGCAGCGTCCAGTTCGGCGGCCTTGCGCCGGTACCACGCGAGATCCTCTTCGCTCAGCGGCCCGAACTCTTCCAGGTTGTCGGCCGGATCAAGGTGGTCGTCATCAACCGGCGGCTGCCGGATCAGCGAGTCGAAAAAGTAATACCCTTTAGGCATCCGCCCGCTCGGCGGCGCCGTCACATCGCCTTCGGGATAGAGCAGGATGTCGCCGTTGGCATCCGTGGTGGTGTTAAAGTTCTCGGGAACGTGTACCTGCGTGCCGTCGAACAGCGTGAAGGGTTTCCAGCCGCTATTCTCAAACCCGAACAGGTTCTTGCGCGTCAGCAGTCCAACCACGTCGATGCCGAGCAGATCCCGCAGTTCGGCGTCGATCTCGCCCAGCATCTGATAGGGTTCGATGACCTTGACCCGCCAGTTCATGTCCCCCGTCAGCGCTTGCCGCAGGCGGTGTACAGCGGCCACATGGATACCTGTGACCGCCGTACTGCCGAAATCCACCGGCACGCGGTCAGGCTGCCGATGATTCAACGCCGCTGTCAGCCGTTCTTTGCTGTCCACCTTGTTACTCCCTGCCATGCTTTACCCCGAATCCAAAATCCGTTGCTACTATACCCTCATTTGAGAAATATGTGAATGCCTGAAACCCTAAAAAACATATCTTAAACCACAATGGGCGCATCTGCGATCAGGTGCATCCCCAAAGTGACTAGCCGACAGCCGTAA
>CAYMLQ010000423.1:0-4662 GCA_964390795.1 uncultured Lentisphaeraceae bacterium
GTGGTGGTCCAGACGAGCAGGCTGGTCTCGCCCCAGGCCGGGTCGGCGCCGGTCAGCACCTTGGCGCGCACGGTGACGGCGGGGTCCTGCACGTCCTTGTAGTTGCTGCCCGCCTCGAAGTTGCTGAGCGGGGTGCTGAGCTTCCAGCTGTAAGGCATGATGCGGTAGGACTTGTAGACACGGCCCTGGTTCCAGAGCTGCTTGAAGACCCACCAGATGCTCTCCATGAAAGCCGGGTCCATGGTCTTGTAATCGTTGTCGAAGTCGACCCAGCGGCCCATGCGGGTCACGGTCTTGCGCCACTCGCCCACGTACTTGAGCACCATGGAGCGGCACTGCTCGTTGAAGGTGTCGATCCCGAGCGCCTTGATCTCGTGCGCACCGCTGACGTTCAGCGCCTCCTGCGCCAGCGCCTCGATCGGCAGCCCGTGGCAGTCCCAGCCGAAGCGGCGCTCCACGCGGCAGCCGCGCATGGTCTGGTAGCGCGGCACGATGTCCTTGATCGTGCCCGCCAGCAGGTGTCCGTAGTGCGGCAGGCCGGTCGCGAAGGGCGGCCCGTCGTAGAACACATAGTCGCGCTTGTCCTTGTTGCGCGCCACGCTCTTCTTGAACGTGTCGTGCGCGTCCCAGAAGGCGAGCGTCTCGCGCTCCATGTTGGGGAAATCGGATTTGTTGGATACGGGCTGGAACATGATGCACCTTTCTTCGTAGAACGCCCGCATTATATCAGACAACCCGCGTTCCGTGAACGGTATACCCCAATATCTTCAAAAGTTGCTATCATCTCCGCACCTGAATGAGAGGAGAGCCGCCATGAGCCAAGACCAGCGGTGTTTCAATCACGACTAACGCGCCCCGTTCTTCTACATGTTCACGATGGTGACAGCGCCGCGCCGCCCGCTCTTCGGCACCTGCTCCGACAACCGCACCCATCTTTCCGAAGAAGGTGCCACCGTCGAGCGTCTTTGGCACGCCATCTCCGCAGACTACACCCAAGTCGCCGTCTCTACGCTCTGCGTGATGCCCGACCATATTCACGGCCATATTCACGGCATCTTGCGGGCCAAAGAGAAACTGCCCTTCCATATCGGCGTCCCCATCCGCGCCTTCAAAGCCCAAGTGACCGCCGCCCTGCGCCGCGCCCACAACGCCCCCTCGCTCCAAGTCTGGGAAAAGGGCTACAACGACAAAATCGTGTGGCGCGACGGCTCTCTCGCCGCCTACACAGCCTACATCCGCGACAACCCCCGCCGCTACTGCCTCAAAAAGGCACACCCAGACCTCTTCCGCCGGGTAGCGCGGCTGGAACACGCCGCCCTGCCGCCCATGAATGGGCGACACAGCACTCCCTGCGCCTACGGCGAACCCTCCATAAAAAGGGGGCTCGGCACGTGCGAGAGTGCTGTGGCGCCCATTCATGGGCGCGCTTGGAGCGGCTACGGCAACCTCTTCCTTTTAGACCGCCCCGAAAGGATGGCCCTTCGCGTCTCACGCAGCGCCAGCGCCTCCGAAATAGAGAGCGTGAAAGCCGACGTGCTGCGCGAAGCGGCGGAGGGCACGGTGGTCGTTTCGCCGTTCATCTCGCCCGGCGAGAAAGAAATCGCCCTCGCCATCCTCGCCGCCTCGAAGGGTGATGTGGTGCTCCTCAAAGCCGACGGCTTCCCTCCGTTCTTTAAACCGCACGGCAAGTACTTCGACCTCTGCTGCGACGGACGCCTGCTCATCCTCTCTCCCAATCTTCCCGAAGCGAAGATCACCCGCGAGAGCTGCCTCTTTCTCAACGACTGCGCCACACGCATAGCCGCCATAAATGGCAGCCACAGCACTCCACAACGACCCTGAGCAGAGCCTGCCACACGCCCATGCGCCTTGGCCCTTACTTTTCCGGCACGAAGAGATTCAGCAGCACGCCGGGGCGGATGCCGAAGAAACTGGCGCGCTTGCCCTGGCCGAAGCGGACGTCGGCCGTATCGCCCTGATCCGCTGAAGCGATCACGACCACGGGATATACGGAGGCGGGAATGTCCTCCACGCGCGTCCAGTAGCCCACCTGCCTGTATTTCCGCAGGTACCACGGCAGCGGCCAGGTGTCGGGCGTCGGCACGGCCAGGGCGATCATGGTGTCCGCGCCCTGCGCACGCTGGGCGGCCTCCTCGACTGCCGCCACGAGGTTCATCGCGTCCGTGCCCGTGTGGGCGTAGACGTACGGGTTACGCGGGTCGGCGGGAAACTTGTAACAGGCGCGATAGTTCTGCGACAGGTCACGCAGTAGCAGTGCGCACACGAAGCCGCACACGGCGAACCGACACGCCACACAGACACGGACGCTCGCCGCTCGCCGGTCGATCCACTCGCACGCCTGCCCCACGCCCACGCCTGCCAGCAGGATGAAGCCGTGCAGGAAAGAGAGCGCGCACCACGGCGTCTTGTAGGGGATGGCGCCGTAGAGCGCGGTGAGGACAAGCGTGTAGACCAGGGTGAAACGCACCCAGCGCGCGTGCGCGTCATCAGGGTAAGGACGGTTCCCCGAACCGTCCGCGGACGCCTGCGAGGTGGCGCCCCTGCCGCCTCGCCATGCGCTGAAGACGGCGATGGCGGCCGGCAGCAGGAGCCCGGCCTCGCTCCAGACAGGGCCGCGTCCGTATTTGAACCAGAAGAGGATCTTCAGGTAGAAGTTCCACGGGTGCTGGTGCTCGGGCACGGCGGTCGCGCGCTTGAGATAGGCCGCGACCGTGGCGAAGAGCGCGTCGTACACGCCGCGCGGGTAGGTGAAGAACGAGGAGAAGAGCACGACCGACACGAGCGCGGCGGCGCCCAGCGCGACAAGCGCATCGCGCGTACGCCACGCGCGCAGCAAACGCCGGGGTCCGCACGCGGCCACCGCGGCCACGGCAGCGGCGGCGAACGAGAGCACCACCGTCTCCTTGGTCGCGACGGCCAGCCCGGCGAACGCGCCGAATCCCGCGGCCCAGGCGGAGGGGCGGAGGTCGGGGGCCGGACGCCGGGAGTCGGAGGTCGGAGGTCGGAGGTCGGAGGTCGGCGTAGACTTTCTCGCGCCGACATACCGGATCGCGCAGACCAGCATGCCGCTCAGGAAGGTGACGAACATCGACTCCTGGATGAAGAAGCGGCTGTAATACACCATGGCCGGCGAAAGCGCGGTCAGAAGCGCGGCGGCAACCAGCCCCGCGCGATTAGGGAAAAGCCCGCCGTCTCGTTTGAGGCCCAAGCCGAACATCAGCAGCAGGGTGAGGCAACTGAAGAAGACCGGCACCAGCCGGTAGTTCCATTCGGTGGTGTCTGCGAAGGTTTTGGCCGTGGCTCGGCAGAAAGGCAGCGCCACAAAATAAAGTACCGGGCCGTGGTGATCCGTCGGGTCGTAGTGGTAGACGCCCTGCTCCAGCAGCAGCCCCGTACGCACGGCCTGATTGGCCTCGTCGCCGTGCATGGGACGGCGGTCCAACGCGGGCAGGCGCACAACAAGGGCGATGGCCAGAACGACCAGCGCCGCCAGCCAGCCCCACACGCGCGAAGACCCTCGGGTTTCCATGCCCTACCGCCCCCGCATCGGCCCCAGCGGCGGCAGCCCGCCGGGCCCCTGCTGCATCATTTGCTGCAGGAACGGCGCGGCCGCCTGTCGCAGGATCGTATTCTCTTGAATGCGCTGCAGGGCCTGGCCTTTGCCGTGTTCGATCGCCTTCTGCAGCGAGTACTGCATCTGCTGTTGCTGCTGGCGCATGGCGCACAGCGTCGCCATGTCCAGCCACGCCTGCCAGTCGTTGGGCTGCAGCTGCAGGTAGCGCGACAGCACGGGCCCCATCTTGTCCGGCTTGCCCGCCTCGCCGTAGATCCGCACCACCTCTAGGAGCTTGTCCGCCGGCATGTTGGGCGGCAGGCGCGCCACTACGCCGTCCATGGCCTTGGCCGCGCTCTCGGTCTTCTTCAGGCTGCTCAGCAGGCTGCCGATCTCGAAGAGCTTCTCGACCGGCAGGTTCGGGATGCCGGCAAGCTGGTCGAGGTAGGTCGCAGCCGACTCGTTCTGGCCGAGGTCGCGGTAGGCCAGCGCCAACTGGAACGCGTCGTCGGGTGCCAGAGTCTTGCTGGCCTGCGCCTTGGCGGTCAGCTCGCGCACTTTAGCCTCTGTGTCGCGGATACGCTTGATGAAGTCCACGAAGCCGAAGCCGCGATCATTATTGGGGTCGCGCCGGTTGTACTCCTCCAGGATGTCGATCGCCTCGGCATAACGCGCCTGAGTCAGCAGAACTTCCTGAATGAGCCGGAAGTTGGCCTCGGGGCTCACCGGATAGAGGATGCGCGCCTCCTGGAAGGCCTTCTCGCTTTCGGCCCTCATTCCGCGCGCCGCGTAGAGTCCTGCGATCGCGCTGCGGAGCTTCGAGAACGACTTCTGCGCGGGCAGGTCGCGGCGGAACATCGGATCGCGCACCAGCCGGCGCGTGTACCAGTCCCAGAACGCCATGTCATCCTGCGCGTTGGCGCGCGTGATCGGCTGCTGCTCGGCGTTGATTTTCATGATCAGGCCGTGCGGCGTCAGATACGGGAACATCCAGTTGATAACGTAGCTTTCTTCGATGTAGAAGGCGTGGCGGGCCTTGTTCTTGGCGAAGATCATGTCGCACAGGATGCCGTTGATCTCCATCACGC
>CAYMLQ010000424.1:0-4657 GCA_964390795.1 uncultured Lentisphaeraceae bacterium
CCGCGAACACCTTCTCCGGCGCGGTCGTGGTCACGAACGGCGTGCTGCGGCTCGCGCAGGCGTCGGCCCTGTCAGCGACCAACGACGTGTTCATCGTGACGGCGCCCGGCGCCAGGATCGACCTGCCCGCCGCAGGCGCGACCGTGATCCGGCGTCTCACCGTGAACGGCGTGCTGAAGCTCAAGGACACGGCGTACGGACCTGCCTCGCTGCCGGCGGCCTTCAGCGGCTCAGCAAGCGCGTACCTGATGACGACTGACGGCGCGGCCGTCCGCGGCGCGCTCATCCAAGTCAGGTGACTCGGACGGACTTACGTATTCACGAGCGTAGTCACATCTTCAACTGGATTACGAGTTGAATGACTATAACCGTCCACTTTTGAAAACGCCACACACTGTTCCGTAGTTACTCCTATACCGCGCACTGCCGCATGCAGACCTCGATGTCCTCCGGCAGCGGCGCGGTGAAATCCATCGCGACGCCGGTCACCGGATGCGCAAACGCCAGATGCGCGGCATGCAGCATCTGGCGCTCGGGGGCGTGCGGCAGCCGGTTGTCCGCCGCCCTCCTCCCATACACCGCGTCGCCCACCACCGGACACCCCAGCGACTGCATGTGGACGCGGATCTGGTGCGTCCGGCCCGTCTCAATGCGGCAGCGCACCAGCGTGATGTCCCCAAGCCGCTTTTCGACCGCGTAGTGCGTCACCGCCTGCTTGCCGTTGCGCGCCACCACCGCCATCATTTTACGCTGCGCGGGGTGCCGTCCGATCAACGTACACACGGTACCTGACAGGGACGGAGGCACTCCGTGTACCAAGGCAAGATACTCCTTGGTGATTCCGCCCGTCTGAAACAGCCGCACGAAGCCCGCCAGCGCCGCGTCGTTCTTTGCCACCACCATCAGGCCCGAGGTGTCTTTGTCCAGGCGGTGTACGATGCCCGGGCGCTCCACGCCGCCCACGCCGCCGAGATCTGTACAGTGAAACAGCAGCGCGTTCACCAGCGTGCCCGAGGCGTGCCCCGGCGCCGGGTGTACCACGAGACCCGCAGGCTTGTTGAGAACCAGACAATCGCTGTCCTCGTATAGGACATCGAGCGGAATATCCTCCGGCACGGGTTCGGCCGGCACCGGAGACGGCACGATGATCTCGATCACCTGACCCGCCTTCGGCTTGCCGTTGGATTTGACCGCCACGCCATCGCACGTCACGCGGCCCTCTTTGATGAGCGCCTGAATGCGCGCCCGCGACAGCTCCACCACCTGCGAAGCCAGCCAAGCGTCCAACCGCCCGTCGGCGCCCTCCGGCACGGTCAGCGACAGCGCGCCCTCGCCGGCTTCGTCGATCAGCGCATCATCTTCCAGAATCTCTGTGATCTCTTTTATCATCTCGCCCTTTTCTATAGATGGCACCTAGTGTGACACGGGAAAGTGAGTCCGGCAAGGGGAAACGGGGCGGCAAGTCGCCCCAGCGTGTGATTCATTCGTTTGTTACCGCTGCGCGGGCTCTACACTTAGAACTCTCGCACGTTCGAACGAGTTCCCCGTCTCACAGCGTGTCCACCGGGCTGACGACGCCCAGCGGACCCTTGTTCAGCACGTGCGTGTAGATCATCGTCGTCTCCACGTTCGCGTGGCCCAGCAGTGCCTGCACCGTGCGGATGTCCTGCCCCGCTTCCAGCAGGTGCGTCGCGAAGCTGTGGCGGAAACAGTGCGGCGTGAAGCGGACCGTCAGCCCCGCTTCGCGCACCGCCGCTTGAACCGCCCGCTGGATATTCTTGTCAAGGACGTGGTGCCGCCTCACGCGGCCGCTGCGCGGGTCGGTCGAATAGTCGTCGGCCGGAAAGACATACTGCCAGCCCCAGGCGAACGGCGCGTTCGGGTATTTGCGAGCCAGGGCATAGGGCACCTCCACCTCGTGCATGTTCCGCTCCACGTCCGCCTCGAACAGGGCCTTGCGGCACGCCAACCACTCGCGCAGCGACTGCTCGTCCGACTTCGGCAGGGGCACGTACCGATCCTTGTTTCCCTTCCCATGGGCCACGATGCGCTGCTGGTCGAACTGAACGTCCTGTACCCGCATCCCCAGGCACTCGTTGATGCGCATGCCCGTGCCGTAGAGCAGCCGCCCGATCAGCCGCTCGCGCCCGGTCAACCGCTCGAGCACGGCCTTCACCTCAGCCCGGCTGGCAACCACGGGCAGCCTCAGCCCACGCCGCGCCCGGGGGAAGTCGCCGACATCGCCGATGTCTTTCTTGATGAGGGTGCGGTACAGGAACACCACCGCGTTCAGCGCCTGGTTCTGGGTTGATGACGCGACCTGCTCTTCGACGGCGAGGTGCCGCAGAAAGGCACGAACATGCTCCGCCTTCAGAGCGGAGGGCTTGCGCCACCCGTGGAACGCCACGTAGCGCTTGACCCAGCCAACGTAACTCTGCTCCGTGGCGTACGCGTAGTGCCCGACCCGCAGGCAGTCCCTCAGCCGTTCCTCCAGCACCTCCCAGTTGCACGTTCCCTCCCCTGGAGCGGGGGCACTGGGAGAGGGGACACTCCTGTCCCCTGCCCTCTGGGTGCAAGGACACTCCTGTCCTTGGTTCTCCCCGGGAACGGGGACACTGGGAGCGGGGACACTCCTGTCCCCAGCATCCTCCTCCACTTGAGCGCTTGCCCTCCGTAGCCTCAGCGAAGGAGGGTTCGGCGTTCCCTCTTCTACTTCTCCCCCCGACTTCCGATCTCCGACCTTCGATCTCCGTTCCCTCCCCACTTCGGCGTTGGGCATTGGACGTTCAGCGTTCGGCGTTCCCTCCCTCTCTTCTCCCAACTTTAGAACTTTAGCACTCTCGCACTTTAGAACTTCCCCCATCCCCCTCCAGGTCGCCACCGTCATAAACCCGCGCGGATCCAGCGCGATCCCCCGAAACTTCCCGTAATATAGCTCCAGCGAGTCCCGAGCCTGCTGAACCTGCCAATTGCTGACAGCCGGGTGGGCCGCGAGTTCCGAGAGGAACTGTTCAATCTCGATCCGCCCCAGATCACTCCTGCTCCGTCCAGGGAACCGGCCGAAAAACCGCCGGACCCATCCGACGCAGTACGGGATCGATTTCTCCTGCGCGCCCGCGTCTCTAAGCGCCGCCACGTACCCCTCCGGCCACTCCGGATCCGTGACCAGCGGAGCGACAACCAGTTGACCGTTCTGTCGCATAGCAAACTCCTTACATTCCCTGCTATGCGACAGATTATCAGCGTAACCTGTTGATTGTCAATGTTACACCTGTCGCAATGCGTACAATACAGCGCGGTAAGCCCTGCTCATTCTGTCGCTCAATACCCTGTTCGCCCGACAATGAAAGACAAATGAAGACAGGCTGTCTCCGGCAGGATATCCGGGTGTCTTGCGGATCGGTTTTCCGGTCAGTCGCCCCACCTATCCAAAGACAAATTTTGACCGGCCATGCCCGCCCCTCCGGCAACTCCAGCACCTGGTACAGCGGCCGGCGGTACGCGGCGAGGTCGGCCCGCACCAGCCCCGCGCGGAGCTCCGCGACGCGCCCGGCCGGAACCCCGATCAGTTTCGCGACGCCCTCGTCGCCGTAAAAGCTCAGCCCGTCGGCGTCGCCCACGGTGACCAGCACCAGATACAGCGCCAGTTCCTCCGGCCGGCAGCGCCGGCAGTACCCGTCGCGGACCAGCCGGTGATCCACCCAGCCGAACCCCGCTGGCACCTGCCGCGTCCGCTCCTCGCACAACACCTGTTTCCTTGTGATCATAGCCTCATTGCCCCTTTCGGGACGGTTCCGGGGCCATTCCCCAGGATCGCCCGCCCGCGAGTCTGAAGCTTCGCCAGCACGGGGCCTATGTCATCTTGTAACCCGTCCGTTAACATCGCTATAAGCCCAACGAACAGAGGGTCTTGTGACAGGAAGAGATCTTGTAACCGCACGTTTTGCAGTCCGGCCCCCGCAGCGTCCGGCGGGACAGCGCCCGGCTCTCGGCCGGCCGCAACGCTTTCTCCCGCAGGGTGTTGCGGTACGGGCCGCGACGGCGCGACGGCCATGCCGCATGCCGGCATCGGCGCGGTTAAGATGGTCGTAAGCCCTGACAAGGCAAAGGTTTGCGACGGCAAGAGATCTTGTAACGCGGACTCCTTCCGGCGCCGGAGGCCCGGATGCCCCTGCCTCCAGGCGCGGACGCGGGCCGCCGGCGCAGCCCCGCAGTGGTAGTCGCGGTTGGCCGGCCTCGCCAGCCAGCGCCGCTGGCTGGCTTGGCGGCTGGCCTTCCGGCACGCGGCCTTGCGGCAGTACCTCTGGTGGTGCGCGTTGCGCTTGTCCGGCATATACAAGTCGCCGCAGCACAGGCACTTGCGCCTTCTCTTACGTTTCATGTCCGGACATGATGGCACGCGACACCGCCGGGATGCCACTTGGTTTTTTGAACGCCGCCGGACGCCGCCTTTGAAGTCCACTGGAAGAAGATTTTACTTCGTCGGAAGGGAAGAAGAGGGACCGAAGAAGATACACACGTTCAAACTGCCAGTTTCGCTACAGTTTCATCTTGCCGTCCACACGAATGTGTCAGCACGGCCGCCGGCCGAGGCGGCCAGGCATTTCGAGTAGAGCTTGTAAAGCCCGCTGCGGGACAGGCCAAGGCTGGAGGCGGC
>CAYMLQ010000425.1:0-4653 GCA_964390795.1 uncultured Lentisphaeraceae bacterium
GGCGGATGCGCCGTGTTCGAATCCAGTAGCACGCCGCTGCAAAAGGTCGAATCCGGCAAAGTCATCCTGCTTTTTCCCGGAGTCTGGCACCGCTATGTGCCGGACCAGGAAACCGGCTGGCTCCACTACTGGGTGGTCTTCAACGGCGAGACTCCCCGCCGCTGGGTCAAGAACGGCTTTTTTACGCCGAAAAATCCGGTGGTTCTCGTCAACCGCGAAGACCTGTTCTTGAAAACCTTCACCGACATCCTTGATGCGATCCGGTGCGACCAGCCCGCGCTTCAGCAGGTGCTGGCCTCCGCCACCGGCTATCTTCTCTCGCAGCTCTACTCCGCCAAACAAGCCAACACGTCCGGGCAAACCCCTGTTGTCGCGGCGATCCGCGAAGCCCTCCGCCGCATGCACGAACAGACCGGGGCGGAGATCGATGTGAGGACGCTTGCGCAGGAACTCAAGGTCGGCTACAACTGGTTCCGTCGCGTTTTTCTTGAGCACACCGGTTTGAGCCCCCATCAGTACCATTTGCAGCTCAGGATCGCGCGGGCCCGCAGTCTGCTTTCCGACACCACCCTGACCATCCGGCAGACGGCTTACGAGACGGGTTTCGAGAGCGAGCCGTACTTCTGCCGGCTCTTCAAGAACAAGACCGGCCTCACCCCCAGCCAGTGGCGCGAGCAGTCGCGCTCCCTTGATAAGAACGACCACCTCAAGTCATAACATAAAGATCCTAACGCGGGCGGAGCCCGCAACCCAAGAAGTCAGAACGCCTTACCCGGCAGAGCCCACACGCTGTCGTGGGAGCAAAGCGTCACTTCAGGATTAATTCTCCCATTCTGTCTCCTGACTTCTGTCTCCCGACTCCGCCTGGAAAGAGCGGGGATCGGTAGGTGAGAGTGTGTTTCATGGTTGTCATCACGCCTCGCTCAGGTTGTCGCGAAGGACGGTTTTGCCCGACGCCTTGTTGATAACGGTGAAAACGGAACGGGAGGTGTTGTCGCTGATGTTGGCGTAGAAAACGCCTGCTTCGAGCACCACATGATCACGGGCGGCGTGGCCGTCGATGAACTCGCAGCCGCGAACCTGCAGGCGACCCGTTTTTGCGTGGATCAGCGGGCGGTGCTGGTTTTTCGGGTCAATACAGTGGATGTGGCAGTCGGTGAAGCTGACCTTGCCGCCGCCTTCGATGCGGGCGAGCCCGACGCCGTGGCCGCCCCACGCGCTCCCAAAGAGGCCGCAGGCGCTGAACTGCAGCGGCGCATGGTTGGTCGGCTCCACGATGATGTCGCCGTAGAGCTGCGCGTTCACGAAGCGCGTGCCGCTGTGCCCCTGCATCTCAACCACATGCACCGCCTTGTTGCAGCCGTCCGCCCCGCCGCCGAGGATCTGCGCGTTGCCGCCGCCCTGGTAGGCCGGATGCGGCCCGCAGCAGCGCACGAACTGGAAGCCGGTCTCGTAGCTGATGCAGAAGCAGGAGAGCAGCGACTGCCAATCCGCGCGTCCGATGACGAAAGCCTTGCCCTCCTTAAGCGTGAACGCCGCCGCCCCGCCGCCGGCGCTCCAGAAGGGCCAGAAATGGACGTTTTCCACGCGGCCCACGTCAATGCAGTGGTCAATGAACAGCCCGCGGTACAGGGCCTGTCCGTGCAGGTTCCGGATCAGGTGGCGGCCCGTCGCCCGCCCGCCGAAATCGACGGCCTGATACGGGTTGATGAGCAGCACGTCGATGACGGAGCAGTTGTCCGCGCCCTGAAGCGAGGAGCTGACCGTCCACGGATAGGCGACCGGCGGATCCGCGTCCTTCTGTTCCGGATAGAAAACCGCGATGCCCTTGAGGGTGGCGTTGAAGGCGAGCTGGATGAACGGCACGCCGTCTGGCTTGCCCGCGCCTTCGACCGCCAGCAGCACGCTGCCGGCAAGCTCCGGCTTGCCTGCGGCGTTATCCCTGCGCCACGGCGTCGTCGGCGGTGCCGTGAAGATGCCCTCCAGAGTGACATTGTGCGGGATTGTGAGGTGCGTGGCGATCAGGTAGCGCCCCGGCGGCACGAACACCGTGCCGCCCCCTGCCTGATACGCCTGATCCAGCGCGGTCTGAAAGGCCGCCGTGTCGTCGGCCTTGCCGTCGCCCTTCGCCCCGAAGTCGCGGACATTGAGTGCGTGCCAGAGGCTGGCCGAGGCCGCCGGAGTATTCTCGGCTGCCGTCGCGGAGGATGCCAGCGATGCGCCCAGGACGGCCCAGCCCGCAGTGACGAAAGCGGAGCGGCGGGTATGGAGCTTGTGAAACAGGTTGTCGTGTTGCTGTGTCATGATTTGTATTCTCCGTTGCGTTGACTTCAATTAAAGCGGGTTTGCGTTGACTGCTCACTGCGTTTCTGCACCGGCACTGACATCAGACTTCCGCGTTTTGGGCAGGACCTCGAGCTTCAGCAGCTTGCGGGCCACGGTGTCGCCATAGAGTTCCTCGCTGTCATCAGACAACCTGCGTTTTACTCCTCACGCCCCCTTCGTTTTCAGCAAGGCCATGACGCCTACCGCCGCAAGCGTCAGCAGGACGGCGCAGACCATCAGCGCCTTGGTTCTGCCCGCGACGCCCTTCCACTCCCCTGAAGCAACCCCCACGCCTTGCGACGACAGCACCTGGAACCCCTGATAGAGGCCGAAGCCCAGCGACGCGCCCAACGCGCCCATCATCCGCATGCCGTTGCCCATGCACAAGAGACAAGTCACGAAGAGCAGCGACATCACGAGCGTCAGACCGAAATCCCTCGGGAAGAGCAGCGCCTTCACATTGCGTCCGCGCAGCATCAGGAACAGCGGGAAGAGCACGTTGACCAGCGCGCCTCCCGGCAAGGTCACCGCCCAGACCGCCGCAATGGCCCCCGACTCGCCCGCGCCGCGCACTTTCAACGCTTCCATCAGCGGTCCCTGCGAGTAGACAAAGGCGAAGCTCAGCCCCACCTGCAGCACGCCCGCCGCGATCGCCATCAGGAGCCCGGCCTTGAAGGAGCCGTGTACCTTGAGCCCGGCGGGCTGCCCCTTCTCCCGCTCGAAGCCGGCCCGCGCCATCAGCGCGACCGCAAACACAAGCACAAGCGTCAATCCCAGCAAGGCCAGTCCGGTCGGGGAGAGCAGCGAAGGCGCCTCGGCGAACTGTCCCGACCCCTTGAAGATCATCGGCAGGAGAACGCCCACAGGCAGCCCGACCCCGGTCAGGAGCCCCACCGTCAGACTCACCCCGATCCGCACGAGGCAAAGCCCGCCGAGCACGTTCGCCGCCCCCCAGGCCAGCGACCAGAGGTTCGCTTTGAGCCAGGCCGACGCCGGAACCTGTCCCAGTGCGCCCGCCAGGTCAGGACACAGCAGGGCCGCCAGCCCCCACGGCAGCAGGATCAGCGCCGCCAGAGCATGCACAAACGCCCAGTGCTCGTAGCGGTATTTTGTCATGAGCTTGATCGGCGCAAGCGAAAGCCCTACGGCCAGGCCCGCGAGGATCGCAAGTCCAGAACCCATCAGTGAAGCGTCCATCGTTTCATCCTTCTCCCGGGCTGTCTCACGCCCGGACGGCATCCATCACCTGCTACAGTCCGGGCACATAGCCCTGTCCGAAGCGGGCGTTGAGCGGGGCCTTCCACTGCTCCCCGAAAGGCATCCAGGCGGTGGTCCCGCCGTCCACGACGAGGGTTTGGCCGAGAATGTAACGGGCGTCCTCGGTCGCCAGAAACACCGCGACCTTCGCGATGTCGGCGGGCAGCCCGACAAAGCCGCAGGGGATGTTGCGCCCGTGCTCTTCGGGATTGGTCTGCCCCATGACCTTGGTGGTGTTTTCCACCCACACGCCTCCGGGCGCGATTCCCAAAACGCGGATGCCGCGCGTCGCCAGCTCGACCGCGAGGGTTCGCGTGTAGGCGACAATCGCCCCCTTCGTGCCGGCATAGACCGTATGCTCCCGCATGCCTTCATAGGCGTGGACCGACGTCAGGTTGATCACCACGCCGCGCGCCGCCTCCAAGGCGGCGGCGAGGCCTTGGGTCAGGAAAAACTGCGCGCGCACATTGACCCGGTAGAGCGTGTCGAACTGCTCCGGCGTCACCTCGCCGAACGGCAGGTTCATTGTGATCCCGGCGTTGTTCACAAGAATGTCCAGCCCGCCGAGGAAGTCCAGCGCCACCTTAGCCAGACGCCTGACCTCCTCCACCTGATTGAAGTCGGCGCGCGCCGTCGTGGCGCGCACGCCGAGCTGGACGGCTTCCGCAACAGCTGCCTCCGCCCCCTGCGGGCTGCTCGAATAATGAAACACGACATCCGCGCCCTGCCGCGCGAATTCCAGCGCGATTTCGCGGCCGATCCCGGTCCCGGCCCCAGTGACCAAAGCTTTCTTGCCCTGCAATCTGTATTCTTTACTCATGATTCCGCCTTTTTTTGGATGGCCGTTAAATTGAGAAGGTGAGGCGGCGTTCTTCCGCCGAGGACGTCCGCCACCGCCTGCGCCGCACGGGTGTGAACCTCATCCAGGGCCTCACGCGAAAGGGCCGCGACATGCGGCGTCAGTTGGACGTTGTCCAGCCCGAACAGCGGGTGGTCGCAGGGAAACACCTCCGGCTCGAAGACGTTGATCTCCCCGAACACGTCGAGGCCCGCATAGGCGATGACCCCGGT
>CAYMLQ010000426.1:0-4653 GCA_964390795.1 uncultured Lentisphaeraceae bacterium
CGCAGCCCGCCAGAGACGCCCTGCCCGCTCGGGGGCAGCGTGCCGCCCCGCCCCAGGCTGTCGAGGGTGAGCGCGCCGTTGAACCGGTAGAACCGCGGCTCGCCGTCCGTACTGGACGAGGTCAGCCTCAGCTGCCCGCCGGAAGTGACGGACACGGCCGCGCTCTGCAGGGGTACGGAGGACTCCGTGAGCGCGAGCACGCCCTGGTTGACCGCAGTCGCGCCGGTGTACGTCTTGCCGTCCCCGGTGAGCGTGGCGACGCCGTCGCCCTCCTTGGCGATCCCGCCGGGCCCCCGCCAGACCGCGCGCAGCCTTAGCGCCCCGTAGTCCGCGCTGCCCGCCGTGCTGTTCACCTCCACGCGCAGATCCGAAGCCAGGACTGTTTCGGCCGCCACCTCCAACTCGACATACCCCGTACCGGTACCGCTGACCGCCAGGACCGCCGGGCCGTTGGTCGCCATGAACGTCAGCGCGTTGCCCGTGCTGCGATCCCTAAGCCGGTTTCGGAAGGCCGAATCGTTCTGCTGGAAGGTCACGGAGCCGACCGTGACCGGCGCGCGCAGATTGACGTCGCGGTCGGCCGTCAGCGGCGCATTGATGAACACCGCCACGTTCGTCCCGCGCGGGTAAGGCAGCGGGCTGCTGCTCCAGTTCGCGTCGGCCGTCCAGTCCGCGCTGCCGGTCGGCTGGAACGCGGGGACGTCCACCGGCACGATGAAGGAGGCCTCCTGCAGCGGGCTCCACTCGCCGCCCGCGCTGAGCACCCGCGCCTTGAGCGTCCCTGATGACGAGAAAACAATCGCTCCCGTGTAAAGCGCGCCTGTGACGCTGCCTCCGACTGCGCGGGGATCGATGCCGTTCGTGGTGTAGTAGATGGCGCCGGCGCCGTTGGGGTTGCTGAGCACGATTTGAGCGTTGGGGGCGATGGTGCCTCCGTGCTGGCTGAAATCGGGCGCGAGCGTGGCAGGCCACAGTCCTAATGCGGTCAACTGCGAAAAATAGATGGGCCGGCGGGCGTCGCTGACGATCCAATTATTGAAGTAGGTCTCGTTCACCCCGGTGGTAATATTAAGGGTCTCCTTCATGATGGGGTTGATGGCGTCGCGCAGACCGTAAAAGACGGACTCCATGCTACTTTTCGTCAGGCACCCCGCGTTGAAGAAGTGTTTCTGCACGCGGTCGGCGAAAAGCAGTTTGAATTCGGGCGCCGCGTACAGCAGGGTGAAGGTAACCTGTATCGCGCCTCCGCCCGTCTTGGGGCTCGCGATGAGCAGGTCGCTGGTGAAGGTGTTGTAGGTCAAGGGGCGTCCCGTCAAGCCGCAGCTCATCTCCGCATCCCACATGTAAAACCGCCAGCGGCCTTGCGTGCTGCGTTCGTGGGCCGCGACCCAGTTGTTGCCGGGCCAGTCCCCCTCGGCCGCAAAACTGTTAACGATCAGGTAATCGGCGACGTTGACGGGGTCGATGTAGTCTTGAGCCTTCACGTAGTTGGCCGCAAACGTGAGGTCATTCGTGCGCAGGAAGGCGAGTGTGCTGCTCCAATGCAGCGAATCGCCGCTGGCGTACGCGTTGACTTGCTGCACATCCCAAGTGGCGCTGCTGTTGTGGTGCTGCTGCATGAACGCCTCACGCAGATGCTCGCAGAAATTGAAATAGCCTTTCCAGATGCCATTGATGTAGACCGACACGAACGTTCCGATTGACCCCTGCTGTCCGGTCCCGATGAAGAGCCGCCGCATGAACTCGTCGGCGATGAAGGGGTTTTGGATGTCGTTCTTGCCAGCCCGCAGGCGCATGTCCTCGAACTTGGTCACACGGTAGTTCGGGAAGAACGCGTAGTCCTGCTGCGATTCACCCAGCTCTCCGCGGAAGAAGATGTTGAACGACGGTTTGTTCAGGGAGGACCCGGGCGCAAATCGATTTGAAGGCTTGTCGTTCAAAACCAACTGGGGCCGCGACCACCCGCTGCTGGAGATGCGCAGGCCGAGGTCCGTCCGCAGCGGCACGCCGCTGGTGGGATAGTATTCGAAGCCGGCGGGGCGTTCAGCGCTACGCCCATAGATCGAGGGCATGTTGAAGGCGCTCATATCGCCGCGGTTGTACCACGAGTTTGGAATGCTGGCATTGGTGTAGGCGCCGCCCTTGATCGCCATGATGCCCTCGCCGTTCGCGGGCCCGCCGCTGGCGTTCGGCCCGTAGAGGTCGAGGACCGGATCCGCCGAAAAGCACAGGGCGGGGAGGGAGCGGCGGGCTGCGGACTGGGCCACGAGGTAGGTGAAGGTGCGGACGGCAGAGGGGATATCACCTGCCTTAAAGCAGCGGGCCCGCACCGTCGTGTTGGAGGCGATGGCAATCGGAGCGGTGTAGAGCGCATTCGTGTCTGTGGGCGCGCCGCCGTTCAGTGTGTAGCGGACAACCGCGTTCGTATCCGGCGGGGCCATCTGCAGGGAGAAGCCCGACGCGTAGAAGCCGCCCAGATGGCTGACATCCGGCGGTGCCGTGATGGCCGAGCAGAGTGTGCCCGTGTTTGACGAACCCGGCGTCGAAGTGTCGGAATACTGGTACTGCCCGGCCCCGGTTCTCACATAGGTGTGGAAATAGCTCTGAGCGGGAAGAAAGGGCGCGATTTGGCTCACGGCGGTTCCGGCCGCGTCCACGAGTCCCAGGTATTCGCCGCCTGCGCTGAGCTTGAAGTTCGTGTGCAGGTAGGTCGCACCGTTGACAGGGCCGACATCGAAACCGGTACACATCACGACCAGATAACCGTTTGCAGCGATGCTGCTGCCTGCCGGAAAATACCACTTGCGGGGCTTGCCGTCATCGTCGGTCAGGGACCAGCCCGTGAGGTTGACCGCTTGCGGGCCTGCGTTATACAGCTCCACCCAGTCGCTTTCGGAGTCCGGCGTGTCCACTTCGAAGTCGACGCTGTCCCCGTCGTCCTCACCGACGCCGGCCTCCTGGGGTTCGCGCGTCCCTATAAAATACCGTCCGGAGTCCGTCGGGCGCGCCAGCGTGCGGGCGCCAGCCCCTGTGCTCGACAGGGTGACGCGTCCGATCAGGTCAGAACTGGTCAGCGGCGTGTTGTGGATCTGCGCGCAGAGCACGTTGTCGCCGCCCGCCAACAGGGTATTCGCCGGGCCCAACAGGAGCGTCTCGCCCACCCCGTTCGCCGAGTGACCGGCTGATGCCAACGTATTGTAAGGCGTGATCGTGTTCTCCGTCCCGACGTTGCGGCGAGCCACCTCGAGTCCGTTCAAGTAGACGATCAATCCGTCGTCATAGTCAATGACGAGTTGCAAGGGCTCGGACGACGACGCCTCGGCGGGTGTGGCGGTGAACAGCGTGCGGCTGTAGAGGGAGGCGGCGATACCGAACATCTGGCTGCTCAAGTTGACACCCAGAACATAAGAGGGCGGAACCTTGGTGTCATAACCGACCGGTCCGTTCGCTTCGGGCCAGGACGAGTCGTTATAGGCCAGCGCGGCCCATGTCACGGTCTCCTTTACGCCGCTGATGAGCCCGTAGTCGATCAGCCCTCCGGACGGTTCAGCCACACCCGCGAAGTACTTCCACGCCGTGTTGTTCGTGACCAGCGAGATCTGCAAGGAACCGCCGATGCGCAGGTCGGCCATGGACAGGAAATCGCCGCTCGTGGTCGCCTTGTTGTGCGTCTGGATACACAGGAAATTGGTGCCGGAAAGCAGCACGTTGCTCACCGTGCCGAGGCCGATGGTCATCGCTTCCGCGTTCGCCACGTTGGTGTTGAAGGCCGTCTGGTCGCGGTAGGCGAACATGCCGGGGTTGCCCATGTTGCGGCGGGTCACCTCGGCGCCGTTGACGAACGCGATAAAGCCGTCGTTGAAGCGCGTCACGAGTTGCAGCTCGTTGGTCGAGGCCGCCTGCCCGGCCGTCACGTTGAACGCCCTGCGCACGTAAAGCGAGGCCAGTTTGTTCTGCATGGTTGCGGAGGTGTTCTTGCCCAGCGTGACCCCGGGGAACGTGCCGAAGCCGAAGGGCCCGTTAGCCGTGCTCCACAGGGCGTCGTCATAGCCGGGCATGATCCATGGCGTGGTGATGCCGAGTCGCGGATAGCCTGGGGCGTTCCGCTGCAACAGCCTGTCCGAATTGGCGGCAACAACTTCGTTGATCACAACCTGCCCCTTGGCGCACGCTGCCCAAGCGCAGAGCAGCGCCAGCATGATAGCCCGCGCGACGTGACGTCCGTGCGGACGCAATGACGCCCATGCACTGTAGGTGGTGTCAAATCCCATAGTCCTATGCTCCTCGCTTGCCTCGCTCACGCTTCGCTCATGCTGTCCCACACCATCCGCCCGCCGAAATAGGTGCGCAGCACATCACATTTCTCAATGTCCACCGACTCTACTCCACGCGGGTCACGATCCAGCACGAGGAAGTCCGCGGCCATGCCCGGACTCAATGTGCCGCACACGTCCTCGTAGCCCATGAGCCTCGCGCCGTGCCGCGTGTAACTTGCCAGCATGCGCTCGACGCTCACGCGCTGGCCCTTGCCCAGCAGGTACCGCTTGCTGTCGGCGCGGGCAAGGTCTTTCACGCCGTACCACTTGGCTGCCGCCAGATTGCGCGTCACGCCGATCTCGATCGCAACCAGCGGATCGGGCTGCACCGTGATGG
>CAYMLQ010000427.1:0-4648 GCA_964390795.1 uncultured Lentisphaeraceae bacterium
GCCGCTGGAGACGCAGGTGGTCAGGGAGTGGAAGGAAGGCGACAACACCTATCGCACGGTAGTCTTCACCATCGGCACCTTCAAAGGCAAGGTAGCACGGATAGCTGCCTTTTATGCCTTTCCCAAGAGCGACAAGAAATTGCCCGCGATCCTCCAGCTGCATGGCGGCGGACAACGCGCGTCGGTCGAGTCGGTCAAGCACTCGGTCGACAATGGCTATGTCGGTCTCTCCATCAACTGGGGCGGGAATGACCTGGAGCGCATGGAGAAGGGCGATCCTTGCACGGACTGGGGCGCAATTGATGCCACGCAGAAGCACAACGATCACTACGGCACGATGGCGCCGGATGCAAAGACTCTCGACTCTATCGAGTCGCCCCGGAATAACAACTGGTTCATGCTGGTGCTGGCGGCCCGGCGCGGACTGACCTTCCTGGAGCAGCAGCCTGAGGTTGACCCTAAACATCTCGGGGTGACGGGTCATTCGATGGGCGGGAAGATCACGCTTGATGTCGCAGGTATTGATACGCGGGTGAAAGCGGCGGTGCCGTCGTGCGGGGGCACAGGGAGTGTCAGCGGCAAGTTGAGCGGGATGCCGGGGTCGGGGCTGAAAGAGAATGGCACCGCGATGGAGCGGGACACGATTGATGACCTGGCGTATATTCCGCGTGTCACCTGTCCGATCCTTTTCATGGCGCCGGCGAACGATTTTGCCGGACCCTTTGACAACATGTCGGAGAACTGGAAGAAGATCGGGAGCCGGCATGTCGCATACGTGATCGCGCCGCACCTCAACCACAGGGGCCTGCCCGAAACCGGGATTTGTGGGATCCTGTGGTTTGATTCTCACCTGAAGGGGATTTTCGACTATCCGAAGACGCCGGAATTGACGGTCGATTTAAAAACAAGTAATGGCAATCCCCGGGCGAGTGTGAAGGCAGAGCGATCGGCCGAGGTGGTCAAGGTTGATATCTACTATTCCATAGATCCACATTGCCTGACGAGGTTCTGGCGTGATGCGGAAGCGAAGCAGGAGGGCAAGGTTTGGACGGCGGAGTGTCCGATCATGAGCGTGGAGCAGCCGCTTTATGTGTATGCCAATGTGAGTTACAAGCTGAAGACGGACCGGATGGGCGATCGGGGTTCAAAAGCGCCTGAAACGTTTATTGTCTCCTCACGCGAGGCCCTGATCTTTCCGGATGAGCTGAAGCAGGTCGGTGTGAAGGCGACGGATAAGCCGTCCCGGCAGATCGATGACTTTGCGCGGGGTTGGCAGGACTGGTTCCGGCTAGAGTGGGGCAACCCGCATGTATGGGTCGCCACCACGCGTAAACTCAAAGACCCCAAGTGGCGCGGCCCCGTAGGAGCCAAACTCGTGTTTGAGGTCAAGTGCCCCAAAGACAACGTGATCTGCGTCGTGGCGGATTTGAACGGGTGGGGCGCCTTCCCCGGCAAGCCTGGTGGCTCTTACGAGTTCCGTAAGCCGCTGACGGGCTCACCGGAGTGGCAGACCGTCTCGATTGGACTGGATGATATGCTCTCCAATAAAAAGGAGTCGCCTGGCAAACTGACCACGTGGGAGACCGTGACCGAGCTCAGCATCCGGCGCGCGAAGTCGTATCTGAAGGATGGTGCGGAAGTGAATTTCGGTACAGATGCCCAGGGCTGGGGAGCGCCGCGCGAGTTCCGCAATCTCCGTTGGGAAGGCGGCGTATATAATGCCGATGTAAGCGCACCTGCGGCCATGAAAGATGCGGCTCCGGAAGATCTGAATGCGACGATCCAGCAGGAGATCAAGAAGTCGATCGAGCTGGAGAAGCGGGACAGTCTAAAGAAATGAGAAAACAACCCGTACTCATATTTGCACGCTGCTGATACGCTCAGGAATGGTTTTGGCGCCGGAAGTCTGCGAGGCTGACGCCTGTTTCAGCCCTGAAGTAGCGCGCGATGTGTGTCGCGTCGGTGAAGCCTGTCGCACGAGCGATCTCCGAAACGCTCATCGCGCTGTCAATCAGCATCCGGGTGATCACGCGGATGCGGCTTTTGCGTATCTGCTCGTGGATCGTGCGGTTAAGACTGACGCGGAAGCGTTTTTCCAGCACCCGGCGCGACAGTCCGGCCGCCTTGGCCACGTCGTCCACGTAGAGCGGGTTTTTGCAGGCGCTCTGGATGAACCTGACGGCTTGGGCGACACGCAGATCGGCGATGGCGATGATGTCGGTCGATGTGCGCGCGACAACATGCGTCGGATGAATGAGGATCGTGTCTGGCCTTGGGCGTTGCCCCTGCATCAGGCGGTGAAGACAGGCGGCCGCTTCGAACCCGCCCTGTTCTGCGGAAATGGCGATGCTGGAGGTCGGGATGTTCGAGAGCGTACACACGAGTTCATCATTGTTGACCCCGATGATCGCGACCTGGTCGGGAATGCTGAGGGAGGCGGCTTGGCAGACTTCGGCGACCTGCTGGCCACGCTCGTCGATGCACGCCATCAGCCCCACCGGTTTCGGTAACGCCTTAAGCCAGCTTGCCAAAGAGGTCTGCTCGCTCTCTCGCGGCAACCGGCATCGACCAGCGGGCGGAACAAAAGGGTCGACGGTGCAGCCCGCCTGCCGAATCGCGCGTTCAAACCCCTCAAACCGCTGGTCCGACCAGAAAAGGCCCGGATACCCGCAGAAGGCGAAATGACGAAAGCCCTTGTCAAAGAGGTGATGCGCCGCCATCTCACCCATGGCCCGGTGGTCGCTGACGATGTTGGGGATTCCTTTGATCGTTTCCGAAAGATAGTTTGAGACGACACACGGAAGCCCGGATGCGAGAATCTCTTTCAGCAGCGGGCTTTCGATTAAGATGACGCCGTCCGCCGCTTTTAACCGTTCTCGCATCGTGCGGCTGTCTGGTTCCCAGTAAGGGGCTTCACGCACAAACATCCACGGTCCGTGAAGCTGCGAATAGCGGGAAATGCCGATCAGCAAGGATCTTTCATAGGCGTATCCCGTGTTGAGGAGCAGCATCACCACAGGTTTTTTGTCCGTTCGCATAATGGCGAATAATAAACGCAAAGTGGCGTTCACAGCAAGCAGGAATCGGAGTATTATGAGGGCATAACTATGAGTGGAGAACCGACTATGCAGCGGATGACGTCACGGGAGCGGGTGCAGGCCGCGTTCGAGAGGTGCGGGTATGACCGCATTCCGGTCAAGCACGAGGGTACGCCGGAGATCAACCGGATGCTCATGGAGCATTTCGGGCTGTCCAACATGGAACAACTGTCGCGGGTGCTGGGAGATGATTTCAGGTACGTCGAGGCGGTGTATTGCGGGCCGGAACTGCGGACGTTCCCCGACGGCAGCATCGAGGGCTACTGGGGCGAGCACTACAAGTACGCCGAGTTCGAGGGCGGCAAGTATCTGGAGTCGGTCTACCAGCCCTTCGCGGGCGTGGAGACGCTGGAGCAGCTCGACCGCTCGCACTTCCCGACTGCGGATTGGTTCGACTACTCGACGATCCGTGCCCAGTGCGAGACGCTGCGGCAGCAGGGTGTGGCGATCTGCTTCGGGACTGCCGGGGATATGGACTTCATCAACAGCATCGCCCGCGCACGCGGCACGGAGCAGGTGCTGATGGATCTCTTTACAGATGACCCCGTCTACTTGGCCATCATGGAGGCGCGGTTCCAGTTCTATTTTGACCAACACAAGCGCGTCTTGGAAGCAGCGGGCGGGTTGATCGACTTCACGCACATCGGCGAGGATCTGGGTACACAGATCGCGCAGGTGATCAGCGACGAGATTTTTGAAAAGCACTTCGCTCCTAAGTTCAAGGCCTACTTCGAGATGGCCCATTCATACGGGGCGAAGACCATGATGCATATCTGCGGGTGCGCCATCGCCTTCCTGCCGCGCCTGGCTGAATTGGGACTCGACGTGTATGACGTGGTCCAGCCGACCACGCCCCAGACCGACATCGCGGAACTCCAGAAGAAGGTCGGCGATTGCCTCACGTTCTGCGGCAGCGTCAGCGTCCAGAGCACCCTAGCCTTTGGTACGCCTCAGGATGTTGAGCGTGAAGTCAAACGCCGCCTCGCGCTCTTTCCCAAAGGTGGACTCTTCCTCGGGCCGACCCATGCGATTCAGGTCGGATCACCGCTGGAGAACATTCTTGCGCTCTACCGGACGGCCGGTTCGCTGATGGAGAGCGTGGATGATTCGATACGAGCGCTCGTGCAGACTGCGGAGCGCGAGAGCACGAAAGTGAATTTGTCAAAACTGTTTTGATTTTAGCATCCGAAAATCGCGAAAGGCCCGAATGATGGATGGTAGAGGAGCAAAAGGAGAAACACATGAACAAGAAAACGAGCAGTAGCAACAATGCTGCAAAGATCAGCAGCCCGACGGGTCACCGGACGTGGCACGGGATGGGAGCGAGAACCGCGTTGGCAGCGCTTCTCGGAGTAGGTTTGGTGGCGCAGGAGGCTAGGGGCGAGACCGTCCTCTTCAGTGACACCTTCGCCGTCTCGGGGAACACTCCAGATGTCAATTTTGAGAACAACGCGGGCCGTCAAAACGGGGGCACGTTGGGAGTCATTGATTATACGGCGCTTCCGGGTTTAGCGTGTGAAAAGCCATTGGGTTTTGTAAACTGTGCGGCA
>CAYMLQ010000428.1:0-4632 GCA_964390795.1 uncultured Lentisphaeraceae bacterium
CCAATCGATCGACATTTTTCGCGAGAAGATGGGGGAGCGTGTGCAGCCAGGGCTGATTATCTCAGGCTGCAAGGAGGTCTTTCGTGTAGGTGAGCGTTGCGTGGCTGTTCCCTTTGACATCGTCTGAGAGAGGCGTAGGGGGCGCCCCCGTGGTGTGGGAAAAACAGCCCTGGCTGCTGGTTGAGGCCAAGTCCAGTCCTGAAAAAACGCTTCCGTCGTTGGTGACGTTTGCAGAAGCGCTACAGGTGCGGCAGCGGTTTCAAGTCTGCCGTGAGAGTGGACTCGACTATGTTGATCGGCCGAGCGGAATCAGGACTCTTTCCGCCGACCGTTTTCTCACAGCCTTTGTTTAAGAATCGGTTATTTGCTTATTGACGCCCGGCGTTGACGGTGGGCACCACAAACCGTATCATAAAAGCGTTTTCCGGTCGGGATGGGAAATCCGTCCGGACGGGCAGGAGCGGGTGCGACTGCCCGGAGAAGCACGGGGAGACAGAAGAGGAAGAAGGCGAGGATGATTGCGATGATGAGAAATGGTGCACGACTGATGCTGCTGGCTGTGACGTTTGCCCTGCTGGCCATCTCGTCGGTTCAAGCGGCCGAGAAGATGCTTGCACACGATGTGTACTTCACGCTGAAGGACAAGTCGCCTCAAGCCCAAGAGAAGTTCATTGCGGCCTGTAAGAAATATCTCTCCGGCCATCCAGGCACGGTCTGGTTCGCGGCTGGAGCGAGAGCTGCAGAGCTGAAGCGCGAAGTGAATGACGTTGACTTCGACGTGGCGCTCCATCTTGTTTTCAAGGACAAAGCTGCCCACGACGTTTACGCCAAGGCAGAGCGGCACATGACGTTCATTGAAGAGTACTCAAGCGCATGGGCAAAAGTGCGCGTCTTCGACTCAACCCTTGACGCATCCTCGCACGACGAGGTCTCCGCCGAGTCTGCGGCGAAGAAATAGGTAAGCTCGCAAGGCCCTACCGCGCCACCGCGCGATAGCGGTCGTGGGCCTCGCGCAGCAGTGCCTCGGTCGTGTCCCAGTCGATGCAGGCATCGGTGACCGAGAGGCCGGGGCGGAGTTCCTTTGGGTCTTTGGGCATGGGCTGGGAGCCCCACTCGAGGTGGCTCTCAAGCATGAAGCCGCGGATCGAGCGGTTACCCTGCTCGATCTGCGTCAGGATGTCTTTGAGGACCATGCCCTGGCGCTCGGGCTGCTTGTCGGAGTTGCCGTGGCTACAGTCCACGATGATCTGCACGGGCAGGCGCGCGGTGCGCAGCGCTTCCTCGCAGAAGCCGATGCTGGCGGCATCGTAATTGGGACGCTTGCCGCCGCGCAGGACGATGTGCGGATAGGCGTTGCCGGTGGTGCTGAAGATCGCGGGTAGCCCGTCCTCGGTCACGCCCAGGAAGTGGTGGGGGCCCATGGCGGAGCGGATGCCGTTAATGGCGGCCGAGAAGGAGCCGTCCGTGGCGTTCTTGAAGCCGACGGGCGTGGAGATGCCGCTGGCGATCTCGCGGTGAGTCTGCGCCTCGGCGGTGCGCGCGCCGATCACCGACCAGGAGATCAGGTCGCCGATGTACTGCGGCATCAGCGTGTCGAGCACCTCGGTGGCGGCGGGCAGGCCGATCTCCGCCACGCGCACGAGGAAGTGGCGCGCCATGCGGATGCCCTCCTCGACGTGGAAGGTGTCGTTCATGTAGGGGTCGTTGATGAGGCCCTTCCAGCCGAGCACGGAGCGCGGCTTCTCGAAGTAGACGCGCATGACCACGCAGATGGTATCGGCGATCTCGTCGCTCAGCCGCTTCAGGCGCACCGCATACTCTTCCGCGGCCTCGAGGTTGTGGATGGAGCACGGGCCCACGACGGCGAGCAGGCGATGATCCTCGTCGTCGAGGATGTGCTCGATGGTCTCGCGGCCTTTCGCCACGGTGTTCAGCGTGGCGGGTGTTTGCGGAACGGCGGTCTGCATCTCGCGAGGGGTGGCGAGCAGAACGACCGACTTGATGTTGATGTTTTCTAGTCTGGGGTGGCTCATAAGGGGATGTCAGAGGTGTGTTGTTTTCGACCAAAATCGAAGGGAAGCGATAGAGTCGACGGAGTCGATTGCAGACGGTGTCAGTCGATGACAGTCGCCGAGCGCTGCGACCACGCGGGCGATGGCGTCGTGATCCTTAACGCCCGGCGCAGTTTCGACGCCGGAACTGAGATCCCAGGCCGCTGCACGGGAGAGCGTGGCGGCCTCAATAAGATTGTCAGGTGTCAGCCCGCCCGCCAAAGCGAACGGGCGAACCTCGGCCAGCGGTGCGGCGTCGGCCCAGTTCCACACTGCGCCGTTGCCGCCGGGGAGCGTCCCCTTGCCGCATTCTACCAAGATTCCTGCCGTAGCGGGCAGGGTGCGTGCGGCTGATAGTAAGGCTTCGCCAGTGACCTTCAGAACCTTGATGACACGGAAGCCGTCCCTCTGTGCGGCAAGAATGTCGGCGGAGGTTTCGCTGCCGTGCAACTGCACGGTGTCGAGCGCGGCCGCGCGGGCGGTGTCGAGCAGTTCCAAAATCGGCATGTCGACGAAGACGCCCACGCGCGACACGCTTGCGGGCAGTCCCTCGAATTGGGCGCGGGCCTGCTGCGGCGTCACATAGCGCGGACTCTTCCTGAAAAAGACCGCGCCCAGCGCGCCCACGCCGGCCTCGGCGCAGAACCGGGCGGTCGCGCGTGTGGTGATGCCGCAGATCTTGAGGTTGGGGAGAAACATCGAAAGGAGGAGTTAGGAGTTAGGAGTTAGGAGTTGAGAGTGAGACACCGGGGAGGCGAGGGAGATCCAGGAACGGAGGGTGGCGGTCGGGTCGGGCTGGCGCACGAGGGCCTCGCCGATGAGGAAGCGGCGGATGCCGCCGGCGAGGGCCAGGCGGATCTCGTCTGCGGAGTGGAGGCCGCTCAGGGCGACGACGGTCGTGCCGGGGCGCAGGTGTGCGGCCAGGCGTGCGGCGTGCGTGACGTCGGTCTTGAAGTGCGCCAGGTCGCGGTTGTTGATGCCGACGAGCGTCGCGCCCAGCGCGTTGGCGCGCGCGGCGTCCTGCTCGTCGAAGACTTCGGTCAGTACGTTGAGACCGAGGGCGAGGGCAAGCGCGTGAAGCACTTGCAATCGCTCGTCATCGAGGATGCGGACGATCAGCAGCAGCGCGTCGGCGCCCATGGCAGCGGTCTCGTAGACCTGATAGGGGTCGATGATGAAGTCCTTGCGCAGCACCGGTATTGAGACGGCGGCGCGGGCGTGCTGCAAGTCAGCGGCGGAGCCCTTGAAAAAGGCTGGCTCAGTGAGGACGGAGAGCGCGGCCGCGCCGCCGTCGGCGTAGGCCCGCGCGGTCGCGGCCGGGTCGAGGTCGGGACGGATGTCGCCGAGCGAGGGCGAGGCGCGCTTGATCTCGGCGACGATGCGCACGCCGGGCACGTCGAGCGCGGCGGCAAACCCGCGATAGTCGCGCCGGGCGGAGGCCAGCCGCTCGAGCTGGGCCTGCGGCACGGCGGCCTTGGCGCGGGCGACTTCTTCGCGCTTGGCTTCGAGGATTTTATCGAGAAAGGACATTTTAGCCAGGATTACAGGATTGACAGGATGGATGGGGGGGGGGCGTGTAGAGGCGACGTTTACGCTTGAATTGCAGGCTGTCGGTGCCGAAGTTTAACAATAGCCCATTGTCGATGCCTGTGGCGGTCAGATAGTTGACAAGCTGGATGCCATGCCGGTCATGCAAGGTCTGACTCGCTTTCAACTCGACGAGCACGCGCTTCTCGACGAGCAGGTCTGAGACAAAATCGCCAACGGGATGGCCTTTATAGGTCGCCTGAATGGGAGTTTGCCGTACACATGTGAAACCATGCAGTTCCAGTTCAATGACGAGCGCCTTCTCGTATACAGATTCCAGAAAACCGGGGCCGAGTATCCTGTGGACTTCCATCGCGCAGCCTATGATTGCACCTGTCAGCGTTTCGATATCGGTTTCCGCTTGCATCCTTCACTCCTGTTAATCCCGTAATCCTGGCTAAGCATCATTGGCGTGAGAATTTGATTCGGTTTCCGCTTGCATCCTTCACTCCTGTTAATCCCGTAATCCTGGCTAAGCATCATTGGCGTGAGAAATCGATCAGTCGTTCGAGTTTGTCCCAGGCGGCGCCGGAGTCGATGGAGACGGCGGCTTTGCGGAGGCCGTCCGCGAGATCGTCCGCCTGGTTCGCGGCGAGCAGCGAGGCGGCGGCGTTGAGGAGCACGATGTTGCGTTTGGGGCCTTGGATCGCGCCGGTCAGGATGCCGCGCGTGATCTGCGCGTTGTCGGCGGGCGTGCCGCCCTCGAGGTCGTCGGAGCGGCAGGTGTCGCCGAAGTAGACGGTGGGGTCGATGTCGTAGGTCTTGATCTTGCCGTCCCTGAGTTCCGAGCAGCGCGTGTTCGCGGTGAGGGTGATCTCGTCCATGCCGTCGTGGCCGTGGACCACGAGGACGCGGCGCGAGCCGAGCTTCTTCAGAACCTCGGCAAAGGTCTCGGTCAGGTCGGGCGCGAAGACGCCGATGAGCTGGCAGGGCGCGCCGGCGGGGTTGGTGAGCGGGCCGAGCATGTTGAAGAGCGTGCGCACGCCGAGCTGTT
>CAYMLQ010000429.1:0-4630 GCA_964390795.1 uncultured Lentisphaeraceae bacterium
TTCCGCTCTACCCTTACCGCGGCACGAGCGCGAAGCCCCGGCCCGGATCGAGCTGGACCGTCAGCTTGCCGCCGCGGATCGGCATGACCGTCGCGGGCGAGCGGCCGTCGTCGCTGAGCGCGTAAGCCAGCACCTCGGCCCTGTTCGTCCACGCCTCGGGCACAGGCCACGCGCGCGTCCCGCCAGCCTTGCTGTAGACGAACCACTCGCCCGCCGTTGTCCAGAGCGCGGGCATAAAAACGTCGCCGCCGTCCACCAGCACGCGCGCCTTCTCCCGGATTGTCAGATGGCGATCCGACTTTCTCACCGAACTCTCGACGCCGTCGCCGAACGTGACGCGGTAGGTCTCCGCGCCGTCCTCATACGAGAGCGCGCGATGGCGGTTCAGGAAGAACCACGGCAGGGTGCGCGTACAGAGCTTGCCGACGATTCCCTTCACGCCGCCCCGGCCCGCGCTCAGGTCGTTGTCGATGGAGACGCCCCACGCCTCTTCGTACAGGCAGCCCGCCTCGGGCAGATGCGCCCAGCCACTCGGCTTTTCCGCATGGCGCTGGTTGCCGCCGTCGCCGCCGCCGCAGACCACTGTGGCCTGATATTTGATGCGGTTCGCTTCGGAGAGGTTGAGGTGGTAGACCATCGGCAGCCGGCCGGCGAGTTCGAAGTCGAAGTACTCGGTCGTCACGTCGATGCCCATGCCGCGCCAATAGTCGAAGATGCCGCAGACCGTCTGGCGCAGCTCCTCGTTCTTGCCGATCAACCCGAACGCGTCGATGTGAACGCTGCCGCTCTCGCGCAGGAAGGGCAGCAGCGCGACCAGCGCGTCGATGCGCCGCCGGGCGTGGCCGCTCCGCCACTCCTTCACCTTGTCAACGAGGTACGACTGCTCGCCGCCCCAGACGCCCGCCCTGCGCGGCTGGCCATCCTTGCCGAGAAGGATCAGCCCCTTCTCGCGGTACTCTTTCCACAGCGGACTGGTTTCGTAGGCGTCGGACATGTTGACGTGGACACTGGCGAACGCGTTGAGCCGCTTCGCCTCCTCCGCCAGCCAGAGGAAGCTCGCGCGGGCGTCCGGGTCCTGCGGACGCTTGAGCCGCGGGTTGATCTCCTCCCACGAGGGATACTTCGAGTCGTGGCCGTCGAACTGCCAGCCCACCAAATACGGTACCTGCTTTAGGCCGCCGGTCACGTCGTGGATCACGCGCATGTAGCGCAGCGCCTCCTCGAAAGTCACGAGATTCTGATCCGGATGCGCCTTGTCCGCGCAGAAGATCTTATAGGCCAGACACTGCGAGTACGCGTGCCGGAACGGCAGCCCTCCCTGCCCCTCTTCAGCCGCCTCCAGCCGGAGCGGCAGCGCCCCGGCGGCAGACGCCCAAGCCAACGTCTCCAAGAATGATCTCCGACTCGTCTCCCAACGCATATCCCCCCCTTTCACGATCCCAGAAAGATACTAGGCCTTTTCCACCGCGTCCAACTCACCTACTTATTCTGCACGGCGCCATAGCGCTCGGCATACATCGCCGCGCCGATTTCGCGCGCGGCGGCGGTGAGTTTTCATGGAGGTAGTGTACCCGTCTGGATTCCGGGCGACAAGATGCATTCGTCGTCGGGCAGATCAGGGCACGCTTGCCTTGACTGAACCGCGCAAGCCTTGTATGCTGATTTCAAATTAGCGAAGGATCTCATATGAAACGTTGCCTGTTTGCCTTGTCCATGCTTCTATCGTTTGCCGCGCCGATGTGTTCGGCGGCGGAATCTGTCGGGACCAGTCCGTCGTTCAAAGGCCCCGTCGGGCTGCAGCTCTACTCCCTGCGGGATCAGCTCAAGCAGCAGGGCGCAGCGGCGCTGGACTTCGTCAAGGAACAGGGCTTTGTCGAGGTCGAGATCGGCCTCGAAAGCCATTACGGACTGACGGCGGAGGCGATGAAGGCGGCCCTTGACGCGCGCGGCCTGAAACCGATCGCCGCCCATGCCAGCCTCGATTTCATCTTGAACCAGACCGAGAAAGCCGCAGCCGAGGCCAAGCGTTTCGGCCTCCGGTATGTCGGCGTCGCCTGGGCTCCGCACAAAAAGCCCCTGGACGAGCAGCAGGTCTTGAAAATCGCCGACGGGTTCAACCGGGCCGGGAAACTGCTCAAAGAGCACGGGCTCCAGTTCTTCTACCACAACCACGGCTTTGAGTTCCAGCCGCACAAGGACGGCACCCTGTTCGACTTGCTCGTTCAAAAGACCGACCCCGACCTCGTCAAATTCGAGATGGACGTCCTGTGGGCGCTTCATCCCGGCCAAGACCCGGTCGCCTTGCTGAAGAAATATCCGGACCGCTGGGCGCTGATGCACCTGAAAGACCTGCGCAAGGGGGTCAAGGGCGATTTCAGCGGCGGCACCCCGCTGGAAAACGACGTGACGCTCGGCGGCGGGCAGGCCGACTACCCGGCCATTCTCAAGACGGCCCAAGAAGTCGGCGTCAAACACTTCTTCATCGAAGACGAAAGCCCGACCGTGCTGCAGCAGATCCCGCAAAGCCTGAAATTCCTGTCTTCAGTGGCGTTCTAATGCGGCGGAGCAGCAACCCTCACCCCGACCCTCTCCCAGAGGGCGAGGGAGGGGGCAACAACGGTTTTTTTGAACCGACAGCATTCGTCTCACTTCTTCTCGCCGAGCCGCACCTCGGTCTGTCGCGCGTTGCCGGACGCGTCAACCCAGCTCAGTCGGTAGCGACCCTTGAAGCCGCGGAACGTCACCGCGCCGTCTTCGCCCGCCTTGACCGTGGCCCGCGTCCTCCACTCGTCGGTGATCAGCTTGTTCAGCGCGTGATACGACGGCTTGGGCTGCATGTCGCGCGTGAAGAGCCCCGACACCGACGGTTCGCCCGGCGCGCCGCAGTCGTCCACCACGTTCCACCAGGTGATCCCCATCATCGGCTTGACGCTGAACCACAGGCGGTAAAGATTCCGAGCGATCATCGCTTGGATCGCCTGGCCGCGCTCATCGTTGTTGGGCGACGTGATCGTGATCTCGCTGATGTGGATCGGCAGCCCGGCCTGCTCAAGCGTCTCCATCCGCCTCCACACGATCTCGGGCGTCTCGATCGGCTTGCCGTCCGCGATGTCCAGGCACTGCTGCGGGTTGAAGAGGTGCATCTGCGACCCCAGGATGTCGATCTTGCAGCCCCGCGCCTGAAGATCCTTCACCTGCCGCACGTACGCCTCGTTGTTCAGGTAGTCGTTGATGTTCAGCGCAACGCTCTTCGGGAGCACGCTGTCCGCAATCATGAATGAGCGGTAGGTGTAGTCGCCCGGCATGACGCCGTAATGGCTCTTGCAGATGCCGTCGCCCGGGATCATCCGCCCCAGCCCGAAGTCCGTCGCGCTCTCGTTGACTACATCCCAGCTTTGGAAGCGGGTCTTGTATTGGAGCGCAATCTCCAAGATTCGGTCGGCCATGAGCTGGTTGATCTTCAACGCATACTCCGGCGCCAGCGCTTCGATTTCTGCCGGCGTCTTCTTGTAAAGTTCATCGCGCAGCTTCGGATCGCAGCCATCTTTGTTCGCAGGTTCCATGGCGCGGATGACTTCCGGAGCCTTGGCCGTAACCCACTCCGGCCACTGCCACTTGCGGTTGCCCCAGGTCATGTTGTGACCGTGAAGGCGGATGCCCTTGCTTTCGCAGAAAGCCACCACGGGGTCGGTGGCCGGCCGCCGCCAGTGCGGCTCACTCTTCGGCTCTTTCACGCCGTTCCAGTACGCGGCGGTATCACGGCCTTCCGCCTTGAACCGGGGCTTGCCCGGCTCCAGCTCAAACTTTTTCCAATAGAAGGCGATCGTCGCCGAGTTGAAGAGCGCTCCGAACAGCTCCTTGTATGTGGCGTTGTACTCGTCCTTGCCCAGCTGGTCGAAGTTGAAAATGTGCGCGCCAAAGATGAAGTCGTGCGAGAGCTGCTCGGCCCTGACCACCATCCCGGCTGCCAAACCTTCCACCTTGAAGGACGCGTCCGCCTTGCGGTTCTGCTCGATGTCTCGGTCGATCCGAGCCTGCACCTCCGGGCTCCACAGCTTCCAGTACGCCTCGCTCATCACATCCGCGCCCTGCACCGTCACCGCCGCCAACCCCAAACACCCGATCATTAGACTTCTCATTCTCTCTCCCCTCCGCGCTCTCCGCGCCTCCGTGTGACACCCCTTCACCTCTTACCGCTTGCCGACCCAATACCCGGACGCCCCGAGCGCGAAACCGCCCTGCGCGTCTCCGTCAAGGCGCGCGGCCGCCAGCGGCTTGAACACGCCGTCGCCCGCGCCGTTGATCTTCACGTGTACGGCTTTGTCCGTCAGGTTGATCACGGAGACGATCCGCTCGTTGCCGAACGTGCGCGCAAAGGAGAGAACCGCCTCCGGCTGGTCGTTGTCGAGCCAGGTCAGCTCGCCTTGCGTCAGCACCTTCTCGGACTTGCGCAGCGCGCAGAGCCGCTGGCAGAACGCAAAACGCGCCTTGCCCGGCTCAGTCTCACCGTTGGCCCAGTTCACGGGCAGCTTGCCGTAGATGCTGTGCTTGGCCGTGTCCGCGACCTCCTGCCCGTTGTAGACGAACGGCACGCCGTCGAGCGTGAAGAGCGCGACCAGCGCAGCCTCCA
>CAYMLQ010000430.1:0-4568 GCA_964390795.1 uncultured Lentisphaeraceae bacterium
GCCAGCAGTCCACCCCACTTTTGAAAAGCGTGCATTTCATTTTGCACTTCGCCGTGTTTGCGAATGCAGGGGTTGCGGCTACCGGACAGCGTTCGTATACTGAATAATCACGCATTCCGTGATTGTAGTAGTTTGAAAATAGTGAATATGGGCAACGGTGTCAGTGTCATCGACGACCAAGCGTTCTGGAAATGCGCAGGAGTAACAAATCTTGTCATATCGACCAATGCCGTTAGTGTAGGTATTCAAGCGTTCCTGGGATGCACCGGTTTGACAACGTTGGACATTCCGAACGGGGTGAGAAGAGTTTGGAACTCGGCCTTCAGCGCGTGTAGCAACATTGTTGCTGTGACGGTTGGCAGTGGAGTAACCAATGTAGGAGCCTCTGCTTTTTATGGTTGCTATAAACTGACCTCTTTTTCGGTAGCCAGTAACAATCAATTTTACAGTAGTTCGGGTGGCGTGCTTTATGATAAGCGTGGAGAAACGCTTGTCGCGTATCCCAAAGGAAGGGCCGGCAGTTTTACGTTGCCCGCTGGCGTTACCCGTATTCGAGACGGTGCGTTGGGCGGTTGTTGTCTGATGACCAACATTTATGTTGAGGCCACGAGCGGTTCTTTTCGAAGCATAAACGGCGTGTTATTTGACAAAATACAGCAAACTCTTGTGGCCTATCCCGGAGGCCGGGCTGGCGGGTACACGATTCCGGCGGGTGTGACCAATATGGCGGACGCTGCCTTTGAGGACTGCGACCTTCTGACAAGCGTGAGTATCCCGGTCGGCGTTAGATGGGTCGGGAGTTCCGTGTTTTATGGATGCCGCAGTTTGAGGAGTGTTGCGATTCCCAACAGCGTTGTCGGCATTGGCGATAACTCTTTTTGCGATTGTATCGCACTAACAAACGCGGCGCTTCCGAACGGTATCAAGGTCATTGAAGCGTACGCTTTCGAGTCATGCGAGAGCCTAGCCAGCGTCACGATCCCAGACAGTGTGACGAATCTTGAAGAGCGCGTGTTCTGGGATTGCACCGGTTTGACGGCGGCTAAGATTGGCAGAGGAGTGAGCGTAATTAGCGACCAGTTGTTTTGGTTTTGTGACGGATTGAGGAGCGTCAGTTTGCCCGACACCCTAACGACAATCGGGGCCGGAGCTTTTGATTATTGCAAAGGGTTGGAAAGTGTTGACATACCCTTCGGCGTGACCGTGATTGGGGCGGAAGCATTTTCTGACTGCTTTAGCATGACGCGAGTCGTTATACCTGAGAGCGTTGTGGAGATAGGTCAGTCAGCTTTTTATAGTTGCAATAAGTTGGCAAGTGTTAGGATACCCGATAGTGTAACTACCATCGGCGGATACGCTTTCGCCTTATGCAGCCATCTCACACACCTAACACTCCCTGCCGGTGTAACCCAACTTGACGATCTTAATACGTTTGCTTGGTGCGACGGTCTAAGAAGTGTGGTCGTGCCTGTGGGCGTAACAAGCATCGGGGAGGATACCTTTCTCGGTTGTTCGAGTCTCGAAGGTTGTTACTTCAAGGGCAGTGTGCCGGAAGAAGCGCAGGCATTCGATAGCTCAAGTCACGCGACGGTGTACTACTTGTCAGGCAGTTCCGGGTGGGGGCCGACGTTTGATGGAAGACCGACGGCTTTGTGGGATTTGGGGGCACCCATTAGTACGTGTTTTGATGCTGAAGGGGGAAGCGTGAGTCCGACAAACACGAGTGTAACGCTTTACTCCGTGTACGGCGTATTGCCGACACCTGTTCGGGATGGATACGTGTTTGCGGGGTGGTGGAATGGGGATAATGGGACAGGGGAGCAGGTAACAAGCGCCACACCTGTTTCAATCCCTGTCGGTCATTGCCTGTATAGCAAGTGGATCGCGTCTCCCACCAATACGCTCCCCTCTATCAAGAAAGCGACTCCGACTGCTGTCGTGGTCGCGGTCAACGAAGGCGCGTCGGTTGCCTTTAGTGTCACGGCTGACGACTTGGGCGATACAAATGTTGTTGCTCGTGGAATGTCGAACATCACGTGGTATGTTGACGGGACTGCAACTTTAACGACGAAGACTGGGGCGCCGAACGCCATCACCAGCGCGTTCACGCTGAAGACGGATGCGACAACCGTGGTGGGCGTCGCGTCGCGGGATGTCTGGATGAGAGCCGTGGCGCTGGACCGGCAGGGCGGCGAGACGGAGACGAACTGGACGGTACGGGTGAATAACGTGCCCTCATCGCAGATGATCACATTCCCCGCATTCGGCGTGAAGGCTTTGGGCGATCCGGACTTCTCCGCCGGCGCGTCGTCGTCGTCGGGTTTGACGGTGGCTTACTCGAACTCCAATCCGGCGGTCGCGCTGATTGTGGACGGGAGCATTCACATAACCGGAGCGGGTACGACGGTAATCACCGCCTTCCATCCCGGCAACTTCGATTTCAAGGCCGCTGCGCCGGTGACGAAGACGCTGACAGTGATGGCCCGGATCGCGTCCGAGACGCCCTCTGGAGGCGGGACGGTTACGGGGGCGGGGTTGTACGCGCCGGGAACGAAAGTGACCCTTAACGCCAAACCCAACACCGGGAACACGTTCCTGCGCTGGGAGGACGGGGCACAGGTTGCGAGCCGCAGTCTGGTGATGCCGAACGCGAACGTGACGGTCTCGGCGTGGTTCAAGCCGACGACGAACGTGGCGCCGCCGGTCGTTCGGAGCCCTGGTGCGCAGGAGGCGACGGTGGGCGTGTACTTCTCCCTGCCGCTGGTGGTGGAGTCGGAGAGCCTGCCGGCGGTGGCGGTGGCGGGCCTGCCCGCGGGTCTGGCGTATGTGCCAGCGGCGAAAATGATCGCGGGCGTGCCGACGGTGTCCGTCTCGAACAAGGCGGTGACCGTGACCGCGAAGAACGTGAACAAGACGCCGGGCACGAACACGTTCTCGCTGACGGTCGCGCCGCTGCCCGCGTGGGCGCAGGGCGCGTTCAGCGGCGCGGCGGGGACGGAGGCGCACGGGTCCGGGGCGGCCTCGCTGAGCGTGACGGCGCTGGGCGCGGTCTCGGGCAAGCTGACGCTGCGAGGCACGAACCTGAGCTTTAGCGCGAAGTCGTACGCGGCGCGCACGAACGATGCGTTCGTCGTCTCGGTCACGGCGGCGGTTGGCAAGGTCTCGATGCCGCTGTCCCTGACAGTCTACAGGCCGGAGATCACGGACGTGGCCGGGCGGGCTCCGGTTACGCTGAGCCGCGCGGACGGTGTTATTGGCGCGGACAGCGAGGTCGCGCTGTGGCGTAACGTCTGGAAAGATGTCGGCATGGCGGCGGTGCTGACGAACACGTGGGCCGGCTATTACACCGCGGTTCTGCCGGGCGGGTCCGAGTTCGGCAGCGGCTACCTGGCCTTCACGGTGGACAAGCTCGGCGGCGTGAAAACCGTCGGCAAGCTCGCGGACGGCACGGCTGTCTCGCTGAGCGGGACGCTCGTCCTGGACGAGGCCGGCCGCGCGTTCGCGGTGCTGTACGCGGCGCCGGCGGCCTACAGGGGCGGCGGGCTGTTCGGGCTGGCCGAGTTCTTCAAGGCCGGCGCGGCGGCCCGCGTGGTCGTGCGGCCCTTGGACGGCGGGCCGTTCGCTTGGGAGAGCCTCGACCCCGCGGCGACGCAGCTCTACGGCCAAGGGTTCGGCCGCGAGCTGGGTCTGTCGGGCGGCTGGTACGACACGGTCGGGAACCTCTACCGCTACTATGCGGGACTGACGCTGTCCGTGGGCACGGAGGGCGCTCCAGCTCCGGAACTCTTGGTCGGCACCAACCGCCACGTATCGGCCTGGTGGGACCCGGCGGGCATCGCGCTGTCCGTTGTCACGAACCGGCTCGGCGTCATGACGGGGCTGTCGGCCCCGAAGGCGGGCACGCCCGTCAAGAAGGGCCTGGAGTACGATTACGAGAGCGCGACCAACGCGGTGGGGCTGACGGTTTCTCTGACGCAGGCGTCGGGCGTGTTCAAGGGTTCTTTCAAGGCGTGGTTCGACTACGCGGCTACGCACACCTCGAAGGCAATCAGCTACGAGGGCGTGCTGACTCCCGAGCGCGAGGACGCGGAGGACGGCGTTGCCGGGCGCGGCTTCTTCCTGTGGGCGGACAAGTCGCAGTACCCCGGCCCGCAGGGCAAGCCGGTGCCGTACAGCTTCAACTGGTCGTATGACCTGCTGCTGCTGTCGCAGTAAGGGTCAGCGGACGCGCGAAGCCCGGTAGGGACGCCTCCCCGCAGGCGTCCGCGGCGGCAGGGGCCGGCGGCGGGTTCGGGGAACCGCGCCCTACCTGGGAACACAACTAAAGCCAGCATGGTGCGGATGAAGGCCATGCGCAAATACTAAAGAGAGAGGCTGTAAGGGAGATGAAACCTTACACAGGTGTTGTGTTCGCCCTGTTGTTTGCGGGCTGTTCGTCGCAATAAAAAGGCACACGCTAACCCGGTAGTCATCTATTTGTCGGCACCATTTTGTTGTTGCAAAGAGAACCAGAGTTCACTAGCATCCCATAGGATTCGCCGGCAACAAACCAGTTCCCATGATTGGCA
>CAYMLQ010000431.1:0-4556 GCA_964390795.1 uncultured Lentisphaeraceae bacterium
GATGAGGCGGTAGCCGGGGTCGCTGATGCCGGGGTAGCCGCCGTCGGAGCAGAGCACGACCGAGCGCCCGGCGTTGACGGCCTGGATGACGTAGTCGCCGGTGTGCTCCTCGTTGCCCTGGCGGTAGGAGACCAGCTCGGGGCGCGGGATGTTGAACGCGCTCAGGAGGCCCCAGGTGCGGCGCGTGTCCTCGCAGGCGATCAGGTCAGCGGTTTTGAAGGCCTCTAAGGCGCGCGGGCTCAGATCCGCGAGGTTGCCGATGGGAGTTGCCACAACGTGCAGCATTTTTGAAGTTCCTCGATCATGGCCCGTTTGAGCAGGTCAAGCCCGTAGCCGGTCTTGGCCGAGACCGGGAGGGCCTGCGGGTGTTTTTCGGTGACGTGCAGGACCGCGTTGTCTGCGCTGCCGCGGTCGCACTTGTTCAGGACGAGCAGGAAGGGCACGTCCTTCGCGCCGATCTCCTCAAGGGTACGGGTGCAGACGGCGATGTGGTCGTCCACGCGCGGGTAGGCGGCGTCGACGACGACGAGCAGTAGGTCGGCCTGGACGGCCACATCGAGAGTGGACTTGAACGAGGCGACCAGCCCGTGGGGCAGGTTGCGGATGAAGCCCACGGTGTCGGTCAGCAGGATCTGGCGTTTCTCGCTCAGCCAGACTTTGCGCGTCTTGGTGTCGAGCGTCGCGAAGAGGCGGTCGTCCACGTAGGCGTCGGCTCCGGTGAGCGTGTTGAGGAGGGTGGATTTTCCGGCGTTGGTGTAGCCGACGAGGGAGACGACGGGCCATTCGCGCTTGGCCTTGCCGGCCGAGGTCTGGCGCTTCTGGATGGCGGCGAGGCGTTTCTTGAGTTCGGTGATGCGGCGGCGCAACGGCTCGTTGCGGAGCTGGAGATGGCTCTCGCCGGGGCCCTTCATGCCGATGCCGCCCCTGAAGCGCTGCTGCGCCTGGGTGACGGGGATGCGGGAGAGCTGGAACTCGAGCTGGGCCAGCTCGACCTGCATCTGGGCTTCTGCGGAACGGGCGCGGCGGGCGAAGATCTCGAGGATGATCTCGTTGCGGTCCATGATGCGGACGCCCAGCCCCTTGGCGAGGTTGTAGGCCTGGATCGCGTTGAGCGGATTGTCGAAAATGACGGTGTTGGCGGCCTTCTCGGCGACGAGCGCCTTCAGATCCTCGACCTTGCCTTCGCCGAACAGGGTGCCGCCGTCGGGCTTCTCGCGGTTCTGCGTAAGCTGCCCGGCGACCTCCAAGCCGGCGGTGTCGGCGAGGCGTCCGAGTTCGAGCAGCGAGTCGGCGGCTTCGGCGGCGTCCATCCGCGAATGCACCACCTGCGCGAGGATGGCGCGTTCAACGTGATGGGTGTCGTGAAGTGTCATAGGAGCGTCACCACTGCGCCAGCACCGCATCGACGATGGAGCGCGAGAGTTCTTTGGCGATGCGCGGGTAGGCGTCCTGCAGGCCGGTGAGCATGTCGCCGTGCGTCAGGAAGGTGGTGTTGGCCTTGACGGGCAGGGCATTGATCAGGAGCTTGCCGGTGCCGCGCTCGACGAGCGTGATTTCCGCCACGATCGCGTAGCGGTACTCCGAGGAGCGCGAACTGTAGTTGCGGTCGAAGTTGATGGGCAGGAGTTCGGACTTGACCAGCTTGCCGAGCAGTTTCAGCGAGGCGCTGTCCATGGAGCTGATTTTAAAGGTTCCCTCGTGCTGGAGTTCGCGCAGGACATACTGCGTGACCGTGGCATCGATTTCGGGGAAGCCGGAGGCATTTTCGAAGACGGGCACGGCGATGGTACGCAGCTCTTCGGGCACGGACGATCCAAACCTGTAGGTGGAGCAGCCGGCAGCAAACAACAGGGCGGTGGTGAGGGCCAGAGTCAGGTGATGGTACGGACGCATGGGTATCTCCTTTTGTAAGTCAGGGTAGTGTGCCCTTTTCGAGTTCAGCGAGCCGGTCGCGGACCCGCTGGGCGTATTTTGAGTCGGCAAACTCGGTCAGGAAGCGGCGGTAGGCGGACTTGGCCGCTTCGGTGTTGCGCTGGCGGGTATCGTAAAAAACCGCCTGCTGGTAATTCTGCTCGAGCAGCAGAGAGGTCAGCTCGTTCTGCCACGCCGTCATCTGATCCTTTTGCGGGTGGTTCGGGGTGCGGGCCAGGACGGATTTGAAAAAGGCGATGGACTCGCGGCAGCGCGACTCATTGTAGTTGTGCTTCACGGCGAGATCGTAGCGGCACTGCGCGGCCAGAAACGTGGCTGAAACGGCTTGCGGCGAATCGGGGAAGCGGTTGAGCAGTCCGTCGTAGACCGAAATGGCCTCTTCGCGCTCGCCTTCGGAAACGCGGATGCTGCCGATGATGAGCAGGACCTCCGGGGCGATTGCAGAGCGGGGCGCGTTGCGGACCACCTGCTCAAAGCGTTCGCGGATGGGCGCCTTGCCGCTCAGGTCCCAGCCGAACATGCTGCGGTTGTTGTGCAGCAGGTGGTTGGCGATTCTGAACTGGCGGTCGAGCACTTCATTGTATGGACAGTGCCCGGCATAATAGGTCAGCAGGTACTGGTATTCGTCGAACGCCCGCTCGTACTTTTGGGCGACCTCGAACAGGTGCGAGAGATTGAGCTGGGCTTCGGCGGCTTGGGGCGAGGTGGGCCAGGCCCTGATCAGAGCCTCATAGGCTTTGCGCGCTGACTTGTTGCGTTTCTCGCCCTCCAGCTTGCTCGCATGCGCGAGTTGCGCTTCGGCGGTCTTTTCGGACAGCGAGTACCAGAACGACTTCTTCTTTTGAGGGACGCGGTTGTCAAGATCGAAGGCCTCGAAGCCCTCGAACTTGTCCGTGGCGTAGCCCCGGTTCATTCCCGAGCGCTCCGACTGCGCGCTGACCGAGCAGACTGCGGCCAGCAGGAGAAGGGGCGCAAGCCGTGTTTTACCAACGTGTATCATCGTGTGCCGTTCCATTCATCGTGTGGGCGTGAGAAAAAGCCAAACCGCGCAACGGTGCTTGATTCCCGCACTCAACACGACTAAAGTATACCTTGTTTTTCACGGGCAACGGGGGTGCTTCGTCGCACCTGCCGGTCCGCGTTGTGTTGTGAGAGTACCAAACCCTGAGGAACTGTTGAAGCATGAAAAAAGTTCTGATTCCGACCAAGCTGGATTCCGTGGCGGCCGACATCCTGAAGGCGCATGGCGGTTATGAGGTGATCCAAGACGGCAAGACGCCGCTTGAGGAGCAGGTCAAGACGCATCCGGACGCCTACGCGGTGATCGTCCGTAGCGAGAAAGTCCCGGCGGTCGTCATCGACGCCCTGCCGCAGCTCAAGATGGTGATCCGGGCGGGCGCGGGTTTTGACACGATCGATATCAAGCACGCGCGCAAGAAGGGCGTGGACGTGATGAACACGCCGGGAGCGAACGCCAACGCGGTTGCCGAAGAGGTGATCGCGATGATGCTGGCCGACGCGCGCCACATCATCAAGGGAGACATCACCACGCGTGCCGGCGGCTGGGAAAAGAAGGACTACATGGGGCGCGAGGTGACGGGCAAGACGGTGGGCATTGTCGGGCTCGGCAACATCGGGCGCCTGGTGGCCAAGCGGCTGAAGGGCTTCGAGTGCCGCCTGCTGGGTTACGACCCGCTCGTCAACAGCGACCGCATGCGCGAACTCGGCATCGAGGTGGCGACGCTGGAAGAGATCTTCGGTCAGAGCGACTACGTGACGCTGCACATTCCGGGCGGGGACAGCACGCGAGGGCTCGTGGGCACGAAGCTGCTCGGCCTCATGAGGAAAGGCGCGACGATCGTCAACTGCGCGCGCTTCGGGATTGTGGACGAGGACGCGCTGCGGGCGGTGAAGGCGGAGAAGGGGCTGCGCTACTTGAACGATGTCTACCCCAAGGACGAGGCGGGCCCCAAGAGCATGACGGATATCGCGGACATCATGCTGCCGCATCTGGGTGCCAACACGCACGAGGCCAATTTCGTGGCCGCGCAGCGCGCCGCGCAGGAGCTGATCGATCTGGACGAAAAAGGCGACATGAGCTGCATCGTCAACCGCGACATCCCCGAGGGGCTGGAGCGCGCCTACTGCGAGATGGCCTACAACCTGGCGAGTCTGGTGCGGCAGCTTTCGGGCACGCAGACGCCGATCAAAATGCTGGAGACCAGTTTTTACGGCGCGCTGGCTCCGTTTGGAAAGTGGCTGACCGTCTCGATCCTCTCTGGCATCTGGCGCGACTTCGACCGGTACAACGACTACAAGGCGGCGGTCAAATTCCTCAAGGAGATGGGGATCGAGCTGGTCAACCGCGAGGCCAACACCGACAAGGGTTACGGCAATGCGGTGACCATCGACCTGACCGTCGAGCTGCCGAACGCGACGCTCAAGAGCTACAGCGTGCGCGGCACGGTGACCGAAGGCGTGCAGACGGTCTCGCGCATCGACGAGTTCGACCGCCTCTATTTCGAGCCGAGCGGCGCGACGCTTTTCTGCCTGTACGACGACCGTCCGGGCGTGATCGCCTCGATCAGCCGCAAGCTGGCCGACGCGGGCATCAACATCGAGGA
>CAYMLQ010000432.1:0-4555 GCA_964390795.1 uncultured Lentisphaeraceae bacterium
CTCCGACCTCTGACCTCTTACTGTGCGCCGAGCGTGCCGATGATCTGGATCATGGGCATGAACATCGCGATGACGATCACACCGACGATGACAGCCAAAATAATGATCATCAGCGGCTCAATGACCGACGTGAGGCCCGCCACCGCGTTGTCCACCTCGTCGTCATAGGTGTCCGCAATGCGCGTCAGCATGTCGGGCAGGGCGCCCGTCTCCTCGCCGACCTCCACCATGGAGATCACCATAGGCGGGAAGACCTTGCTGGCCGCCAGGGGGTCGGTCATGCTTTCGCCCTCTTTCACGGCGTCGTGAACCGACTGCATGGCGCGCGAGATCACGGCGTTGCCCGTGGTGTCGCGCACGATGATCAGCGCCTGGAGCACCGGCACGCCTGACGACAGCAGCGTGCCCAGCGTGCGCGCCATGCGGGCGACCGCCGTACGGCGAACCAGCGAGCCGAACATGGGCGCGTTGATCTTGGAATAATCGAGCATGTAGCTGCCCGTCTTGGTCTTGGCGAAAATCTTGAACAGAACCACAAAACCTGCGATGCCGGCCACCACCATGAGACCGTTGTGCATCACGAGGTTACTGGCGTCCATCACGAACTGCGTGATGGCCGGCAGCGGCTTACCCTCGAGCAGGTCGTTGAAGATGTCCTTGAACTTGGGAATCACCGCCACAAGCAAGAAACCCGTGATGCCGATCGCGGCGAAGAACACGACGATGGGGTAGACCATCGCGCCCTTGACCTTGTTCTTGATGCGCTCGGCTTTCTCGGCAAATTCCGCCAGACGGTTGAGCACCACCTCGAGCACGCCGCCGGCCTCGCCCGCGCGCACCATGTTGATGTAGAGGTTGTTAAAAATCTTGGGGTAGTTCTGGAGCGACTCCGAGAAGGTGCTTCCGCTCTCGACCGCGTCACACATGCCGGTCAGCGCTTCCTTCAGCGCCGCGTTGGGCGTCTGGCGCTGCAGCACATGCAGGCCGCGCAGCAGCGGCAGGCCGGCGTCCACCAGCGTCGCGAGCTGGCGCGTCAGCGTGGTCAGGTCCTTCTGCTTCACGCGGCCGCGCAGGAACCTCGGCAGCTTGAACTCCAGCTTGACGGACGACTTCTTGCCCGCCGCCGGCGCGGCGCTCTTCTTCGCTCCGGGCGCGGGCGCTTTGGCTGCCGTGCCGCCCTCGGCTCCGGCCGCGACACCGATCGCGGTGGGGAAAAGCCCCTGGCTGCGGACTTTGGCCACGGCTTGCGCCTGATTGGGTGCTTCAATCGTGCCGCGGTTCTCTTTTCCGGCGGAATCCACTGCGATGTATGCGAATTTGGGCATAAAAAGACTCCAATAGCTTCGGGCTCGCGCCCCGTTCGGACTTAACCTTTACCGTATACGATAGAGTACCATAGTATGCAGGGGGGGCGCAAACCGAAAAAACAGACTGCGGCCGGATAGGGCGCATCCCCGTTTCACTGACCGGGTGCTCCCCCGAACGAAACCGGAGTCGCGGCGGCTCAGCGGGGACGCTTCGCCCTACCTGCTCCGCACCTGTCAACTGCTTGGCCGCAAGCGGTAGGGCGAAGCGTCCCCGCTGAGCCGCCGTCAACGGTTCTCGTTTCCGTTTGAAGTCAGTGAAACGGGGATGCGCCCGGCCGGATATGCGATCGCCATTCCAACGGGCGAGGACGCCCGTTCTCCATAGCTTGCGACACCCTTTCATCAGAAACGCACGAACCTCGCACAACCCCTGTCACCAACCGATTACCGAAAAAACAACAGGGGCCCGCGTTTCCGCGAGCCCCTGTATGTCAACTTTCTGCTCTTCCGGCCATCCGGAAGGTCAGGTTCGCTCTACTCAAGGACAGCTTTGATGAACTTGCCGTCGACCAGCGGGATGACCTTCGTGACGGTCGTGCCAGCAGACGTGACTGAAATGTCGCCCACGTATTCGAAGGCTACGCTCAGATCATCTGTGGTGTAGTACTTCAGCGTGCCGTTGATGCCGCTCAGCGCGGTGACCGTACCCGGCTTATCGGTCGTGACCACGATCGTGGCGTTCTCGCCTATCACTTCGATCGACTGGATCACGAGTTTCGCGTCGGTTGCCGGCACGACGTTGAACAGGTAGTCGTCCAGCATCGCAGCCGTCATGCTCTCCGGGGTCTGCCCGTTAGCCTGCGCCCACGTCGTAATCGAGCCAATCGAGTAAGATCCGAAGCCCGACGGCAAGCCAGCGGTGGTGCTGAATGCTGCCGCAATGATCGTGTTCGTAGCGGTGACGCCGCTGCTGACCATACCGTTGATGCCGGTGATCATCGCATCGAACTTGTTCGTGGTGTCGCCACCGATGAACAAGGCGCCAGGGTTGGTGATCTCAAACCAGGGCTGGGCGGTGATGACGACAGCCGTGTCGGTCGGAACCACGTCCAGATTGGCAACCGCAACGCCACCCGTGGTGACGGAGACCATCGCCGAATCGAACGCGAGTGTCAGCAAGACTGAAGCCGGCGCGACATCGAAGCCGTTGGCCATATCAGCCACAACCAACTCGTCTATCTTGCCGGTGCCTTGGAAGGCGATCATGCTGAGGGTCGACTCGTTCGATGACGTATAGAAGAACGAGCCGGGTGACGCATAGGTCTCGTCCATGCCGGCTGCGTCAACGATCAACTCACCGTTGAGGTAGACCTGAAACACCTTGTCCAAGGGCGCATCCGGCATGTTGCTCAACTTGATGGTCAAGCGATACCACAGCTCCGGATTGATCAGCACGGTGGTGGAGGTGGCCACGGCGGCCGCCGAGCCCGAGCTATCGACACCGTGGAAGATGCACAGGTTGGAGTTGACGTCCACGAAGACAGCGGCCTTCACGCTTTCGTCGACGATCGTCGGATTGTCCTCGCTGGGCGTGAATTTGATCAGGGTATCGACGTAGACGGGCGTGGCTTCGCCGAACGTGAGCGGGGTGCCCACCGTACGCGAGAGAGTCTGTCCCTCTGTCTCGAGGTTCAGTACCAGATCCGTATCGGCGATGGCGAACGGACGCCCTTTGGCGCCGACGCTGGCCGCGCTGTTGTCCAGTGCCACGATCTTCGAGGCATCGCCGTCAGCCATAAACCAGTTCGTAGTCGTTGTCTGACCATCGACCACCCACTTGTACTCGACGATCGGCTTGTTGTCCGACCCATCAGGCGCTTCGAACGAGTCGGCGACGAACAAAGTCGGTTCCGCCGCTGCGGTCAACGCGCTTACGCCCGCGCAGACCATAATAAACTGTAGCATACGCTTTGAAGTCAGGTTCATTTAAGAAACCCTCCTATCAGTGCTGTTATCTGTTAAACCTTCAAAAATCCGGCCGGACAGCAAGAAAACACCCGTTCTCCATACCATCGGGCAAGACCATTCTTTCGTTGTATGCATAGAGTAGGGCAAAACGGGGAGGGGACGCAAGCGCGAAATGTCAGGAACGTAAAGTATTTTTTAGGGTTGCGCCGGAGGCCTGGCCTCAGCGATCTTATGCTATGCGACAAGAGCCTGGTTTTCGTGTCCTCACGATGAGGGCACGAATGATCCTGCGTCAAACCCAAGGCCGCGAAGGGGCCATCCTCAAAAAACGCTTTGTTTCCGAGGGTCGGTGCGCGTTCAACTCCTAAATACTAACTCCTAAATACTCCTTTGGTGCGATTCAGTTTCAACTAAACTGAATCGCACCCGCAGATTGGCGCTTGAGGTTGCGCGTGTTTCTTGGGATAATCACGCGGTTCATGGAAGAGACCTTTATCCAGATTTGCGGGCACCTGTCGAACAACCTGTGGCTTCAAGGCCTGCTGATTGCCGCCGGAGCCTGTTTCATCGAGGATCCTGCACGCTGCGGGGTGGGCCTGCTGGTGGCGGCCGGCCATATCAACTGGTGGCTGGCCTTCGTGACGATGACGATCGGCGGGATGGCCGGCGACATCGGGCTGTATGTCATCGGGCGCTACGCGACCCAGTTCCTGGTCCGCCGCCGCTGGGTGGATGCGGCGCGGCTGGAGTGGATGGAGACGCACTTTGAACATCACGCCTGCAAGACGGTGGTGATCGCCCGCTTTCTTCCCGGCGCCCGCACCATCGCCTATGTGTCGGCGGGCGCGATACGGTATCCCGTGCCTCGGTTTCTGCTGCTGCTGTTTGTTGCAGCGCTGGTGCAGGCGCTGATTTTCCTGCAGGTCTCGGAGTTCATCGCGGAGTATATCCTCCCCTACCTGCGCGACACGCGGCTCCGGCTCGGCGTCTTTGGTCTGATCGTGCTCCTGCTGATCCTAGGCCACCGCGTCGTCGCCCGTCGGCAAAAGCAGCGCCTCGCGCGGGTTGCCGCAGCGGATCTGGGCAAGGGCGCGTAAGCCGTTACCGCTTGACGCCCAGCTCCGCCTCGAGGCGCTGGTCCATGTCGTAGGCGTGAAGCGCGTCCAGCAGCGGAGCCAGATCGCCCTCCACAATCCGGTCGAGGCTGTAGAGGGTCAGGTTCACCCGGTGGTCGGTCATGCGGTTCTGCGGGAAGTTGTAGGTGCGGATGCGCTGGCTGC
>CAYMLQ010000433.1:0-4551 GCA_964390795.1 uncultured Lentisphaeraceae bacterium
ATAAGTCCACCTTGTGTGCCACACCAACTCGTGCAACGGCTTCGTGAACCCGGATGTCATGGGCATCGAAATAAGGACTGCTGAACTCCAATGCATCCAACCGTCCGTCAAGTTCGGCGCGAACGCCTTCGGCTATCGACGGCCCTCGCGCGGGGGACGGTTTTCCCGATTGCCGCCGCCCCTGGGTTGTTTCTGTTGGATGCGTTCCTTGTCTTCGGCGGGCGCGTTCGCCTGGTCGAGTCCGGTCTTGCCCTTCTGTGAGACCGGCAACTCGATGACGCCCTTCGGCGTCAGGTCGCGTCCAGCCAAACCCGGATAATCGGGCGCGTAGCGGTGAATTTTGAACACGGCGTTCCAGAGGTGGCCGCGCACGTCTTTGCCGGGCAGTTCACCCTGTGCGAGGATGCCGCCGTGCACCATCGGATTGATATACTGCCAGACGGTCTCACCGGCAGAAGTAATCTCGAACAAGTTGCCGATTAGAGGCGCCTTTGGCTGGATACTTTCATACTTCATGAAGTGTGAAAGTAACAAGCTCGGACCTCTTGGTTGCGACCCCGACCTACAGCGCCTGCGCAACCCAGGCTCCTGAGGTCGCGTACGTTACAGATGTTTCCTCCGGAATCCGGACCTTGCGCAAAACTGATATTTATTTTGCGCAAAGCCCGCTTGTTAATCTTGCCCCAGAGAAGTACAGTAACGGTGATATGAGTGTCTGGGACGGACTTAACGTTTAGGGGGAAGTGATATGGTCGGAAAGATTGGGCTCGTCGGACTGATAGGTTGCGCCATGGCTGCGCATGCGGCCGAGGATTTAGCGCCGCTGTTTCCCTTTCTCATCTCATATGACGCCCCAAACAACGCGTCGAGCGTGGCCCACCTGCTCGACGCACCGGCAGGCAAGCATGGTTTCGTTCGCGTAGAGAACGGCCATTTCGTCAACGACAGGGGCCGCGTGAGGCTCCATGCCACAAACCTGACCGGTCCGGCGAATTTTCCCACGCACGAGCAGTCGGACAAGCTGGCGGCGCGGCTCGCGCGCTTCGGCCTCAATTGCGTGCGCCTGCACTACTTCGATGCGGAATACGGCAACTTCATGACCGGAAAGGAGACCGGGATTTTCGGCAAGGACGGGGCGTTGCCGTCTGCCTTTCAGGCTGACCCGGCGCTGCCGTTCCGGCTCGCACCGGAGCAGGTGGAGCGTCAGGATTACCTGATCGCCGCCCTCAAGAAGCGCGGTATCTACGTGAACATGAATCTCCATGTCGCACGGTTTCCCAAGGGGCTCAGCTTTTTCGACCCTCTCATGATCGCTTCAGAAAAAGCCTATGCCAAGGCCCTGCTGGCCCGGGTGAATCCTTTCACCGGCCTCGCGTACGCGGACGATCCCTGTGTGGCGGTGGTCGAGATCAACAATGAGAACGCGCTCTTCAACAACTACCATGGCGGCGATCTCGATCACTTGCCCGAGCCGTATGCGGGCGAGTTCCGCAAGCAGTGGAACGCTTGGCTGGGCAAGAAGTATGCGTCCACCGCCGCGATGCAGGAGTCGTGGAAGTGGGTCGCGACGCCGCTGGGCAACGAGCAGATAGCGGAGGGCGGCTTCGCTGAGCCGGTCGGCGTGGATGGCAAGCGCTGGATCCTGTCGCTGGGGTCGGCGGCGGCCACTGCTTCGGCGTCGGGCGGGGTTTTCAAAGTCAACGTGGCGTGCGGGGGTGACGAGTTTTTCCCCAAGCTGTTCCGCGCGGTGTCGGTGAAGAAGAGCCAGGCTTACACGCTCTCGCTCAAGATCCGCCGCACGCAGGGAGACGGCGCTGCAACGCTCGGGCTGGCGGTCGCTGACACGAAAGACGGCTGGCGCTCGCTGGGCATCCACCAGACGGTCAAAGTCGGCTCCGCGTGGAAGACGCTGACGCTTCCGTTTGTCGCGGCGGCGGACTCCGACACGGCGCAGGTCCAGCTGACGCGCTTTGCGGCGGGCGCGTATGAGATCGATGACCTCTCCTTCCAAAGCGGCGCGGCGAGCGCGCTCAACGAGGCCTCCCGGCTCGAGGACGGCTCGGTGCCGGTCGTAAAGAACAGCGGCTTTGTGCCGTTGCAGGCCCGCCGCGATTTCTACCGGTTCCTGGTGGACACGGAGCGCTCCTACTGGACAGGCATCGCCAGTTTCCTCAAGAACGAACTGAAGGTGAAAGCCCCGATCTCGGGCACGCAGCTCGGCTACAGCCCGCCACAGTTGCAGGCGGAGCTAGACTACGTGGACAACCACTCCTACTGGTGCCACCCGAGCGTCAATCCCAAGTGGGAGATCCGCAACGAGCCGATGGTCAACTCGATGAACTGTATCCTCGGGCTGGCGGGCGAGCGCGTAGACGGCAAGCCCTATACGGTCAGCGAGTACAACCATCCGTTCCCGAACCAGTACGGAGCGGAAGGGCAGCCACTGTTGCGCGCGTACGGTGCGTTTCAAGGGTGGGACGGCGTGTTCGAGTACACCTACAACCACAGCCCGGATTTCGAGCCGCTCCGCAACACCTATTTTTTCAGCATGATCGCGCGCACCGAGGTGCTGGCGCACATGCCCGCCTGCGCGGCGATGTACTTGCGCGGCGACGTGCGCGAGGCGCAGAAGACGGTGGTCGGCGCGCTGGACGAGCCCGCCTATTTCGACCGCCTCGCGGGCTCCAAGGCCATCAGCGCCAGCATCGGGTCGGTCGGCTACGACGCCCGGCTCGCGCTCGTCCACCGGACGGCGATGACCTTTACGGGCAAGCCCGCCGCCCGCGAAGCAGGAACAAACGAGGGGGTAACGTTTAACCAAGAACCACGAACGAAGAACCAAGAACTTGAAGTGATAGGTAAGCTGGCTGCGGACGCCAAGGTCATCGCGAGCGACACGGGCGAGCTGACCTGGAACCGGGAGCAGCCGGGCAAGGCTTACTGGAACGTCAACACGCCGAACACGAAGCTCTTCAGCGGTTTCCCCGAAGGCCGCGAGATCACGCTGGGAGGGGTCAGGCTGGCGGTCGGCAAAACGCGCCTCGGCTGGGCCACGGTTTCGCTGACCTCGCGGCAGGCCACGGGCTTCGGCGAGAAAGGCGTGGCCGCCAGCGTGCTTCTGGCGGCGACCGGCGCTGCCGAAAACGAGGGCACGGTGCTGGACGCCGTGGGCGTGAAGTCAGCGGCCTTGCGCGATCGTCTGTCGTGGGGCAGCGGCACGGTGCGGGTCGAGGGCGTGCCGGCGACGGTGACGCTGCCGTCCGACCCCGCGAAAACGGCGTGCTTCGCGCTCGACCCGCGCGGCGAGCGCAAGGGCGAGGTGCCGGTGGTCAAGGGCGAGGGCGGCGGTTCGGTCATCGTGATCGGGCCGCAGTACGCGACGGTGTGGTACGAGATCGAGGTAAGCCAGTAGGCAGTAGCGGTAGGCAGTAGCAGTAGGTAGTAGCAGTAGGCAGTAGCGGTAGGCCGTGGCGATAACCCGCGAGTCGGGCGTCGAGCGTCAGGAGTCGGGAAAACAAAGGTCACGCGGAGACGCGGAGAACGCGGAGGAGAAAAAATGAAGAAGAGTGTCGGTTTGTTGGGAATCGTGCTGGCGATGGCGTGTGTGACGCTGGCGGCGGATGTGCCGCTCAGCCAGCGGCAGGCGCGGACGTCGCCGGAGTGGCTGACGGGCGGCGTGATGTACCAGATGTACCTGAGGGCCTTCACGCCCGAGGGCACGCTCAAGGCCGCCGAGGTGCGGCTGCCGCAGCTGGCAGGGCTCGGGGTGACGGTGCTCTATCTCTGCCCCATGTTTGTTGCGGACGACGACATGGATCAGGCTTATTGGAGCCCGCGCCAGAAAAAGTCGGGCCTCAACAACCCGCGCAATCCGTATCGCATGAAGGATTTCTACCACGTCGACCCCGAGTACGGTACGGATCAGGATCTGAAAGACTTTGTGGCGGCGGCGCACGCGCTCAAGCTGCGCGTGATGCTCGACATGGTCTTTCTTCACTGCGGCCCCCAAGCGGTGTTCCTCGACAAGCATCCCGAGTTCGTTCAGCGCGACAAGGAGGGCAAGATCGTGCTCAAGTCGTGGAACTTTCCGGGCTTGAATTTCGCCTCTCCCGCGCTGCGCGAGTACCTGTGGCAGAACATGGAGTACTGGGTACGCGACTTCGGCTTGGACGGGTTCCGCTGCGACGTGGCCGACGGCGTGCCGCTGGATTTTTGGGAGACGGGCCGCGACCGTCTTGAGAAGATCCGTCCGGATGTGGGCATGTTGGCGGAGGGCACGAAGAGGGAGAACCAGCTCAAGGCGTTCGATGTGTGCTACGGCTGGGGCGACGCTTACAAGAAATGGGAGAGCGCGGCGGCGATCCGGAAGCTGTGGGATACCATGTACAGCGAGCGCCCGAAAGGCGGCGCGAAGTTCGTCCGCTTCATCGACAACCACGATATCGCCAACGACGACTATGACAACCGCGTGGAGAAGCGCTGGGGTGCGGAGCGTGTGGAGGCTGCGCTGGTCGCGCTCTTCACGCTCGACGGCGTGCCGTTCGTCTACAA
>CAYMLQ010000434.1:0-4540 GCA_964390795.1 uncultured Lentisphaeraceae bacterium
TCGTTCGCCACGCTCCAGCCGATGACGGACGGATGATTGCGGTCTCGGCGCACCAGCCGCTCCACGTGCGCCCCGTTCCGCTCCCAGAATTTTTCCGAGTCGTAATTGAAGTTGCAGTGGCTGCCGAAGATGCCGCTCTCGTCCATGATCAGCATGCCCATCTCATCCGCTAGGTCGTAAAAGTAGCGGGGGTATGGCATGGCGTGCGGGCGCACCAGATTGACGTGCGCGTCCTTGGCCAAGGTGTACCAGGCCCACGCGTAGCGGCGGGTCATGCACGGCACGCCGGTGAAGTGCCAGCCGTCGTGCATCAGCTTCGTCTTGACGCCGTTGAGAAGGAAATCGCCCTTCTCCAGCTTCACCTGCCGCCAGCCGAAGCGCTCGAATTTGCTATCGACCGTCTTTCCGCCAGAGCCGACCTGAGCCACGGCCGCATACAGAAAGGGCTTGCCGCGCGTCCAGACCTCCCACTTCTTCAGGCGGCCCTTCACGTTCTCCTGAAGCGTCACCGTCTTCTTCTCGCCGGGCGCAAGCTCGACGCGGGCCGCGGCGATCCGAAGCGCCTCAGCGCCGAGGGACCACGCAATTTCTGGCGCCTTCAGCATGTTCTCTTTTGACGTGTCGGTCTTGTTGCTCCATTCGTAGACCGGCACTTCCACTGTCACGGACTGCTTCGCGTCAGTCGTGTTGACGACCTCCACCTCGGCGACCAGCAGGTCCTCGTCAAGCCGCGGCTGAAGGAACACGTCTGTAACATGGACAGCGGGCTTGGCCAGAAGATACACGTCCTGCCACACGCCGGCCGCGCCTTCCAGCCAGCTTCCGGTCGGATAGGTCAGTCTGCCATAAGTTCCTTTCTCAGCGTAGAGGCGAGCATCTCGAATGCCGAGCAGGATTTCATTCTCCTTGTCCCAGTGCACCGCAGATGTGATGTCGAACTGACCTGGCAGGGAGGTGTCGAAGTGAAACCCTGCCTCCTTGCCGTTCACCAGAATCCGGCAGTCTCCCGCCACAGCCTCCAAGTGAAGACAGATCCGCAGCCCTTTCCATGATTCAGGAATCGTCACGCACCTGCGCAGCCATCCCATCTTGGCTTGGTTCCAGCGGTCCGGATAAGTCGGGAATGTGCGGGCATCCATCCCGCCGCCCTTGGGATCATGGCCGATGGCGTTGATGTTCCACGGAGACGGGATCTTGATCGGCACCTGATCCCATTGGTTCGCATCGGGCAACCGAAGCGCTGGCGGATTCCCTTGATCGGGAATCCAGCCAGCAGGAATAGCCACAGGCTGGAATTGCCACGTGCCGTTGATACAAAGCTCCTGCCTATAGGGGTTTTCCGGCGCAGACACAAATCCCTCAAGAGGCGAAAACTCACGGTTAAACGTCACAGCCGCATCACACGTTCCAGTCACTAACACCAAAGACAATAACCGCATTCTTCTCAACATAAGCCCCCCCCCTTGCTTTTCATTCCTTGCTGGTCTTGCCCCTTGAAACGGGCGCGGGCATCTGAGCGCTCCAGGCCTGCCACTGTTGTTTCAGAGCTTGGACACGCTCAGGCTCCGCTGCGGCGAGGTCGTTTTTCTCGCTGACATCCCGCGCGAGGTCGAACAGCTGCGGTGCGCCGTCAGGAGTCAGCACCAGCTTCCATTGGCCCTGCCGAACGGCTCCGTGCCTCGTCGTGCTGAAGAAAAGCGACTCGTGCGGCGCGCCGCTCTTTTCCCCTTTCAAATAGGGAACGAGGCTCACGCCGTCCAGATTGGCGGGGCGCGTGACGCCAGCAAGCGCGGCGACAGTCGGGAAAATATCCAGCGTACTGACCGCTTCAGAATAGGTCAGCCCCGCAGGGAACACGCCGGGATACGCCGCCAGAAACGGCACGCGGACACCGCCCTCGTAATGGCTCCATTTATAGTCGCGCAATACACCGTTTTCCGAGCGGTTCTCCGGATGCGCGCCATTGTCCGCAAAAAAGAAGATCACGGTCTTCCGCGTCAGCCCGGTCTGCTCAAGCTTGTCGAGAATCCGCCCGACCGCCTGATCCAGCGCCGCAATCGTCGCCACCGTGTCTGCCCTCGCCTGATCACCGGGAAACTGGTTGGCATAGCGGGCGGCCTCGCCCGGACGCGCCGTGGGATACTTGGGTACATCGTAGACCCGCCCTGCAGCTTGGGCTTCGTCGAACTTCTGGCGCGTGACAAAGAACTTCTCCACGACGCGGTCGATGTGCGGCGCATTGAAAGCGACGGTCAGCGCGAACGGAGCGGACTTGTTCCGTTCGATAAAGGACTCCGCCTCCTGCGCAAAGGTGTCGGTGCTGTATCCCGAGGTCTTCTCAAGCTTGCCGTTGCGCGCCAGCGTCGGCCCCTGGTACGGAATGAAGGGGCTGGGCTTGGGAGAGCAGAGCGTCTCGTCAAACCATCCGCGCGCGTGCGGCAGCGGGCCGTCGCCATGCCATTTGCCGATCAAGGCGGTCCGATATCCGGCCGCCCGCAGAACACCCGGCAAGCCAGGCACGTCCGCCGGTATCGCGCCGTCGTTATCGACAAACCCGAACCGCTGCTGATACCGCCCCGTGTAGAATCCCGCGCGCGACGGACCGCACAGCGGCGCCGTGGCGTAGCCGGAGGTAAAAGCCACGCCAGATTGGGCTAGGCGATCAAGGTTCGGCGTCTTGACCATCCCGCTTGAGAGGCAGCTCACGTCGCCGTAGCCGAGGTCGTCCACGATCAGCGTGATCACATTCGGCCTTATCGGCTGGGCTTTCTTCTCTGCGGGCTTTCGAGGTGCGGTCTTCTGACGGGCTTCGGTCACGTGCGCTTTACCCTCGCCGGGCGTCGTGCGCTGCCACTCGGCCAGCGCGTCGCGCAGCTCCTTCTCGACAGCCGCCACATCCGGTTTGCCAATCAGATTGTTCCGCTCCTGAGGGTCGCTCTGCCGGTCGTAGAGCTGATCGCGCGTTTTGCCGCGCCAATCCCAGCGGGCGTAGGCAGTGCCGGGGTCTTGCCAGACGCCGAGCTTGTACCGCACGCCGATGACGGTCGCCTGCGACCAGTTTTCCGAAAACGCGTACTGCCGTCCCGTGGGCTTGCCCTCGGTCAGAGCCGGGACCAAGGACCGCCCGGCCAGCGAAGGAATGCCATCTGGCCGCCCAACCTTGAGAAGCTCAGCCACGGTCGGGTAAATGTCCACCAGCTCCGCCAAGCTGTCGCACGTCGCGTTCTGACGGAAGTGTCCGGGCCAGGAGATAATCAGCGGCACGCGCAGCGTCTCCTCGTACACGTTGTGCCCCACCGCGCACTTCTCCACTATGCCGTGCCGCCCCACGAAGTCGCCGTGGTCCGAGGCGTAGATCACGATCGTGTTCTCGCGCACGCCGAGTTCGTCCAGGCAGGCCAGCACCTGCCCGAGGTAGTGGTCAACTTCCGACACCTGCGCATAGTAGCTGGCGATGTAGCGCCGGTACAGGTCGGGGTTCTGCGCGGCCGTCGCCAGATTCCACGGCGTCTTCACGTTCTTGCGCCAGTTCTGCAGATCCGGAGGCAGATTCTCGACGGGCTCGCTCACCGTGTCGGGCAAGAGAATATGCTCGGACGGATAGAGATCGGCCCAGCGCTTAGTCGGCGTATAGGGCTGGTGCGGGCCGTGGAACGACGCCCAGCAGAAGAACGGCCGGCCCTGGCGCGCGGCCTCCCTGATGAAACCCGTCGCCTTGGCTGCAGTGTAGGCCGCGTCACGGAGTTCGTCCGGCAGAGCCGAGATGTGCGCGCACAGATCCGACTTAAGCGAACCGTCCCAGTCGCGCTGAAACGCGGCCTCCTGCCCCTTCTCGCGGATCCAATCGAAATAGCTTTCCTGCAGGGGTTCGGCCTTGAGCGGAAGCACCGTCGCGCTCCGGTCCCAACCTAGGACGAGCCGTCGCTTCCCAAGATGCTGCTTTCCGGCGAACGCGGTAAAGTAGCCGCTTGCGCTAAGGGCCTGCTGAAGCGGGCGGAAGTCCCGCTGGTCGTCAAACTGATCTTCGTCCCCGTTGTACAGGCAGCCTGTGGAGCGCGGATACAGGCCCGTCATCAGCGAGACGCGCGAGGGCACGCAGATGGCGTCCTGACAATACGCGCGGGTGAACCGCACCCCCTTCTGCGCCAGCGCATCCAGAGTCGGCGTTTTGACAAGCGCATGTCCCGCGCAGCCCATGACGTCAGCGTTGTGCTGATCCGAGAACAGCAGCAGCACATTCGGGCCCGGGGTCTCAGCCGCGCAAACGAGCGTCCATAACGCAATGGAAACAGACCCGATCCAACGGTTTTTCATATACATTCTCTTTACTTGCTCGCCTGCAACTCGGACACATAAGACCTTTGCTGGTAGTCATCCTACTCGAACCCATCAAACTCGGCAATTGTACTTTAGGCAATCGAGATTGTCTTTTTCGCTACTCCCCCTTTCGCGGGCGTGCGCTTGTCAGATGGCCGTCCTTCCAGCCAGGGCGCGCGCAAGCCACCTAGTGAATCAGCAGCAGCGCGCCCCGCCCCACGTG
>CAYMLQ010000435.1:0-4532 GCA_964390795.1 uncultured Lentisphaeraceae bacterium
AGATGCCAATCATGGGAACCGGCATGTAGCCGGCCAAGCCTATGGGATGCTAGTGTCTAAACTTCAAACGGTTGTTTTTAACACCTGTTTACCGCTCACCAAAAAGGCTCCTATGAATACAACTTGGATGACGCGCACGCATAATGGTTTGAAGTTGTCACTCTCGTCATTGTATATCGTAAGAGTCTCCTGTTTATCGGCACTTTTGTTGTTATCAACGTCAACTGCCGCCTTGGCGTTGCAGTCAGGTGATTTCACCTATTCAAGCACCGGGAGTGCAGTCACCATTGAGAGATACACAGGAGCCGGCGGCGCGGTGACCATCCCCGGCACGATTGCCACTCTGCCTGTCACCATCATCGCGGCCAATGCATTCGGAGGGGTCACCGCCCTGACAAGCGTCACGATACCCGCCAGTGTCACCAGCATCGGAAACACTGCCTTCGGCGGTTGCTCCAGCCTGACGGCAGCCTATTTCTACGGTAACGCGCCGACACCCGGCACTTATATTTTCGGCGCACCCGGCTCTGTTCCCGTCGTCTACCGCTTGTCTGCCGCCACAGGCTTCGGCACAGTTCCGGCTACGTGGGCGGGCCGTCCCACCGCGCTATGGATCACCGGATATCTTCTGACCGTTACGGGCGGCACCGGCGGAGGCTCGTATACGAATGGACAGCAGGTGACAATCACGGCGAACGCGCCGGCAGCAGGCAAGGCTTTCGACCGGTGGACCGGCGACACACAATATGCCGCGAATGCCGTCTCTTCGACCACCACAGTGACTATGCCGGCCTTGGCGATCGCGCTGACGGCGACGTACAAAGACGTTTACACGCTGACGGTCGACGGCGGAACGGGAGGCGGGTCGTACACGAACGGACAGCAGGTGACAATTACCGCGAATGCTCCGCCGGTTTTCGGCGCGACGAAGACATTTGACCAGTGGACAGGAGATACGCAATACGTGGCAAATGTGACCTCTGCGACCACGCTGGTTACCGTGCCGGCTTTAAATATTACCGTGTCCGCGACATACAAAAATGGTATCTCATTTATGCTTTCCGCAGCATACTTCCGGATTGTCTCGCCCGTGGCCACGAGGATTACGGCGCTTGGTGCGGATGGAACCATGGCCTGGACAAGCGAAACAACGGAAGGCGTACAGCAGGGTGTGGTGCAGCGGGCGACATCGTTAACTGAACCCAACAACTGGGTGGACTATGCTCAGTGTGAAATAGTGAATGGCACGAAGTCAGCGCGTATTTTTGATACTGCGTCACCGACAGGCATGACACTCATTCCGGCGGGCAACTTCCTGATGGGGGACACCCATGACGCCGTCTCGTATTGCTTGCCCGTCCATACGGTTGATGTGAGCGCGTTCTACATGGACAAGACCGAGGTGACATGGTCCCTGTGGCGTGAGGTGCGTGCCTGGAGCAGCGACAATGGCTACGATCTGCAAGGCGTTGGCGCAGGCAAGGCGGACACCCATCCTGTCCATACCGTGAACTGGTACCAATGCGTGAAGTGGTGTAACGCCCGCAGCCAGAAAGAGGGATTGACACCGTGTTACACGTATAACGGGAGTGTTTACAAAAGCGGACAGTATGACACCATCGTCTGCAACTGGTCGGCCAATGGATACCGTCTGCCGACCGAGGCCGAGTGGGAGAAGGCCGCGCGGGGCGGAATCTCCGGCACACGCTACTCATGGGGCGACACATGCACGCACTTGCAGGCAAACTACCACAGCTCCAATTCTTTCGTCTACGATACGAGTTCGACTCGAGGTTATCATCCCGATTACGATAATAACCCGGAACCCTACACCAGTCCTGTGGGTTCATTCTCGCCGAACGGATACGGATTATACGACATGAACGGCAATGTGGAAGAGTGGTGCTGGGACTGGTTTTCTTCGACATATTATGCAACCTCGCCATCATCCAATCCGACCGGCCCTGCGGCAACAGGCCTTCTTCGCGGGGTTCGCGGCGGTTGTTGGGAAGAAGGTGCCAACTATGTCCGTTCGGCGTACCGCAACACCAATGAACCGAAAAGCGGTGACCACCGCTTTGGCTTCCGGGTTGTGAGGCTACCGTAATCACGGGTAATAACTTAGACCCCCGACTCGACAATAAATCTTATTGTTGGTCGTTTTAACTGGCCAACTTGGACAGTCGAAAGAAAAAGTTTGCTTGCAAATCAAGGAATTATAACCCATCAACTGTAAACGGTTTGCAGTTGATGGGTTCGTTGTTTTCTCTCAAAAGGGTGGCGGGCGGGCTGGGTAACAGTTGGTGGAGGGTAAGAAGGGTCGTATCGGGGTAAGCAGGGGTAAGCAGGGTCGTTTCGCGAGAAACGGACAAACAGGTTAGGGGATTCTCATCACCATCTCTTTTCGGCATATCGGGCCATCGACTTGTGCCGCCGCCAAAGTTTATTTGCGGCAGACACGGTCCGAAACCAATGCCAGTTTCTATGTTCGTTCATCCATGCGACCAGGCCGGCCGCATCGAACGTGGGATAACGTTTCTTGTGTAAATAGATCATGCTCGGCGAAATCATTTTAGCCCCTCACGTTTCCATCCCTTGATCATGCATACGCGTTTGATAAACTCGCCAAGATACTCGGTGTTCATCCAAGTCTTGTTACAGAGGTGCAAGACCCAGCCCAGCAGGTCGGCCTTGCTTTTGATCCGCGCAAGATCGATATGATACGGGTAAAACACTTTGACTACTAACCATACTCACACCCTCACTTTCTGGCCGCATCGAAGCGACCTGACGCCCTCACGATAACGCGTCTCCACCTCATCACTCACCGGCCACACGCCGAGATTGCCCTTTGCCGTGACGCCATGTGCGCACGGCACCGGGTTTTCCAACTCCCAGGCCACGTCCCCCAGATACCACGGGTCCGACGACGCGGTCAGCGCCGAGACGATCCGGACACCGCACACGATCTGGCCGCACCAAACGCGGCACAGGTCGAACGACGGGCAGATGATCGCGGTCCCGAACCGATCCGCGATCCACATGCTGCCCGCGCACCATTCAGAAAAGCTCAGGCTGCTTGACGCGTGCACCAGGTAGAACCCCGGCGGTACGCGGAAACTGCGGTTTTCGCACGTCTTGAGACCCGCGCTGATCAGCAGCCCCCAGTGCGCCTTCACCGTGAACGCCATCAAAGGTTTCATCGCCAGCCCTTTCGTCTTCCGCCGTCCTCTCCGCAACGCCGTCGGACTGGTCGACCCCGCGCCAGTCCCGCTCCCAGCAAATGCAGGCCGCCCCGGCCGCATCTGTCAGCTTGTCACCGCGAGGCAGGCACATCCCCGACGGCCACAGCGCCCCGCACGAACAGAACAGACCGCACTCCCCGCAACGCTTCATCCGTATACCTCGCGTCCTTGCGCCCTTGCGTTAAACTCCCATTCGCGCCATTCGCGTGATTCGCGGTTACCGCTCTCCAATAACGCAATAAGGCATTAACGCATTAACGCAACTCTCTCTCCCGCTCCACCAGGTAATCCACGCCCTCACGCATCGCGCACTCGACCGGCGGCAGCCGCCGCGACTCGCACCACAAGACAACGACCGCCACGCACCGCCGCAAAACATCGTGATCCGCATGCGCCCCGTCCACGGTCGCGACAACGCCTTCCCGTGTAGCAGACAGCCATGCGTCCGGAATTGCTACACCAGCCGACTGCGCCCGGTACAGGTTGTGCGGACGCGTGCAGAGATCCAGCCAGCGCGAAACCGTCTCATCCACCGAGCGGGCGCAGACCGCCGCCCGCTCGTAGAGGTCGCGATCCATCCGGACTTTCGTCTGCCGCTCCACCTTTTGTGCGGCCAGCGCCCGCTCGATCATCTCGCGGGAAGTGATCTTATTCCGGCGCTTAGACATCGCGCTCCTTGTCGGGATCATCCGCCTCAACCCCGTGTTCCTTCCGGAACGCCCACCACGTCCGTACAGCCGCCACGGCGCACAGGCACAACAGCACAGTGAAGCGCCAGATCGTTTTCATCCCTCGTCCTTCAGATAGATCATGTGCCAGATCGGATGATAGGTGCCCGTGGTTTCATCGCCGTCCAAAAGCACGACAAGCCGCCCGGCGCAAGCGCCTTTGATGACACCCTTCCGCCCGTCAAACTCGACGCGGCGGCCCGCCACGGCGGGCACGCCATAGGCGTTCCGGATGTATTCGAGATCCTGCGCCGCGAGCAGCGCCCGCGCACACGCTTTGCAGGTTACCTCCATATCGGAACCCGCGAGCGCCACCTGGACGCTGCGCTGCGCACGGCCGCACAGAGTCGCGCCCGCCGCACCCGCCGCATGATTCACAATCCGGTACATGCCCATAAAATCACCCGCTTCATAACTTCACCTCGGCTTTGCCTTCACCGCCGCGCGGGGCCCGTCGCGAACCAGCGGGGCACCCGCGCGGCATTCGGGAGTCCTCCCCCGAATGGTTATGTGTTTCAGTTCGTTTTTCCGGTCTCCTCAGGCGCGAGACAGCCCTTGA
>CAYMLQ010000436.1:0-4521 GCA_964390795.1 uncultured Lentisphaeraceae bacterium
CCGACCGGCATAGCTACAAACAGCGGCGATGGTGTCACTGACGAGGGCGATCCGGTTGGCACGACGGACGCCCTTGTCTCTGGACAGTCGAGCACCGTGACGACCGCTTCGGATTCCAGCGAGGCGTTCAGCAGCGCGCGCAGCGCCTCCGGGCTGACCTGGCTGGGATGCTCCGAGGTGAAGACCAGGCTGAAGAACCCGTCGACGACGGTCTGGCGGATGGCGCCGATGTTGCCCTCGAGCGAGAACACCGCCTGGGTGACGTCGCGCAAAAGGCCGACGCGGTCGGGCACGAGCACCGAGGTGATGAAGCGCCGGGTAGGAGGCATAGAAGGCTTTTGCATGGGAGGTGCCGTTAAAAACAAAAACCCCGAAAAGCAACGTCGCGCTGGTTTTCGAGGTTTCAGATGGAGCCAACGATCCGGATCGAACGGACGACCTGATCATTACGAATGATCTGCTCTACCAGCTGAGCTACGTTGGCTTAAAAGAAAGTGAGACTTTACCGTTTTAGACCCCTAAAAGTCAAGTGCGAGATAAGCTAAAATATTTTCAGAAGAGGGGTTGACGATTCGGCCCGCTTTTGGCATACTCCTTTTCACTTTTATGCACCCGTGGTGGAATTGGCAGACACGTAAGATTCAGGTTCTTATGTCGAGAGACGTGGGGGTTCAAGTCCCTCCGGGTGCACCATCACAGTTCTTTTTAGTTCAGGCACTGCCCCCTTCGTCTATCGGCTAGGACATCAGGTTCTCATCCTGGAAAGAGGGGTTCGACTCCCCTAGGGGGTGCCAATTGCGAGATAGGGTCAATATTTCCACTCAAAACCCTTATCGGCCAAGTACTTACAGAAGTGCCAAAGCGGCTTTCCTGATCATAGACCAGTCCTTCGGGGAATAAAGCCCGCTGTAACCTCTGCCTGTTCTCCACCGTCTGCAGCTTGTACCACAGCCTTCCCGCGTTCTGCACCATCGAACACGCCAGCTTGATGACCATCTCGATGTCGAACTCGTTGCCCGCCGCGTTCCTGTAGTCCACGCGTGTCTCCATCAGCAACCTGGTCAGCTCGGCGTTCTTCCTCGTGAAGGCCGCATCATCCACGACGCCACGTATCGCCTTGTCGAGAAGGGCATCCTGCTGCTTCAGCAGTTCATCGGCTCGGACTTTGACAAGCCCTTGTGAGGCGATCACCTCCGCATGCCGCAGCGTCCACTCATCGATGATGCGTTGCCGGAAGGTCTGTAGCAGCGGCGATGACTCGATCTTGATGTCCAGCAGGAGGTTCATGAAGTCCTGCGTGGCGACCTCCATTCGCACGTTCACGCCCTTGCACGCTCCGTGTTTGCAGCGGTACTGACCATAACGCTTGCCGTGTCCGCCGGTCGCGAAGGAGGCGGTCAGCGTATGGCCGCACTTGCTGCATATCATCAGCCCACGGAGAGGGAATGCCGGATTGGATTGCAGGTGTGGGGACGGCACGTGACCCTGCCCCGTAAGCACCATCTGCACCCTGTCGAACAAGTCCTCCGTCACCAGGCCGGGGAAGGCTGCCTTGATCGTCTTGCCGTTCAAGAGCACCCCTGTGATGCGCCCGGCATACACGTCGTTCCTGAGCATCTTGTGGAGCGTCTGCTCGTGAAGCGGTCGCCCGCAAGGGGCTCGAAGCCCGAGATCTTTGGAGTACAAGCGCACGCTGACCGTCGTGCGCCTTCCCGTGGCAAGCGCCTCGAACAGCTTGGCGACCAGCGGCCCCGCCACCGGGTCTATAGCCAGTATCGGCAGGCCGTCAGGTGCACGTGCGAGCACGTAGCCCAGCGGGGCCTTGAAGTTCCAGCCTCCGCGCTCGGCGATGCGCAGCATGCCCATGCGACTGCGCTCGCCCCTGATGTCGTTGTCGAACTGCGCGATGCCGGCCAGCACGGTTTCCAGCAGGTGTCCTACGGGGTCATCGGCGATGGGCTCTGTGGCCGACCTCACCGTCACACTGGATCTTAATAACGCAGCCGCGTTAATGTGGTGGTCGGTAGAGTTCCTTGCGAACCGGTCGAGCTTGTAGACCAGCACGTGATCCACGTGGTTCTTCCTATCCGCGCAATACCGCAGCATTTCCTGAAACAGGGGGCGGTTGTCCGTGCGGGCCGACTCGCCCTCTTCCCGGAACACCTTAACCACCTGCATGTCGTTGCGCCTGCAATACTCCTCGCACGAAGACTGCTGGCTGTCCAGTGAGGATCCTCGCACCTGCTCGTCCGAACTCACCCTGAGGTATAGTACTACACGTTTCATGCTTTCTCCTTTTTCTGCCGGCGCTTGCGTATCGGTACCGTCGGCATCGGCGGTATTTCCTCGGCGTAATACGCCTCGATATCTGCTGGCGTCATGCCTTGGTCTCTGAGCTGCATAATCTCGTCGACAACTATGCTGGCCAGCGCGGTCAGCAAGTCAATTGTCCGCTCGTCGAGAGTGTATGCCACTTGATCGGGATTCTCCAAATCGGTGACAGCCACCGATCCGCTGTTGCTCTCTTGCATCGTAGTCGATCCTTGAACCAGTTATCATAAGTATCCTTCTCTTCCTTCCCTTTCGTGTGGCGTCGCCACCGTTTCTGCTCTGTTGTTTCGCGCAATGCGCGCTCACCGTCTTGCCGCCGCCGTGGCGACCTTCCAATTCATCCTGTAGCCTCTGCGCCCTGTCACCTCCGTGGGTGATCGGCTGTCTCATCAAACTCATCTCCAAGGCCGGCGATGAACGCCTCAGCGGCGGCCTGTATCTGTCCGTCATCGGCACCGGGCAACTCGACCCGCAGGTACCGTTCAGCGAAGCGCTGGAGGGTTTCGCTATCCCTGTAGCGCGGCGTAACCGTAATCTTGTTCATGTGGTTTCGCATGGCTGTGCCCCTGGATCTTCGTCCCATTTACCGACGCCGCGGACGTTGCCGTGCGCGCACCTGATGAAACTGCCCGGCGAGCAATCATCTATCCCGCACGACGTGCTGCGGAAGGGCGGAATATCCTGCGCCGTACCGGCCGCAAGACGGTCGAGAAGGGCTGCTAGCTCAGATGCCGCGCCTTTCCACTCCGGAACCAAGGCTGCCAGTTCGGGCACGATCCTGAGTTCCAGGGCCGCGCACATCAGGCATGATTTACTCGTGAACCGCGTGCGGCCTGCGGCGGCGGCTTGCGCTATCTGCCGGCCAACGCAGGGCTCGTAATCGTGGGCGCAAAACTGCGGGTCGGCGTAGGGCCGTCCCGGGCCACCGATCCAGGCGTTCTTTCGGTCAGCCGCATAAACCGGGTAGAACTTCTGCATCTTCTCGAATGACAGGCTGCAGGCTATCCACGGCAGCGGGTAGCCGCCGCTGCCCCTCTCGTAAAGGCAGGCGGCCGCCGCCATGTACAAGGCCACAGGCGCGCAAAGGCGCTTGCACCTGCCCGCCGCCTCACGCCAGCAGGGTTCCCAGCAAGGCTGGCCCCACGAAGCCGTGTCGCTGTAGGCATAGCGTCGCATCTGCGCGGCCTCGGCGGCCGTGCCCGGCTCCACAGGCGAAGGAGGGGAATCGATCCCCGCAGCGGCTTCACGGGCGAAGGCAAGAGGGTCATCCCTTCCGCCGAGCCTGAGCACCGCACGCGCCCCCAAGCTGCCGGAGGTAGCGAGGTGGGCGTACTGCTGCAGCCGGTCCCGGCGGTCGCTTGTAGAGGCTGCCGCAAGCAGGATCTGGAGCATGCCCATGCGGGGATCGCAACCCGGCCAGAACTCTCCTGCAAATGCCTTAAGTTGGGCGATCTCCTTGGGCGAAGCCCCCGCCGGAGTCGGAACTTGGAGATGGACGGGGGCCGTGGTTCCGTCCCGCTGGCGGTGCTGCCACGTGCGGGGTCCCATCAGCGATGCCGCCTGCGCCGCCCATTCACGTACGGCCCTGTCTTCGGCAGGGTCAAGGTGTGCTCCTGGATTTGGTTCTTGAATAAGGACTGACGACGAAGATGCTGTCTTCTTCTTCTCTCTTAAGTTCTTCTTCAATTCTCTCTTAAGATGGCCACCCAAATTTTGGGAGGGGGTCTCACAGTTTTTGGGTGCCTCTCCTGAATTCTTGGGAGGAGGTGTCCCCGGATTTTTGATCTCCACGGCTTCGGTGTCACACAATTCTTGGGTGGCACCGACAACGGCGGTGATCGTTCTGCGGCCTCCGCGGCCTAGCGCCACCTTGATCAGCCCGAGCTCGCTGAGCGTGGCTATAGCGGTTGTGACCGTGTTGCAGCTCACGCCGCAGTCATCCGCCAGCTTCCCGTTGCTTGCGATACAGTAAGGCGGCTTCATCGCGTACTGCCGGATCTGGCCGAGTATGATCCGTGTCGCGGCAGTAAGCCCCTTGTCGCGGCAGAAATCGGCGTCGAGATGGATGCCGTACTTCTCGTTCGCGCTGTCGCCTAGTCGATCCATAACGCCCTCACTCGTGGCTGGTACTTTGAATCCTCATCGGCACCGGAGCCGGACCCGTTGCAAAGGGCGACCTCTCTCGCCCAC
>CAYMLQ010000437.1:0-4507 GCA_964390795.1 uncultured Lentisphaeraceae bacterium
GGAAAGAGGCAGTGCGCGGCCGCGATGCGCCCCTCGCGCATGATGATGCCGCCGTCATGAAGCGGCAGCGGCGGCGTGAAAATAGACACCATCAGTTCGCGGCTGACGAGGGCGTTGAGCCTGACTCCCGAATCCTCATAACCGTACAGCGAGATGCCTCGCTCCACCGCAACCAAGACGCCGATACGCGCCTTCGCCAGATCGAGAATGCACCTGCACAAGATCTCCGGCACCTGTTCCTGTCTCAACGCATACGACCTGCTGAACAGGCGCTGCCCCCCCACCATCGCCAGAACGCGCCGGATCTCCTGCTGGAAAACGACGACCATGCTCAGCGCCAGATACACCAGCAAAAAATAGACGACGCGCGCCAGCACATCGAACCGGAACAAATTGGTGAACAGCAGCAGCGACACCACCAGCACGCAAAAACCCAGCAGCACCTGGGCGCTGCGTGTGCCTTTCACAAACCGGATGAGGGCATAGATCGCGACATACAGAATCAGAATCTGCATCACGTCATTGAACCCGATCTGAAGTCCTTCAAACATGCGAGCCCATCACCTTTTGGCTTGCCAGCGCGTGCACCACAGCCAGCGCCTGCCGCGTCTCCTTCACATCGTGCACCCGCACCACGGAGGCACCCTGCAAAACACTCCACACCGCGGCGCCCACGCTGCCGCCCACGCGGTGCTCCGCCGCCGCCCCGCCGCACAGGTCACCGATAAACCGCTTGCGTGACGCGCCAACCAAGACGGGCGCCAGTCGGCTGAGCCGGGCGACCGCCGCCAGAACGGCCACGTTGTGCTCCGTGGTTTTCGCGAACCCGATGCCGGGGTCCACCACCACGCACGCCCTGGCAATTCCCTGCGCCTGCGCATACGCCACGGCCTCCCGCAAGGCGGTTTCGACCTCTGCCACCACGTCAGCGTAAGCCGCCTGCTGCGCCATGGTCAGGGGCGTGCCCCGCATGTGCATCAGCACCACGCCAGCGCCCGCCTCCCGAACCACCTCGGCCATCGCCGCATCCCCCGCAAAGGGCATGATGTCATTGACGATACAAGCCCCGGCGCCGACCGCCGCACGGGCCACCGAAGGCCTTCGAGTATCGACCGAGAGCGGCGCCCCGGTCTGCTTCGCCAAGGCGCTCAGCACCGGCAGGACCCGCCTGAGTTCCTCCGCCTCGTCCACCTCCGGCGCCCCGGGGCGCGTCGATTCCCCGCCGATGTCCAGGATGTCGGCGCCCTCGGCGACGAGCCGAAGTCCGTGCTCCACCGCCCGCGCAGCATCAAACCACCGGCCTCCGTCTGAAAACGAATCAGGAGTCACGTTCACAATACCCATGACCTGCGGCTGCTCCAGCGGGATCAGCCGGTCGCAACAGCGCCAGGCGCGTACGTGTCCCTCCGTCGCCATGCGTGTCCACCTTTCTCAGCACTCCGCCGGCCCGGCTAGGGCAACGGCGGCGGCGGCACCTGAGCCTCCTCACCTGAGCCGCCCTCTGCGCTCCCGGCCGCGTTCGCACCCGCGTCGTCCGACGGCTGCAGCGCAAGCTCCGGCTGCGCAGCGCTCACAGCCGCCGGCACCGCCTCACCCTTTGCAGCGGCCTCGCGCTTTTTGGCGGCGCGCTCCTCTTCGCTCAGGATGCGGCCCAGCTTCAGCAACTCTTCGACATCGCGGCCGTCCATCGTCTCGGCCTCCAGCAGATGCTCGACCAGCTTCTCAAGCTGATTGCGGTTGCTGCTGATGATTTTGACCGCACGCGCGTAAGCCTCGGTCACCAGGCGCTCGACCTCCTCGTCGATCTTGCGCGCCGTCTGCTCGCTGTAGGCCTGGCTGCGCGACACTTCGCGGCCGAGGAAAAGCAGCTCCTGATTGTCGCCGAAGGCCTGGAAGCCGAACACCTCGCTCATGCCGTACGCGCAAATCATCTTGCGGGCGATGTCGCTGGCCATCTTGATGTCCATGCGCGCCCCGGTCGAAATGTCGCCGGTGAAGAGGTTCTCCGCGATACGTCCGCCCATCAGCACGACCAACTGGTCCAGCAGCTCGCTCCGGGTCCGGTTGAGAACGTCCCGCTCCGGCAGCGACATGGTCGCGCCAAGCGCCTGACCGCGCGGAATGATGGTCACCTTATGCAGCGGCTCGGAGTGCTCGCACAGAACCTGCAGCAGGGCATGGCCCGACTCGTGCCACGCGGTGATGCGGCGCTCGCGGTCTTCCATGGCGTGGCTGCGCCGTTCCCGGCCCCACAGCACCTTGTCGCGCGCCTCTTCCAAATCACCGTGCTCGACCGAGGGCTTGCCCAGGCGCGCCGCCAACAGCGCGGCCTCGTTCAGCAAGTTCGCCAGATCCGCGCCGGAGAAGCCCGGCGTCCCGCGCGCGATCCTCCCGAGATCGGCGGCCGGCGACAGCTTGACCTTCTCGGCGTGCATCCTCAGAATTTCTTCCCGGCCCGTTAGCGTCGGCAGGTCGATGATGATCTGCCGGTCGAAGCGACCCGGACGCAGCAGCGCCGGATCCAACACGTCCGCGCGGTTCGTCGCAGCGATGATGATGACACCTTCCGACGTCTCGAACCCGTCCATCTCCACCAGCAAGGCGTTCAGCGTCTGTTCGCGCTCATCGTGACCGCCGCCGATCCCCGAAAAACGGCTGCGTCCCACCGCGTCGATCTCGTCGATGAAGATCAGGCAGGGCGCGTGCTTCTTGCCCTGCTCGAACATGTCGCGCACGCGGGACGCTCCCACGCCGACAAACATCTCGACGAAGTCCGAGCCGCTGATGCTGAAGAAGGGCACGCCCGCCTCACCCGCGATCGCTTTCGCCAGCAGCGTCTTGCCGGTGCCGGGCGGCCCCATCAGCAGCACGCCCTTCGGTATGCGCCCGCCCAGTTTCTGAAATCTCTGCGGCTCCTTCAGAAACTCAACGATCTCCTGGACCTCCTCCTTGGCCTCTTTGATGCCGGCCACATTCGCAAAGGTCAGCTTCTTTTTGTCCTGGTTCAGCATTTTCGCCCGACTCTTGCCGAAACTCATCGCCCCCGAGTTCGCGGATTTGATCTGCCGCATGAAGACGAAGTAGAGGATGACGAGGATCAGAACAACGGGAAGGATCTCGCGCACCAGCGACCCCATGACGTTGTTATTGTAAACCAGCGGACACGCCAGCTGCTTTTCCAACAGGAACTGCTCAAGCTTCTCCGAAGGCAACACATTGACCCGGAACTTTTCCTTTGCGGCGCCCTTCTTCACCCCCCGCAAGTACGTCATGCCGTTCGCTTCACGCACCCACTCGACCTTGTCGACCAGGCTCTGCTCGACCAGACGCCGGAACTCGAGCTGGTCCATGTTTTGAAGCTCGCCCTCGGGTTTGTAGTAGAACATCCCGAGCATAAACAGCACCAGCATGCCGACGACCAGCCACGCGCCGAAAACCCGCTTGGGAGGCAGCGCGCCTGTCGCCGCGCCACCCGCCGGACTCTCGCTCTGGGCAGGCAGGACTGGTGGCGGCTTGGGCAGTTCCGTTTTGTTTTGATTCTCGTTTGCCATAGGTGTTGTATAATACGTTCTCATGAGCCTTACGGGCAATGGGAAAATCACCGTTCCCGTATCGGTGTTCGCTCGCTTGGGCCAAGAACCGACTCCATCTGCTCGATCAGGAGCGGAATCAGTTGCTTCTTACGCGACAGGATCTCCCTGCACAGGTAGACGCCGTCGTCCATGCGCGGAAACACGACCTTCCGGATGAACTCCGGAGCCCCGTCGATCAGAAGCACAGAACTCAAGGCCGTAATGTCGGTAATCATCAGGGCTCTAAAGAAGAGGCCCTGCGCCGTGCGCTGTTCGCGCAGCGCGTCGAGAATCTCGGCTTTTCGGCCGATCAGCTCGTCGTTGGTGTTCACCTCGACCTGGCTCACGACAAACTTTTTGCCGCACGCCGTGTAAGACTTGGCGTCCATGCCGAGGATCTCTTTGACCGCTACGTCGGTCAGACGGCGGGCGCTGCTGAAAATCTCCCTCCCGAACCGCTCAATGTCCAAATCGACCAGGCCGGACAGATATTCGGCCATCTCCCGGTCGGTCTCCGTCGTCGTCGCCGAGCGCAGCATCAGCGTGTCGGTGAGGATGCCCGCCAACAGCAAGGCCGCCACCCCGGGCGTGAGCACCGCCTTCTGCTCCACGTACATCCCCGCCACGATGGTTGAAGTCGCCCCCACCACGCGGTTGATGAACGTGATCGGGTAGCGCGTGGAGAAGTTTCCCAGACGGTGGTGGTCCAAGATCTCAACAATCCGGTAGTTCTCCATCCCCTCGACTGCCTGGACCAATTCGTTGTGGTCCACCATGATGATGTCGATGTTCGGCTCGGAGATCAGGTCGCTCTCGGAGAACACGCCGATCACCACGTTGGCATCGTCCACCACCGGCACGCAGCGCGACGGCGTCGCCGCCAACTGCTCGCGGATCGTGCGCACGTAGCTGCCCGCGTTCACCGGCTTCGCCGT
>CAYMLQ010000438.1:0-2965 GCA_964390795.1 uncultured Lentisphaeraceae bacterium
CCCTTTGTCTATGTCGGCTGCCACTATGTGGATCTGGTCTATTTCATTACGGGTCTGAAGCCGATCGCGGTCTCCGTCTCAGGGGTTAAAGGAAAATTCCCCAACGGCAATGAAGGCTATCTGTGGGCGAATGGTCGCGTTCGGTATGAGAATGGCGCCCTGATGTCGATCAGCGCCGGCCTCGGCTACCCGAATGAAGCCGCTGGCAGCAATGACCAAGCACTCATGATGTACTGTGAGGGTGACGGCAAGAGCGGCATGATCCAGCACAACGATAATGACCGAGGCGTGCGTCACAGCTACGCCGTTGGCGCGGGCTGCGGCGGCTCGGCATACAATTACGTGAGCCCCGACTTCTTCCGGCTGGTGCAGTGGGAAGGGACGGGCCTGAAGCCGGTCGGGTATGGCGTCGACTCCGTCGTGTCCAACGTGGAAACCATGCTGCGCATGGAGCGAGAGACCGAGACCGTGGAGCAGCGCCGCGCGATGATTCGCGAGGTGAACGAAGCCGGCATTCTTGCGACCCCCGCGAACAGCGCCATCAACGAACTCGTGGTTGAAGCGGCCCGTCTCTCAATCACAGCCGACGGCGACTGGGTAGACATTGTGTATGGCGATCAACCGCACGTCCAAGCCAGAAAGAGGTAGTTATGGCCGAGTATGATCTGACTCCCGTTGTCGTTCCCCCTGTTCATACGAAGTACCGTACGATCTGTACCGCGATTCCAGTGCCGGAATCAGTGCCGCTTTTTGAAGCGCTTCGACTGTCCGAACCGCGCTCCATGGCCGGCCAGCCTCCCATTGTCTGGCACAAAGCTGAAGGCGCCACCGTTTCGGATCGCTGGGGTAACCGGTGGATCGACTGGTCATCCGGCGTGCTCATCACAAATGCGGGGCACGGTCATCCCGCCATTCGCGATGCGATCCGCGAGGAACTGGAGCGCCCGCTGCTGTCCACCTACGTCTTCCCACATGAAGGCCGCGCCACGCTTACCCGGATGTTAAGCGACCTGTCGCCTGACCCGGCGGCGTATATGGCCTTCCTGCTCAGCACGGGGAGCGAGGCCACTGAAAACTGCATCAAGCTGTCCAAGACCTATGCCCTCGAGAAGTACGGTCCTGCCAAGAAGGTCATCGTTTCTTTCAACAACGCCTTCCACGGCCGTACCATGGGCGCACAACTGGCGGGCGGCATGAGCCGGCTGAAAACCTGGATGGGCGCGTGCGATCCCTCCTTCGTGCAGGTGCCGTTTCCGGACGGCTACAAGAATGAGGATGTCTCGTTTGACCTGTTCCTGAAGACGCTGAAGGATACAGGGATTCGCCCGCAGGAAATTGCCGGCATCATGACCGAGAGCTACCAAGGCGTCGGGCCCGACTTCCTTCCGGCTGACTATGCAAGAAAGCTCGAAGCCTTCTGTCGCGAGCATGACATCGTGTTGACGATGGACGAGGTCCAATCCGGCTTCGGGCGCACCGGCAAGATGTTCTGCTACCAGCATTACGGGATCACGCCTGATCTGATCGCCTGTGGCAAGGGCATTTCATCCTCGCTGGCTCTCTCGGCTGTGATCGGGAGGCGGGATATCATGTCCCTCTATCCCCCGGGCTCTATGACCTCCACCCACTCCGCTTCTCCGCTGGCCGTGGCCGCATCCATTGCGAATCTGAAGGTGCTTAAGGACGAGAGGCTGGCTGAGCGTGCCGAGCAGCTCGGCAATTGGTTTATACCTGAACTGCACCGTATTCAAGGGCGATATCCCTCCGTGTTGGGCTGTTGTCACGGCAAGGGGTTGGTCGCGGGCATTCAGGCCGTCAAGGCGGGCACCAAAACACCGGATCCGTCCTTGGCGCTCAAGATCAACCTCGCCTGCCTGCATCGAGGCCTGCTGATGTTTGCTCCGGTAGGTATCGCGGGAGAGTGTGTGAAGGTCGCCCCTCCGCTATCGATCGATGAAGAGGCGCTGCGCGAGTCGGCGGCCGTCTTCGAGGAGGCGGTTCATTCCGTTTTGAAAACCTGACGGGAGATCGCCTGACCGTGTACCAGGAGCGAATGGGTGTAACGACAACTTCTTCTCGCTCAGCCGGTACTCCTGCGGGCCCTTGCCCTCAAAGCGCTTGAACGCGTTGCACAGATGCTGGGCGTGGCAAAATCCCGTCCGGGCTGAGATCTCCTTAACCGGCAGGTCGGTCAGCGCGAGCAGTCGTCTGACCTCGAACAACCGCAATCGCATCAACGTGGCGTGAACCGACTCATTCCGCACACTGGCGAAGTGCCTCTCCAGTTGGTGGCGTGGCAGGCCTATAGCTGTGGAGACCTCGTCAACGCCGATGCTGCGTCCGAGGTTCGCGCGGAAAAATGCGATCGTGGCGCGGACCAGCGGGTCGGACGAGGCGAAGGCGTCCGTGCTCGCCCGCAACTCGACCCCGCACGGCGGGATCAGGATAGGCGCGACCGGCGTTTTGCCGCCCCGCATCAGGCGGTCCAGCAAGGCCGACCCCTCATAACCGACCGTGACCCTGTCATGACGAACGCTGGAAAGAGGCACACGGACGTTCTCGCAGACCAGCGAATCATTGTCCACGCCTAAAATGGCGACATCATAAGGAACCTGAATGCCCGCCTCAAGACAGACGGCTTCAACTTTTGCAGCGTCATAGTCGCAATAGCAGAACACCGCCACCGGTTTCGGAAGCGCCTGTAGTTCACGCTTCAGCCAGCGGTTGAGCCCCTGCCAATCGTCGGTCTTGCTACCCCGGTGTAACGCCCAGACCAGCTGCCGCAAGTCATTTCCCGTCTCCGCCTTGAAGCGCTCGGAGAACCCGGCCCCGCGCAACTCGCTTACGCTATTATGCTCTGTCGTGAAATAAGCCGCCTGCGTGAAACCGCGCTCGATCAGGTGGTCGGCGGCCACACGCCCGATCAGGCGGTGATCCCCACACACCCGCGCCAGAGGGATGTCCT
>CAYMLQ010000438.1:3065-4504 GCA_964390795.1 uncultured Lentisphaeraceae bacterium
GCCACACGCCCGATCAGGCGGTGATCCCCACACACCCGCGCCAGAGGGATGTCCTCACGGAACGCCCCGAAGTCCACGCAAGGAATTCGTTGACGCCGCACATAGCGGATAATATCCGACCGGTTGTTGAGCATCGTCAACACGCCGTCCCCGGCCCAGCCGACCGGCAACAAGCACCCGTCGCTGACGGTCAGTTGCCAGCCCTGTTCGGCTGCGTACCGCCCGATCCCGATCCGGATCGGGTGGTCGTACCATTCCAGCAGAACAAGTACATTGGCGCTTTTCATGTGTTCAGTATAGACTGGGCCAAAGAGCAGGCCGGTCAGCACAGCCATGCCCTCGCCCAAAGTCACTTCATCTCCGGCTCTGATGATCGGATCCAGCCACGTCAGGCGACCGTCTACGCGTGTCGTCTCTTTTACTCCTCGACCACGACGCGGAAGCCGACGTTATAGACCGGCTGATACGGACGGTAAGAACGTCGGAAGGAGGACGTCGCAAATTTCGGCCGATCCCACCATGAGCCGCCCCGCACGACGCGCTTCTCATCGCCGCTAGCCGCGTTGCGGCCATCCTCGGCACGATACGGATACGGCGCCTCCTTTGAGCGCGTCCACTCCGCGGCGTTGCCGTGCATATCGCTCAGCCCCCACGGGTTGGCCTTCCACGTGCCCGAGGGCTCGCTCAGGAAGCCGCCGTCGTTGACCTTCGAGATCTGCGGGATCCAGTTGTCGTAAAGATTTTCAGGATTCTTGTAGCGCGCCTTGACGCGGTCCTGCTCATAGGGGTTGCCCGAAAAGTCCGACAGCGTCGCGTCCGCCAGATTGGCGTAGGGCGCGAAGTCGGCGTCCAGCCCACCATACCAGAAGGCGTCCGCCGATCCGGCGCGGGCGGCCCACTCCCACTGCGCTTCGGTGGGCAGCGTGACCCGCTTGCCGGAGGTCTTCGAGAGCCACTCGCAGAAGGCCATCGCGTCGCGCCAGGAGAGGCGTACTGCAGGCGCGTCGTCGCCGTTCACGTCATAGCCGGTGATGCCGAACTGATAGCCGTGCCGCGACTCGCGGCGGCTGTCGTGCTCCGCCCGGAAGCGGCGGTACTGGCGGTTGGTCACCTCCAGGCGGCCCATCTTGAAGGGCTTGACCTCGACCCTGGCGACCGGCGCCTCGTCGCGGAAGCCGATGGTCGAGCCCATCAGGAAAGCGCCGCCGGGCACGGAGACCAGGTCGAGCCGCACATCGCCGCCCAGGTCCAGCGCGTCGGCCGCGCCGGCGGGCTTGGCTGCGGCGTCGAAGGGCCAGCCGTCGCACGCCGTGTCGCCTGCGGGCACGGGCCCGTCCTTCGCAGGCTCGGCCGCCTCTAACTTGACGGGCGGAAGATCGATAGTCTCGTGGTTCTCTTGGATCCCAGCGTATAGATCGCGCATGCGCGCACGCTTCTCC
>CAYMLQ010000439.1:0-4444 GCA_964390795.1 uncultured Lentisphaeraceae bacterium
TGGTGCCGCTCTTGACCAGCGTGCCCGCGCCGCTGATGACGCCGTCGAGCCGCTGCGCCAAGGCGCCGCCGAACTCGAGCGAGCCCTCATTCACCAGCGTCGCGCCGTAATACGAGTTGGAGCCGGTAAGCACCACCGGGCCCGCACCGAACTTAGACAGGCCCGAGGCCGTGGCGCCGTTGTTGGGGATCGCCGACTTGACCGCCAGCGTCTCGGACGTGTTAAGGTTCTCGAGCGAAAGCGTGCCGCCTGTGGACAACGCCATGAGCGCGCCCTCGTTGTCGTTCTCGCCGATGGTCAGCGAGGCCTTGCCCGCGCCGATCGCGATCCGCGAGGTCTGGAGCGTGCGGTTGGTCACGCCTTCGACCATCCTCACGACCGTCGGCGTGGCGGCCCACTCGTTTCGCACTTCGAGGGTGCGGTTGGTCCAGACGGACTCCAGCGTGATCGGGCCGGCGCTGCCAGCCTGGTTGATCACCGCCGAGGCGCTCGCGTTTTCGGGGATCACCGAGGCCGCGGTGCCGCCGAGCGACGCAACTCCGACTTCCGTCCCCGCGCCCGCGTAGACGCCCAGCGCGGCGCTGTACATGGCGGGGGCCGTGCCGTTGATGAAGGCCCACGGGCCGATCAGTCCGTCGGCCTGGCCGGTGATGAAGATCCTGTTCTGGCCGCTCGCGCCAAGCCCGTCGCCGACGAAGTTGACCGTGCCGCCCGCGCAGGCGATGGACGTGAAGGTCAGCGCCGAGGTCTGCCCATCCGCAGCCTTAGCTGCGAACACGATGTTGCTGCCCGGGCCGATCGTGAGCGCCCCGCCAGCCTCGCTGTAGCTGGCCGCACCGCCGTCGTGGCTGAAGCGGAACGTGCCGCCCGCCAGCGTGACGGGCATCGTGCCGATGCGGTTGGCGTTGTTGGTGAGCGCGTTGTTTTCCAGCGTGAAAACGCCGTTGCTGGTGACGGTGATGCCGGTGGCGGAGGGGATCGCGCCGTTCGCTCCGGCGAGCGCCGTCTCGCCCGGGCCAGCAACGGTCAGGGTATACCCGCCGGTGAAGGCACCGGTGAGCGTCAGCTTGCCCTGCTTCGCGGCGATCTGCGTGTTGCCGGCCAGCGCGATGGCGCAAGGGATGGCGTTGCTGCCGGCGAGGTTGACCAGCGCGCCGCTCACTCCGCCATGCCGCGTGTCGCCCATGCCGTTCAAGTTCAGGGCGATCCGATTATTCGGGTCGTAGATGTCCGCACCGTTCAGCCCCAGGGTGCAACCCAAGCTCACGGCGACTGTCCGCGCGGCGCTCGGAAGCCCCAGCGCCTGCCTGTGGGCGAGGACGACGGAGCCGCCGGACACTGTCAGGTTGCCGTCATACGTGTTGGTGCCGGCCAGCCACAACATGCCGCCGCCCGCCTTCGTGAGGCCGAAGCTGGCCCCGCCGCTGATCACGGCGTCGATCGCCATATCGTAGTTGGGGTGGAGGCCTTGATTGATCGTCAAGGTACGCGCCGCCCCGCCCAGCGCCAGATTACCGCTGAGCAAGGCCTGCCCCAGGGCAGACGCATTGAACGTCACGTTGCCGCCCAAGGTCAGCGTGCCCGTACGAGTATCCATACGGGTGAACAGGCTAGGTGCCACGTTGACGGTCAGCGAGGCGACCGTCAGGTTGCCGCCGCCGGCCGTGTTCAGCAGGTTGGTGGTCTCACCCGTCGCGCCGGCCGCCGTGATGGTGACCGCGCCGATGCTGTCGCTCGCGCCGTTGAAGTCCAACACCGCGTTTCCGTTGAGGGTGATCGCACCAGCGCCGATCAGGTCCGGGTTCGTGCTGGCAGCGGCGTAGCGCAGCTTGCCGCCGTTGTTGACGGTCACCGCGCCGCCGGCGATGGCGTTGAAGCCGATCGACCCGTTGGCCTTGTCCAGCAGCAGCGTTCCTGCGTTGACGGTGGTCGTGCCCGAGAAGGTATTGGTGCCGGTGCCGCTGAGCGTCAGGACGCCAACGCCGTTCTTCGTCAGCGCCTTCGCTCCGGTCGCGAGCGCGCCGCCGAGCACCGTGTCGCCGTCGCCGTTGGCGGTCAGGTCCTGCGTGCCGACGATGTTGCCCGTGAGCACCAGCGTGCCACCGACCTGCAGAGAGGCCAGCGAAACGGCGTTGCCCGTGAGTGTGACCACCGGACACGCCACCGTGTTGCTGCCCGACTGGCTGGTGATCGCGCCGCGGACCGGCCCGATCAGATTGTCGCCGCCGCCGTTGAGGACCAGGTTCGTGTAGTTGGCGGAGACCGTGATGTTGCCGTTTGCGCCGTCCAGCACCAGCGTGTCGACGTTGTTGACGTTAATGATGCGGCCGAAGCTCGGCGAGCCCAGCGCCTGCGGGTGGCGGGCGATGATGGTGCCGCAGCTATCAGCGCTGTACACGTTGCCGTTGAAGGTGTTGGCGCCGCCCAGACGCAGGACGCCCGCACCGGCCTTGGTGATGCCAAATGTAGCCGCGCCGCTGATCACGGCGGGAATATCCAGGTCAACCGCCGCGCCCGGCGCGTAGCTGTTGTTGACCGTGAAGATCCGGGTTACGCCGTTCAGGTCGAGGCGGCCGGCGAGGGTGGCCGTGTTCGGATCGTTGACGGAGCTGAAGGTCACGTTACCGCCGAGCTTGAGCGAACCCGTGCCCGTGCCGGTGTCGACCGTAGCCGCCGAGCCGGCGGGGCCGCCGCCCAGGGTCAGCGCGGTCACCGTCAGGGCGCCGCTCGCAGCGGAGTTGGTGACCACGCCGGCGTAGAGGTTGAGCGCCGTGAGGGTGTCCGTGTCCCCGGCGAAGTCCAACACGCCGTTGTTCAGGATGTTCACCGTGGCGGAGGCCAGGTCGCCCGCAGTGCTCGCGGCGTAGCGCACCGTGCCCTCGTTGACGTTGAACGTGCCCGTCGAGGTGTTGGCCGCGCCGAGGACCAGCGTGCCCGCGCCGTCCTTCTCGACCAAGCCCGCGCCGTTGGCGATGGGGACGTTCACGGTAAGCGTGCGATTGGCGCCTACGCCCAGGAAGAGCGTGCCGTTGGCGCTGCGCGTCAGCGTGCCGCTGCTGGAGCCACTGCGTGTGAGGGTGAAATCGTGATCGCCCGTCAGGCTGAGGCGGCCGGAGGCGAGCGTCAGGCTGTTCGCGCCTGTGCTGCCCAGATTGACCACGTTCCCCGCGCCGGGGCTGTCGATCCAGAGGGAGCTGACCGACCGCGCTACAGTCAGCGCCAGATGGTTATTCAGCGCCGTATATTTCGTGTCGAGGCCGGTCTGATCGGCGGTGCCGTCGAACTCCGTGCCCTCGCCCAGCGTGAACGCACGGACGCCGGTTTCGGCGTCGTAGTAGGCCGGCGCGTCGCCGACCGTGGCGTAGCCGAGCAGCCCTTCACCCAGCCCGGTGAAGAAGACGCGGGCGTTGTCGCCGAGCGTGCCGTTCGAGGCCGTGAAATTCACCGTGCCGAGGACAGGCACCGCCGCTCCGAACGTGACCTCTGAGGACGAGCCCGCGCCCGCGCCGTTGACGACGTCGATCGTGGCCGCGCCACCCTGGAACATGGCCGCGCCGAGCGTCTCGCCCGAGGCCTCGCCGTTCTTTCCTGCGAAGCGGAAGGTGCCGCCTTGCTGGAAGGTGATGCCTGCCGTGTCGGCCAGGCGGTCGGAGCTGTTGACAACCGTGTTATCGAGCAGCAGCGTGCCGCCGTCGCTCAGGGTGAAGGTGGCCGCACCCGACGGGGTGGCCAGCGCGCCGCTGCCGCTGAGCGCCAGAATGCCGTTGTTGGCCGCGAACAGGCCATAGTAGGGATGGCCGGAGGCGGTGATGTCCAGACGGCCCGTGCCGGTCTTGGTGAAGAGCGTGGCAATCGATGTGTTCGTCAGCGCACCAGAGAACGTGGAACTATTGTTGTTGCGTCCCGCAGTCAGGGAGTTGCCCTGAAGATTGACCAGCCCCGACCCAGCCAGCGATCCGATGGTTTCGGATCCACTCACGAGGAACGTGCCGTTGACCGTGACGTCCGCCTCGTCGGGAAGGGTGTTGGCGGCGTTGTTCAGCGTGGCGCCGGGGATGACGGTGATGCTGCTGCCGGGCAGGGCGGTGTTGAGGCCGAAGGCGGAGTTGAACTGCACGATGCCGAGCTTCGGCATCAGGATGCGGTCCAGCACGTTGGTTGCGCCGATGGTGAGCGCGTTGGCGCCGAGAGACATGCGCTGCGTCACGTACAGCGTGGTGTTGGAGGTGGCGGCGATGGTGCCGCCGTTCGGGCCGATGACCAGCACGCCGTCGGCAGCGGCCGCAAACGTACGGTTCCCCCAGTCGTTGACCAGCATGCCGCCCTGGCCGGTGGCCGCGTCGCGGTTGAGGGTCATCACTGTGGTGCCCGCCGCAAGCGGGTTCGCATGACGACGGTCGCCACCGTAGACCTCGTAAATAGGCGCCTTGTCGCTCAGCAGGGA
>CAYMLQ010000440.1:0-4421 GCA_964390795.1 uncultured Lentisphaeraceae bacterium
AAGCGTGTGCGCGGGCGCTGCTCGCGTCGCAGGATCTCGAATACATACGGAACGCCTATGGCGTGCCCGCCGTGGCGGGCCGCCGCGTCGAGTTTGACGGGCGGAGGGGTGTCATCAGAGGCGCGCGCGACGGGCGGCTTGTCGTGCTTTTGGACGGCGATGAAACGACGGGCACGTATCATCCGATCTGGCACATGAGCTATCTGAAGGACGGGGCATGAAAACGTACTGGCGCCTCACCGTGCTTTTGTGCCTGTGCGCCGTGTCGGCCGCGCGGGCGTGGTGGGCGTTCAGGGTGGAGGACGGGGTTGAAGCGGATGATCCCGACAAGGAGCGGGAGAGCTAGTTGCAGTCGGCAATAGGCAGTCGGCAACGGAGAGTGCGGTTCGTTCTGTTCGTGCGGCGCGTTGTGGCCGTCGGGGCTGTGCCTGCCGGGCGGGGACAAACTGACAGATGCGGCCGGGACGGCCTGCATTTGCTGGGAGAAGGACTGGCGCGGGACCGACCAGTCCGACGGCGTGGCGGAGAAGTTCGAGCGTGCGAGAGTTCTGAAGTGCGGGAGTGAGGAGGAAACAAATGAAGGGACGGAAAGCGTTCACGGTGAAGGCGCACTGGGGGCTGCTGATCAGCGCGGGGCTCAAGACGTGCGAAAACCGGAGTTTCCGCGTGTCGCCGGGGTTCTATCTGGTTCACGCGTCAGGCAGCCTGAGCTTTTCTGAATGGCATGCGGGCAGCGTATGGATCGCGGAACGCTTCGGGACCGCGATCATCTGCCCGTCGTTCGACCTGTGCCGCACCTGGTGCGGCCAGATCGTGTGCAGCGTCCGGATCGTCTCGGCGCTGACGGCGTCGACGGACCCGTGGTATCTGGGCGACGTGGCGTGGGAACTGGAACGGCCGGTGCCGTGCGGTCGGGGCGTTTACGCTAACGCCTGGATGGGTATATGTCTTGCCTGCTGCGGTGACTTGTATCGGTCCAGCCTTGAAGACACCCCCTTTGAGGGGCTTGATCTGATAGGCGAACACGCGGCCCTCGAACGATTCGCGCGTCATGCGGCCGTTGATGATGGAGATACCGGAGCGGCTGTTGCTGTGCTGGCCGAGGAACTGGATATCGGCGGAGGACAGGGCGGAGAGGTCAGGCGCTTCCATGCCACTGTCAGCGCCGTTGACCTCGATCGTGAGGTTGAAGCTCTCTCCGAAGTAGATGCTCGTGCGGGAAGAAGAGACGTTCAGAGTGACGTCGGCGGTTGGTGTCACATTTACATTCTTTTGGCTGGGCAAAGCATTAGCGACACTGGGCGGAGGAGCCGATGTGAACACCTGCAGTTGCCTTATTGACGAAACTGTCATTCCTGTTGAGTTGGATGAGTTCGCATCCTTCACAGTTGGTTTCGTGTCAACCGCCTGAACGCCAGTCCGAGTTGTGGCAGATTCACTCTGCGACCCACGCTTGCTGAGCAACATACTGACAGCTACAGAAGCAACTATACCCACTGCAAATGCGATAGCAACTGCAACCGAACCAGCAATAATGAGCGTCGTACGCGTTATGACGATACCGGAACGATGACACGTTGGCGGGTTGGCGGCAGGGGCGGCTGAAGGGACAGACGGAGATGAGATATGCGTGTTTTGCGCTGCCGCTTCATGTGCTCGCGTTGTCGACTTGATAGGCTTGATGCCCCCAAGGGACTCGATGGTATCGACCGCCACCACATCTGGGACGACGATATGCTGACGGCAGTCCAAAGAATCAACAAGGTGCTGCAAGAATAACTCATGTGACTCGAATACCTCTTTGAGGGCGCGGACGGAACCTGGGGAGAGGGGAAGCGGACGGGAAGGAGGAACGGATGACCGGACGCCCGCCAAGTAGCGGCGCAGTCGGCAACGGGCATGACAAAGGGCGGTATCCCGCCGGCGCGAGTAGCCGAAGCGTTGGCGTGACCGTGTGCAACGGCGCGGCGTCGGGTTCCGGAAGCGGTCTGAGTGGCGGCAACGGCGGTGTACCGTGCCGGCCTTGGATTGGGAGGGTCCGGGAGGGAAAGGCCCGGCCCATGGCTGCCGCAGGCGTTCCGCGCGTCAGCGCGTGTGCGGGGAGCCGCCGGAGTCTGCGCGTATCCCGCGCAAGCGACCCGCCCGGAGGGAATGGCGGCGGGGCGGCGGCGTCTGCCAGCACCGCAGGCGATGACCGTTACGTCGCGGGGATGGGGGACCCCGCGACGCAAGGCGATATTCTGCACAAAGCCTACTTTAGCGGAGGGGCAAACTGACACACATAAAAGACAGCGAAAATGGCGAATTATGGCATCTTAGTTCTTGATGTCTGACGACTGAAGCGCTACGCTCCGTCATATGTTGTTTAGGCTATTTTGAGATGCGAAGTAGGCTCGATAACACGGTTCGATAAGGATTTTACAATGGAATCATACGATTGGGATAAGCCTTACAAGAGTATCACCGAAATGGGGGAGTACGTTGCCCTTCAGGAGGATATTGCCGCAAAATTCGGCCCAATCGTCAGGGCAATGGAGTTGTCTAACCGGGAATATGGATACCGATTTGAGAGATTATGCGATGCCAACAACATGAGATCTCCTCCGAGCAGTAACATCCACATAATGTCTGGATATCTTGTCGCAAGAAAACTGGGTACGCGGGATCAATATGAAACTTGGATGCCTGATCAAGTCTTTCAAGAGCTCTACGCCGATAAGAAGGCGCTTGATGGGACAAAAGTCGAACAACGTGACACATCGAATCCTCGTTCGCCTTCGGCTCACGGGTTCGGTGGTCGCTGACATTAGTGCCCTTTGCTCAAAAGAGTTCGCCTTGCGTTAACCCGTCCGTACGCCCGACCGGCTTGTCAAAGCCTTTTGCTGTGCGCTCGGCTTCGGCGCGGCTCGCGAAGCATTCTTCGTGAACCGCGCCTGCGTCCTCGCGTTCCGGGTGCTTTCTGCACCTGTGCAGATAGACCTCCCGCAAGCGGCCGTTCAGAAATCGCCGGACCGTCTCGGTGTCGCCCTCGAAATGAAGACAGTTCGCGCAGGCGTTGCGGGCGAGTGTCATTCTTTCCGTCCTTTGTTCGTTTTGGTGTGCTCAAGCCACTCGGCGCTTGAGAGAAGCCGGTCGCCCACTCTGTACAGCTCCTTGTCGTTTTTGGGCAGGACGCCGAAACGGTTCTTCTTGAGCGTGCAGAGATAGACGGGGTTGTCCTCGGTGTTCTCGTCGGGCTGGACCATCTGGATCCAGCGCCAGGCGTCGTAACGGATGGCGTCGGAATAGCGCAGCTCGCCTTCGCGCGATTCGGTGCAGACCACGATGAACCGGACGCCGAGCGTGACCGCGAGGTCGCGCACGGTGTTGGACGCGAAGGAGACCTGCTGCTCGATGTTGAGCCGCGCCTGCGCGGGGTCGGGCTGCAGGGCCTGCAGGTAGTCGAGCACAATGAGACGCGCCCCCCTGCGCACGACCTTGCGGACGTAGGCCGAAAGGCGGGCCGGGGTGCGGGCGCGGGCGGTGATGAAGAGCGGCCAGCCCTCGGCTTCGGCCTTGGCCTTGAAGAGCTTGGCCCAGTCCCGTTCGTCCGCGACGCCCGCCATGAATTTGCGGTAGCTGGTCTGCGACCGGTCGGTGAGGGTCTGGCCCGCGATCTGCGCCTCGGACATTTCGAGCGTGACGAGCGCGGACTTGACCTTCTCCGCGCCGCAGGCGTGGGTGAGGATCTGGCGGGCGAGCGTGGTCTTGCAGCTCCCGGCCTTGCCGGAGATGATGATCAGCTCGCCGTCCTGGATGCCGCCTGCGGAGTCGAGGAAGGCGAAGCCGGACTTGATCCGGTTCGAGCCGTCGGCCGCCATGCGGAAGGCGGCGACCGCCTGGTCGGCGGCCTCGGTGAAGGTGATGCCGTCTTTGGCGGGGTCGGCGTCGTTCTGGGAGAGCTGCCGCAGCAGCTCGGCCTGGACCATGTCGGCCGGCTCGTCGTCGAGGCGGCGGTCGGCGGCGCGTAGGAGCTGGCGCAGGCGGCGGACCTCGTGCCTGAGGCGGAAGAGCTGGCCGTAGTAGGCCGCGTATGCGGCGGTCGGGGCGGTGTCGATCGCGCGGCACAGGTAGCCGGTGACGTCGCCGTCGCCGTCGCCCTGCGCCCGGATCTTCTCGCGGACGGTGATCGGGTCGATGGGCGACTTTTCGGCGGCGAGGAGCTGGATGGTCTCGAACACTCGGCGGGCCATGCCCGAGACGAACATGTCGGGCGTGAGGGCGAAGTCGGCGGTTTCCTTCGTCGCGTAGTGGTAGTCCAGCATGAGGCAGCCGATGAGGGCGGATTCGATGTCTTCTTCGAGTTCGGTTTGCATGGGTGTGTCTCCGTTGTTGGGTTTTTGACAGGATTGGATTGAAGATGTGCCGGGTCAGGAAACCCA
>CAYMLQ010000441.1:0-4406 GCA_964390795.1 uncultured Lentisphaeraceae bacterium
GAGGGCGTGGCCCATGTGCAGGATGCCCGTCACGTTCGGCGGCGGGATCACGACGGTGTAAGGCTCGCCGCCCTGCGCGGGATCGGCGTGAAAATGGCCATTCTGCTCCCACCACGGGTACCATTTGTTTTCGACTGACTGCGGATCGTAATGTTTGTCCATAAGGGCTCGGTTACAGGTTACGGGTTACAGGTTGTCCAATGCAAAAAAATGAAAGGGTATTAAACCAAATAATCAGGCCCCTGACAAACAATCAAGCCGCCGTGCGGCGATTCTAACTTTGGAATCTCCGCTCCTTCACACCCTCGCCCGGAAGTCGCGGGCCACCTTGCGCGGCGCGCCTTTTCGAACACGACGCCTCTCAGGTAGAGGCAGGGACGCCTCCCCGCGGGCGACAGCAGGGCAATGCCGCGCGGGGCGGCAGACGCGTGGACCGGCGGCGGGTTCGGGGACCCCGCCCTACCACGGCGCGGCTTGCCGCAACGCGGCCGCAGCTGCCGCGCGCGAGGGACGCAAGACCGGGCGGAAGAAGCGGTAGCCCTCGGGCCGCGCGAACGCCACCGCCGCCCGCCCGTCCTCAAACGCAATGCGCCCGTCGCCCGCCTGCTGCGCGGCGACCACGGCCCACGCGTCACCGAGTTCCGCCTTGCCCTCGACCGCAAGCCAGCCGTTGACTTCCCCCTGCTTGGCCGCGCCTGACGCAATGAGCGCCAACTGCACGAGAATCTCGCTCTCGCCCACCTCGAACCCGCTGACCTCGAAACCCGCCTCCGCCGCAAAGCCCGCCGCCGGACGCTGGTCCAGCAGCCACGCGGTCTCGAAATCCTGCGGCGGCACGCCGCTGAAATCCGTTGTGCCCCACGCGTTCGTGTGCGCGGCGGCCCATGCCGCGTAACCCGGTCGCTCCGCACCGTCCGACACGCCAAGCCCCGGCGGCAGCGTCATCCGGAACGGCCACAGGAACGGATAGCCCGCACCCTCCTCGACGCCCCATTCGGTCGAAAATTCCCAGCCCGCATACGTCGCCGCCTGCCTCATCTCCGCGGTTATCTTGCCCTCCCCGCCCGCCGATGTCGCGCAACCGCTGGCCTCGGCGTCCCAATACGACTGCGTGACAACGCCGTACGCGTAGGCGTCGACGAATCCGACGAGTCCGCCAGCCACCGAACCGCCGGAAACGGTTGCCGCCGCATAGCTCTCGTAGACCCTGCCGCTGTCGTACTGGCCGCCGACGAGCCCGCCCGCCGTATTCGTCGCGGCAACGGTTCCGGACGCGTAGCATTTCGTGACGTTTCCCTCATTGCGCCCAATCACGCCGCCTTGCTCGCCACCCCCGCTGACTGAACCTTGGACAAAGGCCCGCTTCACGCGCCCCCTTTGATTATAGCCAATCAACCCGCCGACCCAGTTGCCGCCGACAACCGAGCAATCCGCAATCCCGATGTTGCGAACCACACCAGCCAGACTGTGCAACCCTATCAAGCCGACAAAGCTTTCCCCCGGCCTGTTGATCGTCAACCCCCGGATCACATGGCCCTGACCATCAATGAGACCTCTAAATCCGGGCCCGTAACCTTGTCGAGCTATGGGCGCAAATCCAGCGTCCGCGTTCCAATGGATCGTGGCCCGCGCGTCGATATCCTGCGTCAGGCGGTAGTTCCCCGTTATCGGATATGCGGGATCGTTGCCGATCTTCTGCAACTCTTCGATGCTGGAGATATCTTTGGTCGTCACGAACACGGCGGTCACGGTCTTGTGGATGTCCATGGTCACCGTCGTGACCGCCGCGTCCTCGTCCGCGACGAGGCCGACCCAGCGGGCCAGCATGTTTGTGGCGGAATCTGGAATCGCCGTCAGCGTCACCACTTCGCCCGGCGCGTAGGACGACTTCACCGGCGAGACGATGACCCGCCCTGGACCTTCGGCCACCACATGCAGCAGGAACGGTGTGCCGACGCCGCGCAGGTAAGGGTAGCTCACGCCCTCAATGATCGCCCAGGTGTTCGTGAAATCCCAACCCACATAGTTCGCCTGTTGTTTCATCTGGGCGGTTGTCCTACCCAAATGGACGCTCCTTGAATCGGCCCACGTCGTATCGACGTCCCAATAGGCCGTGGGGTAGCAATTTAGATCGAAAGATCCGACCAGGACGCCACTATACGGCTTATAAGAGAGTCTCCCGACTGCAAAAGATTCGCCGAGAGCTGTGATGTAATGGCCATTCTCATACCCTGTGTAGAAGCCTGGGTCCCTCCCGAGAAGGGCGCCCACGTCCATCTCCTCGCCTTTCACAGCACCCGTCGCGAAACACTGCCTGATCCACGAAGAACCGTGACCGTCGCCAATCAGGCCGCCCACTTCTTCCTCTCCGGCCACGGCGCCTGTCGAGAAACAGCGCCTCAGTTCATTCGCGCCGACTTCACGTGCATACACGCTTTGTCCGACGAGCCCTCCCACAACACCGGATCCCGACACGTTGCCCATGGAATAACAGTCCACCAGGTCCGCATGGTCTAACACGCCGACAAGACCACCCACACCTGTCCAGCCTCCCGTACTTAAACCTGCTACATCGCCCAACGAAGCGCATTTGACCAACCGCCCCTTTGACTCCAGCGAAAACGTATCTCCTATCATTCCTCCAACAATACTCACGCCGTACACATTGCACATAGTAACGCATTCCTCGAACACGACACGCCCGGCGCGACCGGACAAAGAGCCGACGAAAGACTTGCCCGTTATCGAGCCACCCACAAGTTCCACCCGTCGCAAGAATCCTCCAGAATCGATGACACTAAACAACCCCACACCGTCCTGCGTCGGCCGGTTGATCGCGAGGCCGCGGATCACATGCCCGTTACCGTCGAAGATGCCGGAGAAGCTGCCGATGGGCGCGAAGCCAGCGCCGCCGTTCCAGTTCGTCGTCGCCCAGGCGTCGATGTCCTGCGCGAGCCGGTAGTTGCCCGAGCCGCCCATCGCCTGCAGCTCTTCGACCGTCGAGATGTCGGCCGCAAGCACGAAGACCGCCAGCAGCGTGCTGTGGCCGGTCATCGTCACGGTCGCGACGGTGGTCAGCAGGTTCGACTCGCCGCCGACCCAGTGCGAGAAGACATAGCCCGGCGCGTCGGAATAGGCCGTGAGCGTCACGCGCTCGCCCGGCACGTAGACGGCCTTCAGCGGCACGGCCTCGATGCGGCCGAACCCCTGCGTGATCACGTTCAGCGTGAACGACGCCGGGAACTGCCGCAGATAGGGCGTACACGCGCCCTCGGCGATGCCCCACACGTTCTCGAAGTCCCAGCCAGCGAAGGTCGCAGCCTGCCGCATCTGCGCCGACGTCCGGCCTTCGCCGCCGCACAGGGACGAGCCCACACCGCTCAGTTCGGCGTCCCAGTAGGCGTTGGTGATGGCGATCACCGACGACCATAACGGATCCGAAACCAGTCCGCCCAAATGTCCAGCCGATAGTCGAGCGGCGGTGTAGCACTCGGAGACCGAACCGTCTGGCACCCATCCCGCGCCGACCAGCCCTCCCGCATCGCCCCACACCCTGTCCCTGTACCCGAACCAGCCGTTCGCCGCACAGCGGACAAGCGAGCCGCCTTCCAAATACCCGACGATGCCGCCCGACACCGCACCCATCAGAACAGCAGACACGGAACAGTTACTGATGACGCCGCCATAGCAGGCTCCAGCGACCCCCCCAGCTTGGAAGCTGTCCACATAGGCCCCGACAACCGCCAGATTGTGAACCCGTCCGCCCTCGCCGATCACGCCGAACAGGCCAGCTGCCGAATCATACCGTCCAACATACAGTCCGCGGATCATGTGTCCCCGACCGTCGAACGTGCCGCAGAACCTGTCCGACCAATTTTCGCCCTGCGAACTTTCGCCGATCGGCACAAAGCCGTTCTGCAAATAGACTTCGCCGCTCCAGCCTTCAATTTTAAACCACCACTCCCCCTCAGCGGCGGCGTCGATGTCGTTTATGAGGGCATAGTGCCGGCCCGCGCTCTCTGAGGCATGCTCGCTCATCCAGACGAGATGGGCGAGCCGCGTGATCTGATACGGGCTCTCGGCCGTGCCCTCGCCCGCAGGCGCGACCGCCGTCTGAGCCTGAGCGACCACCCCGGCCAGCAGCAGCGCCGCCGACACGGCCGAACGTACGATACCCGAGATCGATGCGAACGTCTTCATGTTCGCGAAGTCTACTCCGGTATCCTTTGCGAGTCAACGTCCCAGACATGGCGTCTCGCAATCGGTTGGCGGCAGGGGGTGGTCGAGGAGTGCGCGTTGCGGGTGACTCTGCGTCGCAAGATTGGGAGCGGGGACACTCCTGTCCCCGAAACGCAGGCCAATCATCTCGTCGCACCCTGCGGCTCGGTGTTGCACAGCCGCTCACA
>CAYMLQ010000442.1:0-4398 GCA_964390795.1 uncultured Lentisphaeraceae bacterium
GCGGTCGCCGGGCTGCTGTTCCTGATCATCAAATGGAAACAGCAGCCGTTCGTCTCGCTGCTCCTCGTGAGCATGGCGGCCGCGCTGGCGGCCGGGATGCCGCCCGACAAGGTGATGGGCTGCATCGAGACGGGCATGGGCAAGACGCTGGGGTTCATCGCGGTGGTGGTGGGGCTGGGCGCGATGTTCGGCCAGCTGCTGGAGGTTTCGGGAGGCGCGGAGCGGCTCACGCTGACGCTCCTGCGCGTGTTCGGGAAGAAGCGCGCCTCCTGGGCGCTGGCTCTGGCGGGCTTCCTGGTGGCCATCCCCGTCTTCTTCGACGTCGGCTTCATCATTCTCGTGCCGCTCGTCTATGCGCTGTCGCGGGAAACCAAGAAATCGCTGCTCTATTACGGCATTCCGCTGCTGGCCGGGCTGGCTGTGACGCACGCCTTCGTGCCGCCGACGCCGGGTCCGATCGCGGTCGCGCAGCTCGTGGGAGCGGATCTGGGGCGTGTGATTTTCTACGGCATCGTGATCGGCTTGCCCTGCACGGTTCTGGCGGGTCCGGTTTTCGGGTCGTGGATCGCGAGCCGCATCCCGGCAGAGGTTCCCGCCTACATGGAGAGCGAGACCGCCCGTAAACAGTGGGACGAGAAGGCGCTGCCCAGTTTCGGCATGGTTTTCGGCATCCTGCTGCTGCCGCTCGCGCTGATTGTGTTGAACACGGTTTCCAGCGCAGCGCTCACCGACGGCAAATACGCGGCGGCGCGGCAGGTTTTCGCCTTTATCGGCCATCCCTTCTTTGCCTTGACCGCAGCCACGCTGCTGGCGTTCACGCTGCTCGGCACCTGCCGCGGCCTCTCGCGCGAGAAGGTGAACGAGGTGGCGACCTCGGCGCTCGCGCCCGCCGGCCTGATCATCCTGGTCACCGGCGCGGGCGGCGTGTTCAAGCAGGTGCTGATCGACAGCGGCGCGGGCAAGGCCTTGGCCGAAGGGCTCTCCGGCTCGGGGCTGCATCCGGTTTGGGCGGCCTTTCTGATCGCGCTGGTTGTGCGGGCGGTGGCCGGCTCGGCGACGGTCGCGATGATGACCGCCGGCGGCATTATGGCGCCGATGCTGGCCGGCACGCGCATCGAGCCCGCCCTGATCGTGATCGCAATCGCCTCGGGCGCGACGGCCATTTCGCACGTGAACGACAGCGGCTTCTGGCTGGTGAACCGCTACTTCGGGCTGAGCACCAAAGACACGCTGAAGTCCTGGACGGTGATGGAAACCATCATCGGCGTGACCGGCGCGGTGCTGACGTGGCTGGCGAGCTATGTGGTATGAGGGACCCGTCATGAAAACGACAACGACATGTCTTTTGCTCTCCTCGCTCGCCTGTGCCCTTCTGGCCAGCTCCGCGCAGGCCTTCAAGGTCTACGTGTTCGCCGATATGGAGGGCATCAGCGGGGTCACGTGCAGCGAGCAGATCATGGGGGCGCGGGCTGACGAGGGCCGGCGGCTGATGGTCGAGGACATGAACGCCTGCGTGGCCGGCTGCTTCGAAGCGGGCGCGACCGAGGTCGTGGTGCGCGACGGCCACGGCGGCGGCAACAACATCGACCCCACGCTGCTGGACCCGCGCGCCAAGCTCGTTCAGGGGGCGACCCCCGGCGTGCGCTTCAAGGACTTCGACGGCAGCGAGGCGCTGATCCTGCTGGGCTATCACGCCATGGCGCTCACGACCAACGGCGTGCTGGCGCACTCCTACTCCTCGGCCTCGATCCAAGGCCTGTGGCTCAACGGCCGCGAGGTGGGCGAGATCGGCGTGGACGCGGCGATCGCGGCGGAGCACAAGGTGCCTGTGGTGCTGGTCTCGGGCGACGACAAGACCGTGGCCGAGGCCCGTGCGTGGCTGCCGCAGGCCGTGGTGTGCGAGACGAAGAAAGGCACGGGATGGCAGAGCGCCGACCTCGTGCCGGTGGAACAGGCGCACCTTCTGATCCGGCAGAAAACGGCTGAGGCGGTCAGGTGCCGCAAGGCGATGCCGCTGCTCGCGGTAACCTATCCCGTAACCATGCGCTGGGACTACCTTCCCAAGGATTCGCTGCGCACACACAACCCCGCGTTCAAGCCGGTGCCTGCTCCGCGGCGCGTGGAGAAGACGGGCGAGTCGGTCGAGCGGCTGCTGCTGGGTAAGTGACGTTGCGCAAAACTGATAACAATCATGCGCAAAACACGCTAGTTTCTAGCGGAACTTTCGGTTACGCTACGGACATCACCTACATGCCGAAGGATCGTCCTCATGGGCAGCGATAACCGAACACAGGTCAGCGAGACGCCGTCGTTTTACAAGTGGCAATTGGTCGCCCTTCTCTGGGTGGCGTTTTTCCTGAACCAAGGGAACCGCCAGATCTACAGCACCGTGCTGACGCAGATCAAGGCGGCCGCGTCAGCAGGCGGCCTGGGGCTGTCGGATGTTCAGGCCGGGTCGGTCGCCTCGGTCTTCGTGGCCATCTATGGCGTGTGCGTGCCGCTGGCGGGCTTCGCGGGGGACCGGCTCCGGCGCAAATGGCAGATCCTGCTCAGCTTGACCGTGTTCAGCATCGGAACGCTGCTGACCGGGCTGGGCGGCGGGCTCGTGGCGCTCATCGTGTTCTATGGCGTCATTTTCGGCGCGGGCGAGGCCTTCTATTATCCTCCGGCCACCTCGCTGATGGGCCAGTTCCACGAGAAAAGCCGCGCCACCGCCCTTTCGATCCACCAGACGGCGCTCTATCTGGGCATCATGTTCAGCGGCTTTTTCTCAGGCTACCTGGCGCGCACGACGCAGCTGGGATGGCGCACGCCGTTTCTGATTTTCGGGGCGGCGGGCCTGGTCTGGGCGGGCGTCCTGTTTTTCTTTATGCGCGACACGCCCAACCAGAAAGCCGCCGGGAACGCGCAGCGCATCCCGCTTGGCGAGACGTTGCGCCATATCCTCGGCAAACGCTCGGCAATCGCTCTGGCGCTGGCGTTCGGCTGCATGGTGTATGTCGATGTGGGGTTCAAGACCTGGACGCCCACGTTTCTGAGCGAGCGGTTCGGGTTCGCGCCGGACAAGGCAGGCTTCTCCGCCGTGTTCTATCACTTCTTCTGCGCCTTTCTGGGCGTGATGCTGGGCGGACGCCTGACCGACCGCTGGGCTTCGGTGCGCAAGACCATCCGCTTTGAGGCCAACGCCCTGGGGCTGCTCTTGGGCGCGCCGTTTATTTTTCTGATGTCGCAGGCCCGTTCCGAGGTGGTGTGCTTTATCGCGCTGGGCCTCTTCGGGCTCTTCCGCGGCATCTACGATTCAAACCTCTTCGCCTCGCTGTTCGACGTGATCAAGCCGCAGTACCGCGCCTCGGCCACCGGGCTGATGCTCTCCTTCGCTTTTCTGATTGGGGCGTTCTCTCCGACGGTGCTGGGCGTGCTTAAAACCAACTTCGGGCTCTCTTTCGGACTCGCTTCGCTGGCCGGTTTCTACGTGCTGGGCGGCGTGATCATCCTGGTTGCACGCGCCCGGGATTTCAGAAAAGACCACGAGGAGGCTCAGGCATGAGGTGGCGCGTGACCTCCGGGCACGCGTTCCCGCTACCGAATAACCGAAACAGGAAGACCGATGAATCCGAACAAACAGACGACGATCAGGCAGGCTTTTTCACTGGAGGGCCGGCGGGCGCTGGTAACCGGTTCCGCGCGCGGGATCGGCCGGGCGATCGCGCGGGCGTTCGCCGAGTATGGCGCTACCGTGGTGGTACACGGCGTCCGGGCGAGCGACGCGCTCGACCAGTCGCTGGCGGAGGTGCGGGCCTTTTCGCCGCAGAGCGCGGCGGTAACCGGCGACTTGGGGGAGCGCGGCGCGGCGGCGCGCCTGGTGGCGGCAGCGACCGCCGCGGTCGGCGCCCCGGATATTCTGGTGGCCAACGCCTCGGTGCAGGTCCGGCGCCCGTGGCTGGAGATTCCTGAAGAGGAGGCGTTGGTTCAGATGCAGGTGAATTTCCATGCGACGCTCCAGCTTTTTCAGGCGGCGGCGCCTGCGATGGCCCGGCAGCGGTGGGGCCGGCTCGTTTCTGTCGGCAGCGTGCAGGAGCGGCGTCCGCACCCGGAGATGCCGGTCTATGCGGCCAGCAAGTCCGCGCTCGAAAACCTGGTGCGGAACCTCGCCAAACAGCTCGGGGCGGATGGCATCACCGTGAACAATCTGTGTCCGGGCGTGTTCGCCACCGACCGCAACGCGGAGGCGCTGGGCAATCCCGCCTATGCGGAAAAAGTCCGCAACGCCATTCCGCTGCGCGATTTCGCGGAGCCGGAGGATGCGGCGGGCGCGGCGCTCTTGCTGTGCTCCGACGCGGGGCGGTATATGACCGGAATCACGCTGTGCGTGGACGGCGGGATGAGCGTGGCGTGAGA
>CAYMLQ010000443.1:0-4374 GCA_964390795.1 uncultured Lentisphaeraceae bacterium
AGTAATTCCGCATGGGTAAGGGTAAATAGTGCCGCCTATGGGATGCTAGTGACAAAAGAAGAATACCGATACGAAGACTCTATTCGAACGTGGGGACACATACTCCTGATACCTGTCGTATGTTTCAAACCACCGGAGAAAGAGTCGGAAGATCTTAATAAAAATATGATTACGGCATGGATTCGAGACGCAGGAAAAGACGGGGTATTAAAGCCCGGAGCTTATTGATCACGCCCCCTAAAACCAGTGTAACCTTTTCGTAATCCTAATCTTAATCTTACGCTTAATCCAGCCCCACGCAGCTACTCCTCAAAATGGGGCTATCATACCGTAGAGGACAGATGCCCGTCAAAATCAAGATTACGATTACGAGCAAGATTATGATTATGAAACACCCACCTCAACAGATAGGAGTTACAACACATTGAAAACTACGAGCTTATGCGATGCGACAAAAGCCTGGTTTTAGTGTCCTCACGATGAGGGCACGAATGATCCTGCGTCAAACCCAAGGCCGTGAGGGGGCAATCCTCAAAAAACGCTTTGTTTTCGAGGGTCGGTGCGCGTTCAACTCCTAAATCCTAACTCCTCCTTTGAATTAATTCAGCCAGATCAGCGTGCCCCCGTTGCCATGAAGAACGGTCAGCTTTCCGCCGCCCGCGAAATGCACATCGTCCGTCACGCTCGCGCCGCTGCCCGACGCGCCATAGGTGCCGCCCGGGCGCTGCTTGTCGCCGAACCAGAGGGTGCCCACGGCCTCGTCCACGCCCGCCGCGAGGGTGACCTTCGCGCCGCCGCCGTTCGCGATCCGGAGCGCGGCGGTGTCGGCGAGGCTGACCGAGTTGGAGAGCGCCAGCGTGCCTGCGGCGACCACGATGTTGGTGCAGTTGACGCCGAGCGTGCCGTTGGCGCCCACCGCCAGCGTGCCGGCGTTCACGGTGACGCCGCCGGACGTCGTGTTCGTCCCCGCGAGCGTCTGCGTGCCGTTGCCGGCCTTGACCAGCGCGACATGGCCCGCAATCACGCCGTCGAAGGTGTACGGGCTCGACGCGTTGTTCACGGTGAGCGTGGAGGGCGTCGCTGCGCTGTTGGTCACGACGCGCCCGTTGTCGATGGGGCTGGCGTTGAACAGGCCGGAGACCTGCTGGTTGAAGCCGGCGAGATCGAACGTCGCATCGACATTGCCCGTCTGGCTTGCGCCAAGGCCGATCTGGAGCGACACGTGGGTCGGCAGCGCGTTATTGATGCCCAGCCTCAAGATTCCGCACCTGATCCACGTGTAGCCGAGCCACGTGTTGTTGGTTGTCAGTATCAAGGTGCCGCCGCCGGCAGCGGGCATGCGTATGACCGGCCCCCAAACGTTCGCGCCGGAGCTGATCACGCCGCTGACCGTCAGCGTGGCGTTGTCCCCTCCGAGTCGGGCAGCGCTCTCCCCAAGCGTGACGGGGCCGCTCCAGGTGTTGCTGGTTCCGCTGAAGGACTGCAGCGAGCCCACCGAGTTGACCACGCCGACGCCCCGGATCGTGAGCGCGTTGGTCATGTCGAGCCCGCCCATGAGATCCAGTTCATTGTTGTACCCCGTTATATTGACCGGCCCGGAGCCGAGGGCGCTGGCGTTGTAAACGCGCACGTAGCCCGCGTTCACCGTCGTGCCGCCGCTGTAGGTGTTCGTGGCCAATGGCACCAGCACGCCCGCTCCCGATTTGGTCAGGCTGCCAGTACCGGCGATGACGTTGGTGACCGTGATCGTATTGTTGGTCGCGAGATCCAGCCCGCCCCTGAACGACGCCCAGTTGACGGCGTACGGCTCAAGCGAATTGAGCGTCGTACCCAAAATCTTCAGCAGGCCTCCGTTGAACGTCAGGCCGCCAGCGGTCGGCAGATTCGTGTAGGCGCTGACGCTCAACGTGCCCGCGCCGAGCGTCGTGCCGCCTCCGTAGGTGTTCGTGCCGGTGAGGGTCGCCACGCTCGTGCCGAGTTTGAACACGGGCGTGCCCGGCCCCGCGATACTGGCCGACAGGACGTAATTATTGATGCTGTTGTTAAAGCTCACGGAGGAGGGCGAGACCGGCGCGTCGCTGCTGACGGTGAAGCTCCCGGTCGCGGTGTCGTCGAAGAGCACCGCGTCGCCCTCCGCGTATACGGACGCAAGTCCGTCTCTCGTCCAGTTCGCGGTGGTCGTGTCCCAAACGCCGGAGACCGTGCCCTTCCACTTCAGGAAACTGATGCCGGCGCCCGTCACCGTCAGCGTCACGCTCGTACTGCCCACCGTCAGCGTCGCGTTCGGATAGAGCGTGTTCAGCGCCAGCGTACCCTCTCCGGCTCTGGCCGCGTAGGTCATCAGCGTGTAGGTGCCCGCGGGCGGCGTGCCGCTGAACGAGAGTGCGATGGTGTTCGCCCCGTTCAGAACCAGCGTGCCGGCGACAGAGATCTGGTCGCAGGTTCCCGCGACCGTCGAAAGGTCGAAAAGCAGCGTGCCGCCGTTGAGCGTCAGCGCGTCCGCGCCCGCGCTGGCCAGCGTGAGCGTGCCGAGCGCATTGGTGCCGGCCGGCGACAGCAGCGCGCCTGCGGCGACGCTCACCGGCCCGCCGACAATGACGCTGCCGCTGAGCGTGCCGCCCGAGGCGAGATTCACCGGCCCGCCAATGCTGCCGTTGCCGGTCAGCGTACTGCCGGATGCCACGGTCACCGCGCCGCCGCCCAGCGCGCCGGGGGCGCTCACGAGCAGCGTGCCGCCGTTGACGGCCGTGCCGCCGCTGTAGCTGTTCGCGCCCGTGAGCGTCAGCGTGTTGGCCCCGCTCTTGACGACGCCGCCCGCGCCGGAGATCACCTTGGCGAACGTCTGCGCGTCGGAGCGATTGAAGACGAGCGTGCCGTCGTTGGCCACGTTCGTGTAGATCGCGCCGGTGGTGCCGCCCGCGCCCACCTGCAGCGTGGCGCCGTTGCTCACAGCGATGCTCGCGAAGTTGACACCCAAGGTGTTGGTCGCGCTCGTGTTCCACACCAGCGTGCCCGCGCTCACGGTGCAGGTCAAAGGCTTGATCGGAGTCGGTGCGCTATCCCAGTCCATCGCGTTCACCTGCATAAGGCCATTCCCCTCCTTGATAAACAACTGGCCTGGCGTTCCATACGGGCGCACGTTCAGAAAGGGAACCAGCAGGTCGATCGCGGCGCTGGGGCTGTCCCCGACGTCCAGCTTGATGGTCTGAAGGCTGTTTGCTCCCGTTGACCCCCAACGCCAGGAGAAAGCTAACCCCGCATCGGTGCCGATGCTCAGCCCGTTGCCGGTGCCGTCGAATCGAATCGTCTGCGTCGGCGTTGCCGATCCGACAGGCTGGAGAATAATCCTCTTGAGGTTCAGAGAGCCGAGGGTTGCGGTCTTCAGATCCGCCGTGTCTCTGCCAGCGAGAAGCGGACTGCCGGTCACCGTCGCACCGCTCGCGGCGTTCAGGTAGCCGCATGACATGGCGTTAGCGTCAATCGCAAACGTGCCGTTGCTCTGCACATTGAAGACGCTACTGGCGGGGGCCGTCCAGAAGGGGTTCGGCCCACTATTCAGGCGCAGCGTCGCGCCGCCCAGAACCGTGAAGTTGGTGCTCAACGTCGATGCCGCTGTGCCGACGCCCTGAATCTCGAGCCTGCCGGCCGAGACGAGGGTCGTCCCCACATAGGTGTTGACGTTGTTGGTCAGCGTCAGGTTATAAGGCCCCGTCTTGATCAGCCCGCCCTTGCCGCTGATCAGCCCGTTGAGCGTGATGCTGTTGGGCGTAGACACCGTCGTGTCGCGGCCCAGCACGATCGGATTGTTGAGGGTCGCCAAGCTGCCGCTAGCGTTGACGAGCTGCGGCCCGGTCGCGCCGTTGTTGGTGAACGCGAGTGCGTTGCCCGACAGCGTGACGGCCCCAGCCACGAAGTCCATGCGGTTGAGCGCGAACGTCCCGCCCAGGTTGTTGGCGCTGGCCAGAGCCCCGGCCCCGCTGAAGACGACCTCGGCATCCGCAGCGCCTCCGGCCGAGGGAACCGTGCCCGTCCAGCTGCTGCCTTCGCTCCAGTTGCCGCTCGCGGAGTTGGTATAGCTGCCCGCGCAGGCCACGCCTGCAGCGAGCGCCACGGCGAGCGCCGCGACGTTCAAACGCCTCGAGCCGAGTGGCCTGCACCCTGCCGAAAACACCTGCAACGCTCTTGCTGTCATACCTTACTCCTTCATGATCAAACTGTCAGTGCGCTTGTGAGGAATCACCGTACCTTGCCTCCCATTGTGAAGCACAATAATGGATATTATCGCAGAATTCCTATCCGTTGTCATGCGCTATTTCCGCCGGCGAAGTGCAAAATGAAATGCACGCTTTTCAAAAGTGGGGTGGACTGCTGGCA
>CAYMLQ010000444.1:0-4353 GCA_964390795.1 uncultured Lentisphaeraceae bacterium
CGTCTTAACCGACCAAAGAGCCGAAAGGCACTTGTGACACATGATTCTTATCAAGTCGCGGGCAAACCTTTTTGTCTTATCCGACCAAAGAGCCGAAAGGCACTTGTGACCTCTTGAACGAAGCGGCTGCGGAGGCCTTAAGGGCCGGGGTCTTAACCGACCAAAGAGCCGAAAGGCATTTGTGACTTTCATGGCTGTTTCATCCTTTATAGCTGTTTGTGGTCTTCACCGACCAAAGAGCCGAAAGGCATTTGTGACTGGCGCTTCTTGCCGAAGATCACCGCCTCGACGCGGATGGTCTAACCGACCAAAGAGACGAAAGACATTTGTGACCCGTTGCCGCCGCCAGTCCATGCCAGCGCCCCTTTGCTGTCTTAAGGGGTGCCCTATACGAGACTCCGTTGTACTGCGTGCCGACGCCGTCCCGCAAGCGCTCAAGTTCGGCAACCTCAAGCGCGATTCTCCGCCCTTCAACAACACCTCGCGATGTCCGACACAATTTGGCTTGGTAAACGCGATAGAGTTGGTCTATCCTATTCGCGTTGCCGGGACTCTTACGGAGCCCTGTCGACAAGACCTAAAAACTTTGTGTAGCTTCGGCTGCTGTTCACTACGAAACGCCAAATTTCACGAAGAAGCAGCGCTCAAAGCACGCTCCCGATTGGGGCGTGCTGAAAGCGTTTTCTTCTAGGCATTGGCGTGCCTGTAGTGGGACGTGAGTAGGCACGTCCCATTTTTTCGGGCACGGTGCTTTGGAGAATCAAGCCGACCAGCGGCGAGGCACACGCAAATAAAGAAAGCGTGATTGCTATGTCGCTGCGTTTGACGCTGTCGGCGCCGCTCCGCCTTGCCGGGACGGTGTTCCGTACTGTTTCCGCCGTTGTCCTGGCCTTCTCTCTTGGCGCTTTCGGCGCTGACAAGGGATCTTCCAAAAGTCCGGTTGTTCCGTCGTGGCTGCAGCCGAAAGAGAAAACCGCCGTCCGTCTTCCGGAAGCGCCGAAGGGTTGGACACGGCTGGAGGGGTGTCGGCTTGTTGAAGACAAAGACTATGACGGCGACAGCTTCCATGTCGCTCGGGCCGGAGTGGACTATCGCTTCAGAATCTATTTCGCCGACTGTCCGGAAACGGATCTGAGAGACAACAGATATGCGGAACAGATGGAATGGTTTGGTGTCGGCAAGGACGAAGTGCTGGAGTACGGAGAGAAGGCCAAGGAGTTTGCCGCGCGGGCGTTGAAGAAGCCGTTCACGGTCTACACGAAGGGGCAGAACGCGATGGGTGCGGGCGCGACTCCCCGCATTTGCGGCATGGTGTACACGTCAGAGGGAGAGAACCTGAGCGAGGTTCTGGTGAGGGCCGGGCTTGCCCGCGCCCACGGCTTCAAGTGTCCGGATTTCCCCGACAGCGAGGGCTGGCGGCGTTTCTCCGAAGGAATGACACAACTGGAGGAAAAGGCAAAGAAAGACCGTCTGGGAATTTACAGGAAGGGTCGGGCCGTTCCGCCGGTTGTGGCGAAGACGTCCGGGCCCTTTGTCCCGGCTGCTCCGCCCGTCGTTGCGGCTGCGCCCTCAGTGCCGTACATAGGAAAGAAGAGTGACGCTGGCGAGGACAAGAGTGCGCTGATCAACATCAACTCCGCCTCGAGAGAGGAACTGATGAAGCTGCCGGGAATCGGCGAGGTCTATGCTGGCAGGATCATTGAGGAACGGGAGAAGCGGCTTTTCGCCTCCAAGGAGGACGTCAAGCGGGTGGACGGCATCGGCACGAAAAAGTTCGAGGCTATCAAGGACCTTGTGGACGCTCGATAGCCGCACCGAGGCTATTGTGAGGCGGCAAGGAGACGCGGAAGAAGCTGGGGGTCGCGGCATGGCTGGAAGTCCCAGACGCCTAGCCGACCCCAGTTGTTGACGGCGGTGACCCAGCGGCGGGCAGCCTGGTATTTCGCACGGTCCTGGTCGTCTTCCTCGCCCTTGGTTTCCAAAATGAGCGTCTTACCGGATTTCATGCGCACGAGGTAATCCGGCTCGAAATGGTGCTGAACGCCCTCGTATTCGTAAGGGATCAGCAAGAACGGGCGGTCGTTGCGCACATAACAGAAGACGTGATCGGTCTGCTGCTCAAGGTAGAAGGCGGTCATCTGCTCCCACGAGCTGTCGAGGACGACCGCGCTGACATGCGAATGCGCGGTCCCGTGTACCTCGCGTTTGGTGGTAAAATCCACATCCGCCGTCGTGCCGATCGGTTTGTAGCGGTTGAGGATCGGCAGGATCGGGATTTCGCCTTCGCTCTCGTCCGGGACAATGGCGTCCAACAGGCGCTCCTTGATGCGCCGCACATATTTCTCCAGACCCAGCTCACACTTGTTCGCGCCCCGGAAGTCGACCTTCTGCGCGACGAACTGGCGGACGATGCGGAGAACCTGCGGGAAAAGCTCGTGCCGGGCAAGGCCGCGCATTTTCGCGGTGCCCTTGACCGGTGCCTGCGAACCTTCTCCGACCAGCGCCGCAACGATCTGGCGCGCGATCTCGAACTCGATCTCCTGGAGGTGATGGAGCGCGTAATAGGCCGAGCGGTTGTGTTCCACGTACTCGCCGATACCCCCGCCCCTGACACCGCCTTCGAGATGGTCTGTGATGATGCGGAGAAAAGTCGCTGTCGGCGTGTTCTCGGGTTCGATGACCAGCCGTTCGAGCGTGGAGAATTGCGCTTTCACCGAGGGCCGGCGCAGGGCGTGTACGTAGCCCTCGACGTTCGGGAAGCGCATTTCGTAGGCTGCCCGCTCGGGCAGGGCGTACACATGGTTGACCGGGCGGTCGGCCTGTGTCCGTGAGGTCTTACCCTTGTACGGGATGACGGAGAACGGGATGCCGTAAACGTCGACGTACTCCTCGGGCAGGAGTTCCGTCTGCGGATCGGGCGTGTAGTTCATGCGCCGCAAGCCCCGACCGACCACCTGCTCGCAAAGCAACTGGCTGCCGAAAGCCCGGATGCCGAGAATGTGGGTGACGTTGTTGGCGTCCCAGCCCTCCGTGAGCATGGCCACGGAAACGACGCAGCGGACGTCCTGCCCCGGCTTGCCCGCGCGGCCGACCGTGTTGACGATCTCGCGCAACTCCTGCGCGGCCTCGTCGCGCGTCGCGTCGGGGTCCTCGCTCTCTACCTTCTCCAGCCGTTTGCTGTCGATGCGGAGCGTCAGGAGCCGCCCCTTGTCGTTCTGGAACAGCTCGGGGAAGACTTTCCCGGCGCCGTAGGTGACGGTCGGCTTCGGCTTCTTGACCTTTGCGGCAACCTCTTCCTCGCCTTCTTCCGGCTCATCGGCGATGGTCTCGACCTCCGCCTGCCCGGAAATGTTCTCGTAGAACACCTGGGCGATGTCGGTGTTGTCGCAAACCACGATCATGACCGGCGGCGCTTTGAGCGCCATGTCGCTTGCGCTCTGGATCGCGTCGAAGGACTTCTTGTACTCTCCCGCAAGCTGCACGACCGCCTCGTGGGCCCTCTCCCAGACCACATCCGGCTTGGGCCGCTTGTTGGAGAGCCGCTGGGTGGAAGCAAGGTCTTTCGTGATGTTCCGCCACAGCCGGAAGTACTTCGGGTCAGGCTGGCCCGTCGTGTCGCTGACCGGCAGGCGGGGAATCTTCGTAATGCCGCTCTCGATGGCGTCCACCAGTCCGAAGTCGCTGACGATCCACGGGAACGGCTCGCCCTCCGGGAAGCCGCTGCCCTTGATGTAGAAGGGCGTGGCCGAGAGATCCATGCAGAACCGGATGCCGCAGGCGGCGGCGATGCGGTCGAGCCCCTGTATCCAGAGCGTGGCCTCCTCCCGCTCCTTGCGCGCCTCCGCGTCCGTCTTCTTGGCCTCTTCCTCGGTCATGGGGCGCGGGCGGTAGGCGTGGTGTCCCTCGTCGTTCAAGACCATGAGCGGCCCGCGCTCGAAAAGCTCCCCGAGCCGGTTGCGGGCGAAGGCGTCGTCCGTCTCCTCGCCCTTTTTCACTACGGCGTAGCTCTTGCCGCCCTCGCTGTGTTCCGACTCGGGCGCGAAGAAGTGCCAGTTGTTGACCAGCACCTTGCCCGTCCGGATGAGGTCGCGGTACTGAGGGGGGACGATGTCGAACTGGGTGTAGTAGTCGTCGCCCCGGCTGTCGGTGCGCAAGACCTGCAGCCGCTCCTTGATCGTCAGATTCGGGCAGACGATGAGCGCCGCGTTCGGAAACCGCTCGTCGCTCGGCACCCGCCCCCGGTTGCAGAACGCCCAGGCGATCAGCATGGACATGACCACGGTCTTTCCGCTGCCGGTCGCCATCTTGCAGGCATAGCGGGGCAACGGCTCGGGGTTGCCCTCGCTGTTCCAG
>CAYMLQ010000445.1:0-4348 GCA_964390795.1 uncultured Lentisphaeraceae bacterium
AGTTCCGGTCCAGATCAATCGACAGAATGAAGAATTTAGATGCGTTTGCCCTGTCCTCGCCCCCCCCCCGTGTTGCGCCAAGGATGTAAGTTGCGGTATGATGATCCCACCAAAGGAGACGCCATGATTCCACAATGGGTGATCGAGAAGAAACGCGACGGCGGCACGCTGGATGAGGACGAAATCCGCGCCTTTGTCGCAGGCTTCACCGATGGTTCCATTCCCGAGTATCAGATGTCCGCGCTGGCCATGGCCATCTTTTTCCGCAGCATGACGCCGGACGAAACGGCCGTGCTGACCGATGCCATGATGCGCTCCGGCGACCTCGTGACCTTCGACGCGTGGCCGCGCCCCACCGCCGACAAGCACTCGACCGGCGGCATCGGCGACAAGCTCTCGCTGATGATCGCCCCGCTGGCAGCCTCCGCCGGGCTCGCCGTGCCCATGATCTCCGGACGCGGCCTCGGCATCACCGGCGGCACGCTGGACAAGCTGGAGTCGATTCCCGGCTACGACACGCGCCTGTCGGTCGATGCCTTCAAGCGCGTCGTCGCCGACGTCGGCTGCTCGATCATCGGGCAGACCGACCGCCTCGCGCCCGCCGACAGAAAGCTCTACGCGCTGCGCGACGTGACCGGCACCGTGCCGAGCATCCCGCTGATCACCGCCAGCATCATGTCGAAGAAACTCGCCGAGGGCGCGGAGACGCTGGTGTTCGACGTCAAATGCGGCCAGGCCGCCTTCATGCGCACGGTGGACGACGCCCGCGCGCTGGCGCAGAGCCTGCTCCGCGTGGGACGTGCGCTCGGCCGCAAGACCGCCGCGCTCATCACCGACATGGACCAGCCGCTCGGTCGCACCGCCGGCAACGCGGTCGAGGTCGTGGAAGCGCTTGAGACCCTGAAGGGCGGAGGCCCGGCCGACACGCGCCTGCTCACCCTCGAGCTGACCGCGCGGATGACCGTACTGGGCGGCGTCCATGCCGATCTTGAGGCCGCCCGGCGCGACCTGACGCAGCGCCTCGACGATGGCCGCGCGCTGGAGGTATTCCGGAGGATGGTCGCTGCGCACGGCGGCGACGCGCGGGTGATAGACGCCCCCGCGCGCTTTGCGCAGCCGGGCGCGGCTGTAAACGTTGCCGCGCCGGTCTCGGGCACCGTGGCCTTTGTCGACGCTCAGCAGATCGGCCGGATTGTGCTGCAACTGGGCGGGGGGCGCACCACCACAGCAGACGTGATTGACCCGGCGGCGGGCATTGACCGTCTCGTTCAGGCGGGCGACGCTGTCGCAGCCGGCCAGCCCCTCATGCGGCTCTTGGCGCGTGGGGAGTCTGTGGCGAACCCGCTGATTGCGGCGGCTACCGCCGCCGTGCGCATCACACAAGAGCCGGTGCCGGAACGCCGGTTGATCTTAGAGCATGTCACGGCCTCGGATTAGCCACAGAAGAACACAAAGAACACAAAAGGGGAGCGCGCATGAAGACGATAAAGGAATTATCTCCAACTATCAGTAACCCTGTGCGCGACCTGCTGCTGCAGGCCGCGCGCGACGCGGCTGAAGCCGCCTACTGTCCTTACTCGCACTACCCGGTGGGAGCGGCGGTGCTCACGCTGGACGGACAGATCTACACCGGCTGCAACGTCGAGAACATCTCGTACGGGCTCAGCCTGTGCGCGGAGCGCACGGCTGTGTCCAAAGCGGTCAGCGGCGGCTGCCGCGCCTTCGCTGCGCTGGCGGTGGTCGGTGGCGACAAACATCCCGCGGCACCGTGCGGCGCCTGCCGCCAGGTGCTCTCCGAATTCTGCCAGCCCGAAACACCGGTGTTCATCGCGCGGCTCAATAAGGGCGGCAGAGTCACCGCCACCACCCTTGGCGCACTGCTGCCGCAGAGCTTCGCGAGTCTCGCCTGACAGCTCCCCCGCTTTTTGCTATACTGCCAGGCATGCGAATCTATATCGACTTCGACGACGTGTTGTGTGAGACCGCACGCCACCTCTCCGACATGGCGCGGGATCTCTATAAGCGCGACGTTCCGTACGAAGCGATCTCGGTCTTCAACCTGCAAGAGGCCTTCGCGCTCTCCGAGGCTGAGATCGACCATCTGATGGAGCGCGCGCACCGCACGGAGTTTCTGACCGAACTCGCACCCGCCCCCGGCGGCCTCGAGGCGGTCCGCGCGCTGGAGGCAAGCGGGCACGACCTCGCCATCGTCACCGGCCGTCCCGCCACCAGCCACGACGGCTCCTGCTCCTGGCTGCGCAAACACGGGCTGGCGCACCTCGCCATCGTCTACGTTGACAAGTACGGACGAGCGCCCGCCAACCCTCCGCCCGGCACGCCCAAGACGCTGTCCCTCGGCGAGTTCAACAGCCTCCACTTCGACGTCGCCATTGACGACGCCCCGACCGCCCTCGACCTGCTTGCGCACCGCACGAACTGCACCGTCATCGTCTACAACCGCCCCTGGAACCAGCGCTACGCGCATGCGGACAACATGCGCCGCAGCGATTCGTGGACGGAGATCGTCGACCTGATCGGAGCGCTCGCCTCATAAAGGAACCCGCTATGTACTGGACTCAAGAACTCGACCGCATCCTGCCGCTGCTCGGCCATCGCAACTGGCTCCTCGTTGTCGATAAAGCCTACCCCTTTCAGAGCGCCCCGGGCATCACCACCCTCGACACCAAGGCACCGCTGCCGGACGTGCTCGAGCGGGTCGTGTCCGCCATCACGTCGTCCACGCACGTGAAACCGGTCTTCTATACCGATCAGGAACTCGGGTTCATCTCCGAGGACATGGCACCCGGCGTCGAAGCGCTCCGCGCAGCCCTCGGCCGCATTCTGTCGGGCGCCGAGACGCAGACGCTGCCGCACGACTCCGTCTTCGCGAAACTGGCCGAGGCGGCCAAGCTCTTCAACGTGGTGATTCTCAAGACCGAGGGCACGATTGCCTACTCGTCGGTCTTCATCGAGCTGGACTGCGCGTATTGGAGCGCCGAGAAGGAAAAGGCCCTTCGCGACAAGATGCTCTGATGTGGCATGGGCGTCTCGCCCGTGATGCCTTTCTAACTACAAACAGCTTATTGTGTTTACCGTTAACACTTTGCGCTGTTTATTTTTTTTCTTCAATATGGCTCAGATATGACTTTACATGCCTAAACGAACAACTTAGACTATATGGACGAAAGGGGCAAAAAGCAATGTCACTTTACAAGCAGGAGACGAGTAAATTCTGGTGGTTCCAGCTCTGGACGCCTGAACGCAAGCGCGTGCGGAGATCCACCGGGACCGAGGACAGGGCGCAGGCCGCGATCATCGAGCAGACCTTCGTCATGGCCTACGGGAAAATGAGTACCCCGGACAAACTCCACGCCATGCTCGACGCGGTCTGCGGGACCTCGCGCAAAGGCCTGCCGCTCGAAGAGGTCTGGCCGACCTACGTCAAATGGCTGGAGACGTCGGGCAAACAGAACGAGGAGGTCACGCTGCGCACCCGCCGCACCGCCCTTGCCCGCCTCACGGCCTGGACGAAGGACAACTGGCCGTCCGCAAAGACGGCCGAGGCCGTCGACCGGGCGGTCGCGGCGGCCTTCGCGACCTCGCTGGCCGCGGAAGGCACCAAAGGCAAGACGCGCAGCAACATCATAGGCGACCTGTGCACGGTCTGGGAGGCCCTGCGGCGCGGCATGGACGACCTGAAGAACCCCTGGCCGCTGGTCAGGCCTTCCGCGCACGACAGCGAGCGGGGCAAGCCTTTCACGCGCGCCCAGGAGAAGGCCGTGTTCGCCGCGGCCGAAAAGGCCGGCGGGGGCTGGCCTCTGGCGTGCCTGCTCGCGCGGCACACCGGCCTGCGCTACAGTTCGGTGGCGCGGCTGACATGGGGCGAGGTCGACCTGGGGAAAGGCCTGATCCGGCACACGCCGCCGAAAACCGCCCGCCACGCCATCGAGGTCCTGATACCCCTCGTCCAGCCGCTGAAGGACGCGCTCGAACAGGCGAAGGCGGCGCGGGCCGGGGCCGAGCCGCCCACCCGACCGGAAAAAGCGACGGCCAGCATGAGGCCGCTCGACGCCCGGCACGTGCTGCCGCTGCACGCGGCCTGCTACCCCCACCCGCAACTGTCCGGAGGCCCCGGGGCGTTCGCGGGTATACTCACGGCTGCGGAGGTCGGGGAAGGCTACACGTTCCATTCGTGGCGGCACACGTTCCGCACCCGCCTGAGCGAGGCGGGGGTGTCGGACGACCTGGCCAAGAGACTCGGCGGCTGGACCGAGGACGCGACGGCCGCCCGCTACGACCACGCCGAGCGCGTCGAGGAGATGCGGGCGGCGGTCGAGAAGGCGAGGTA
>CAYMLQ010000446.1:0-1455 GCA_964390795.1 uncultured Lentisphaeraceae bacterium
CCATGATCCAGATCATCGGCACGCTCGGCGCACAGTAAGAGGTCAGAGGTCGGAGGTCAGAGATCGGAGAGCGGACATGCAAGTGACGGGCAAACAAGGGAACAGGGTCGGACACAGCGCCTTCACGCTGATCGAGCTGATGGTCGTCGTGGCGATTGTCGGCATTCTGATCGGCGGCGTGTTCCAGCTGCTGAACGCGGCCGGAACCATGAACAAGAAGGCGACGACCACGGCGAAGCTCCAGCGGCTGCAGAATGCCCTCTCGGGATTCTACGCCGAATACGGAACCTACCCGCCGGTCGCGCAGTACAGCTCCCCCGACCCCTGGGCCTCCAACCTCGAGGACGATTTTGGCAACGACCTCTCAGACGTCGGCAGCGAGGCGGGACTCTCCGGGGCCTGCAATTTTGCGGCAAAGAGTCAACCCGTGTCATGCGAATTCCCGAATGAGACGGGTATGGATGCTCAAATCAACCAGAACTGGAGTTCTTACGGCCTGCAAAGCGCCAATTCGTTTCTGGCGCAGACGGCGGCATCGATAACTACGGATGAGTGGAACGAGATCAAGATGTTCAAATTCGGGCTCTTGTCGTTCCTCCTGCCGCGGGTCGAGCAGATCGGCTTTACCGGCGTCGAGGCGCCCGACGAGCAGCGTGAACCGGACTTGCGGTTCTATCAAAGCCTGCAGTGGAAGAAGAACAATCCCGTGTCCAAGGTCAATAAGGGGTCCGACCTACCCGTCCGGCGCGCGCTCCAGGCGCAGCAGATTATCGAGAATCGCGCGGCCGCCCGCTGGATGCCGAATCTGGAGCGGATGGTGGTGAACGGGAAATATATCTTGGGCGTCAATACGCGTGACCCCTACCATGAGGCCGGTGAGTCAGGCTTGAAAATACGAGTCGTCCGGGATAAGGACGGCAGCATCATGGATGTGCAGGGCTATTTGCGCAATGGCAATAAATACGCGTTGTCCCAAGTGACGATGATGGACGCTTACGACCAAGAGTACTACTACTATTCGCCGCCCCCGCATCAAAGTTACCGCCTCTGGTCGGCGGGCCCGGATCACAAAACCTTCCCGCCGTGGATCCCGCTGGATAACCTTTCAAAAGAGGAGCGGGCGTGGGTGACGAAGTGGTTGAAAGACGATATCGTCCGGTTTGACCAGTAGAAAGTGCTAAAGTTTGAGAGTTCTAAAGTTCTAAAGTTGGAAAGAGTTGACGTGATGAAACAACCGCCTGACAAGAGAGCGACCGCCCGCGGAGCGGGAGCAAGCGAAGGGGCAACGCGCGGAAGACTGGAATGTTGGAATGCTGGAATACTGGAGGAAGAACGCGTATCTCCCGTTCCCCAATCCCATCATTCCACCCATCCCATATTCCACCCTTCCAGTGACGTTGCCGCCGGTGGGCTGCGCGGGTTCACCTTGGTCGAAATGCTGGTGGTGATCGGCAT
>CAYMLQ010000446.1:1555-4316 GCA_964390795.1 uncultured Lentisphaeraceae bacterium
TGAAGGTGTTCCAGAAGATGTATCATGGCTCCGGGGGGCAAAGCACCACCGTGTACCTCGACACGTCGGCTTTTCTGACGTACGTCCAAGGGGCGTCCTTGGGAAAGTTTGGGAATCGCGTGCCGCTCCGGACGGCCCTTGATATGAAAAGGCATGCGGATGCCCCGATCGGCTATCCGCTCCCGGAGAACCCGAATATATTCTACTGTTATTGCGTCTGCTACAACACGCTCACCGATACCGTCAAGGTGTATACGCAGCACAATAGGCATCCGAAACTCTCGGATTACGGTGAGGAACTCCAATGTCCCAACCCCAAATGGAAGAAATAAGTAATGAAGCGCGCACGCACCAAGCAAGCCGTTTGTAGTGCAGCCTTCAGGCTGTCTCAAGCCAAATTTAGAATGGCTGGTGGCCGGCCGGGCTTCTCCCTTTTGGAACTGCTGGCCGTGATGGCGATCATGTCGATGCTGACCACGCTGGCGGTCACGAGTTATTTTGCGGCGATCCGCGGGATGACGCGGCGCAGCGCGGTCAAACATTTTGCCAACACCCTGATTCTCGCGCGCCAGCGTGCCTGCATGGAGGGGGCCTTCGTCAGCGTGGTGATTTACAACGAAATCACGGGTGTCAAAGACACCGACATCACGCCGTCGTACGTGATCTGCAAGGAAATCGGCCGGGTGACGTATCTAGGCGGAAGCGATAAAGTGATCGATGAGTACACGGAGATCGACCGGTTGTTCGGCACCAAGAGCTACGGCCAGAACTTCAGGGGAAGCATCAAGCTCTATAACCTGACGCAGGGCAAGTGGTGGAACGTCTATCCCTGGGTCGAAGCATATTCGATGCCTAAACGCAATTCGGCGTATAAGCCGACTTCGTCCGCGACGCTCGAGTTCAACGCTTTCGCGTTTGAGAAAAACGAGAATGTGAACAACCTGAATGAGGCCACGTGGGCAATCGGCGACGCGTACGGTATCGAAGCCGCGCCGACAGGCTCGCTGCCCCATAACTTCCAGTTTGCAGCGCTGGGCGACAGCGCCTCTCAGGTCATCACGATCACCTTCAAGCCGGACGGGTCGGCCGTGTTCAAGCCGAGCGGCACCGTGAGAATTATCGAGACGCAGGCGCAGCAGCGGGCGAACACGGTGACGGTGACCTCCGACGGTGTGATCGACTTCAATGACAAATGGTAGTAAACGTATGAAACCACACGATAAACAAGCCGGGTTTTCGCTGATGGAGGTCAACATGGCGGTTTTCGTCATGGCGATCGGCGTGCTGAGCATGGCGGTGCTCTATCCGCTCGGCTTGCGCGAGAGCACGCAGGGACAGGCCGACCTCAAGCAGTCGATGTTCGCGGACTACGTGCTGAACCAGGCCGTTGCGGCGGCGGCCCAGACCAATATCACCTGGTCGCAGTGGTCGCAGTGGTCGAGCAGGTATTATCTGCGGAATGACACCGTCAATTTGGAAGGCAGCGTGCCGGATTTCATCCGTACGAAGCTGGATCTGCGCGGGTTGCCGAAAATGAAAGAGGACAACACCTACAAAATCGCCTGCTGTCTGGTGCCGGGCACCTCGGACAGAGTCATGGGGATCATGGTGCAGTCGACGGAGCTGACCGAGTCGGTCACCTCCTTCAGCCAGTTCTCCAACAACCCGATCTTCTATGCAGAGGTAATGTTTCAAGGCGACCCGTCGAGGTAGGGGCGGGAAGAAGTTCTAAAGTGCGGAAGTGCTTAAGTTCTAAAGTGCGGGAGTGCTTAAGTTCTAAAGTGCGGGAGTCGGAAGAAGGCAACGCGATGAAGACGAACGGAAGCAGAAACGGGTTCTCGATGATCGAGGTTCTGGTCGCCTCGACGATCCTCGTGGTGATCGTGATGATGCTGGCGATGCTGTTCCAGCAGACCAGTCTGGCGTGGCGGACGGGCCTCAGGCGGGCGGGCGGATCCACACAGAGCCGCTCTACGATGGGCGCTGTCCAGCGCGACGCCAGCGCGGCCATTGACGAGCGCACCCTTCCCAAGGAGCTCCGCTCCCAGTTCGGACAGCAATCTTTTAGCAGCTCGCAGTTGCGCTTTTTCACGCTTTCGGGTAGCACCGGCGAACTGCCCGATAGCCCTTCAAAGGTGTTCCGGTCGCTGACCTACGTGACCTACGGCACAGATGGAACTCGGGTTGAAACAAAGCTCCAGGGTGACGGCTCGCCTGGGACTCAGCAACGGGGCAACGTGCTCAATGTGGCGAACCGCGCGGGCAGCAAGAACCGGCCGCAAGTGGGGAACCTCCGCTTTGGCGTCCCGTCCAGCTATAACCAGATTGGCCTGCCGCTGTACGTCACCATCGAGGCGGATGTCACGACCACCGGCTACGGACTGGACATCGGGGCCGGATCCGCGGGTCCGGACAAGACCTGGGATACCAAGGACGACATCAAGACGTGGTTGGAGAACTGAAGGCATGAGACGGTTTACTCGCTACTGGCTACACGTTACAGGTTGCACGAGGTTCCTGCAAAACCCCTGTCACGAGAAGCGTGCTCGGAGAGCCCGCGCCACCCAGGTGGCCCGCGCCACCCAGGTGGCCCGCGACCTCCGGGCGCGGATGGCTTTGCAAGAGCCTCGCACATTACAGGCACGCGGTTGTCCGACTGCCAACCGGACAGGCCGCCGGGCGTCCAACGCCTTTACGCTGGTCGAAATGCTGGTGGTGGTCGGCATGCTGGGTATCCTGATGGGCGTGGCGGCCTCGGGCA
>CAYMLQ010000447.1:0-4313 GCA_964390795.1 uncultured Lentisphaeraceae bacterium
TCGCAATGGTCGCGCCAGCATTGGACCGGGCTGGAGCGGTTGAGCAGAAGACGGACCAGGTGGTCCTCCTTGTTGGACCCCTTCAGCAGCACCAGATCCCCTTCCCGCAGTTCCTGCTGCAGGTAGGCTGCGGCCTGGCGGATGCTGGAGAAGCCTTGAACAGACTCGCCGTCCTCCTCTCTGCGTGCCCGCAGCCCGCGGTGCGCGTGTGAGCCCACGAACACGACCAGGTCCGCCGCCTCGCGCGCCTTCTTGCAAAACTTTTTGTACTCCTTGGTGCTGTTGCCGGTGGTGTCCGAGATCGTCCCCACGATCGCCACCTTGCGCCGGGCGTCGGCCGCCTTCAGGAACTCGAGTGCAATCGGAAAAGACCAGCCCGGCGCTTTCCAGTCATCGCGGACAAACCACACGCCGTTGCCACCGTCTGCTGCCTGCATGCGCCCCTCCGGCGGCTGAACCGCAGCCAGCGCGGTGAGGGCGCGCTCCAGCGGCACGCCCGCGGCCACGCCCACCCCCAGCGCGGCCAGAACCGGAACCGCCATGTGGGTGCCGTGCAGGCGCGTCCGCACCTCGTGGCATGCGCCCTCATATTCGACCTGCAGCGTCAGCGGCTCAGGCCAGACCGAGCGTGCCCCGACCAGCCGCAACGTCGCTCCCTCGGCCCCGCCGAACCAGACGACCCTCCGGCCGCAACCCTCGCCGACCGCCCGCACGAGCGGGTCGTCGATGTTCAGCACCGCCACGCCATCCGGCGGCAGCGCCGTAACCACCTTGCCTTTCTCCTCCGCGATCTGCTCCACGCTCTCGTACGCGCTGATGTGGTCCCGCCCGACCACGGTGATGACAGAGATATCCGGCCGGAACGTCCACACCTTCCGGTCCAGGGTTCCCGGACCTCTTGCAGACAGTTCGGCAACGCAAAACCGATGCTGCCAGCGCGTCTCCATGATCGTCTTGACGACAAACATTTCGGCGTTAAATTCTTTTGTCTGGTGGCAAGGTCCCGCAACGGAGAGAACCGCGGCCGCGAGATCGGTGGTCGTCGTCTTTCCCGCGCTTCCGGTGATGCCCACAAACGTCGTCCTTCTGCCAAGGATCGTACGCCGCATGCGGGCGTAGGCATGCTTGAGCGACCACTTCAGCTCTCTTCTGATACGGCGGCGCGCCTCATTAAACGTTTTAAAGCGACTGAAGATGCTTGCCATAGAAAACCTTTGTGTAAAACAGGCGACCTCCAGCCGTGTGAGTCGCCCGTTGTGTCCTATTCGTCACCCCAGCGCCTCGGCCTCCGAAGCCTTTTCGACGAATTGATTTTTCACGCACTCCCTCGCCCGTGCGGCAGCCGCTGCGATCATACGCTCGTAGGCCGCGGCCTCTCCAGAGGTAAACGAAGCGAGCACAAAACGGCCTGACTTGCCCGTCTCTCCGGCGGATCTGATCCCCAGGCGCAGCCGCGGCGTGGCCACGGTTTCCAAAGAGGAGATGACCGAGCGCACCCCTTTGTGGCCGCCATCGCCGCCGCCGTCGCTCTTGAAACGGATTTCGCCCAAGGGGAGGTCGGCATCATCGTGGACGAGGATACAGTGTTCCGGGCGGCCGCCGACCCGCTCCAGGAAACGCCGCACCATGGTGCCGTTCTGGTTCATGAACGCCGCTGGCTTCAGCAGCCGAACTGTCACGCCGTCCAGATCAAGGCTGCTCGTCCACCCCTCCGGCTCCTCCGTCCAAGCGCCGCCGCTGTCCCGAATGATCGCGTCGAGCACGCGATGCCCCACATTGTGCGCCGTGTCGCTGTACTCGGCACCTGGATTGCCGAGCCCCACGAAGACCGGCACCGGCTGTCGCTGCCCCGGAGGAAAGGACGGGGCGGGGTGGCTTTCTTCAGACGGGATATGGAGTCGCGGGCATGCGTTGCAAAAAATCATCTTCTCGCACGCATCCAGCCAACACTGAACCGGGGTTTCGCGGTTCAAGATGAGCCGGATCAGGTGATCTGGCTTATTACACCCCTTCACCAACACCAGATCGCCGCTCTTCAGCTCTTCCTGCAGAAAAGAGGCCGCTTGGCGGATGCTGGAAAACCCACGGATCGCACGTTCGTCATCATCCTTTGGCCGCTCGCGCACGGCACGGTGTGCATCAGGGCCGACGAATACGACCAGATCGGCGGCCTCACGGGCTATGCGACAAAAACGCCTGTAGCTGGTGCTGTTTCTGGAAGTGTGCGAGAGCGTTCCAACAACCGCCACTTTACGGGCGGCATCTGCCTCCTTGAGCAACGTAAGCGCGGCATGCAGGGACCATCCGGGGGCTTTGAAATCATCGCGGATGAAGGTCACGCCCCCGCCGCCATCCACTGGTTGCATACGGCCTACCGTCGGCTCTTCCGCAGCCAATGCGGCGATAGCGGCCACCAACGGAACGTCTGCCGCTGCCGCAATGCCCAGCGCAGTGAGCACCGGTACGGCCATGTGCTTGCCGTGCAGGCGCGTGCGCACCTCATGGCGAACTCCCTTGTATTCAACCTGCAGCGTGAGTGGCTCCGGCCAGACCTAGCGCATGGTGAGCAGCCTCAGGTCCGCCCCCTCGGCCTCGCCATACCAGACAACCCTCCGGCCGCACCGTTCGCCGATTGCACGCAACTGCGGGTCGTCGATGTTCAGCACCGCCACGCCGTCCGGCGGCAAGGCCGTGACCACCTTCTCTTTCTCCGCGACAAGCCCCTCAATCCCGTCATAGGCACGGAGATGATCCTGTCCGATCACCGTCAAGGCGGCAATATCCGGCCTGAAAACCCGAACCGTACCGTCCAATGACCCCGGGCCGCTCGCGGCCAGTTCAGCCACGCAGAAACGATGCCTCCGTCCCGTCCGCAACACGGTGAGCGCCACATCATCCACGGTGTTCAGATCGTGCGTCTGCTGACACTTCCCCGACACGGCGAGGACTGCTGCGGCCAGATCCGTGGCCGTCGTCTTGCCTGCGCTGCCCGTGATCCCCACAAAGGTGGTGGAGGCGTCAAGAAACCTTCGTTTGATGAGCGCATGCCCGTACCTGATCCGCTTCTTGAGGCGCTTGCGGAACTGTCGTCGCAAAGCATTGATGGCCTTAAACTGGCTGGCGATGCTGCCCATACCCCCCTCAATCTGATAAGAATTGCTTTTCAGTAGGCACGGGCACACGCCCGCTGGAACCAGCCTAAAGGAGCTTTCAAGGGCAAAACAGTAGCTGAACTGGGGCGGATGCGTCAAGCAAGCGCGACAGCAAGCGAGCCCTTATAATTAGAGGCTGTAGTGTTCGGGAGGCGCCCGTGGGTAAGCTCCTTCTCCTTTCTCCGTGGCATTTTGGCCATGTCCTGCGTTATCCTCTCCTCTCTTCTTGTTTTGAGTTTTGTGAAGAAGAACTGGACCGCAGGGGAGAAGGATCGCTGTGTGATGATTGTCTGCCTTGCAGGCATTCCCCCCATCACATTCATCCTGCTTGTGTAAAGGGGATCCAGATATCTGTCCCCGTGGTTCGTCCGCCTCACGGGTGAGGTGGGAAGGATCATCAGGCCAACCAGCAGGACTCTAACCCGCTCAGTCCGTGTCAGACGCGAGCACCTGGAGGTACGCATGGTAGGCGTACACGCGATCCCGGCGTCTGCCCGTGATCTCGCGCAGGACGCCCGCCGCCTGCAAGACGTCAAGGGCCTTCGCGGCGGTCGGCTTGCTGACACCGAGCAGCTTGATCGACAGCGGGAGCGTCACCATCGGATGCGACGGCAACAGCTCGAACAGCCGGATCGCGGGGACCGTGGTCTGGGCGTGGGCAGACACGTTCGTGCGGTCGGCGGCGGTCACCGCGTGGAGCCGCTGCGCGCTGGCCACAGCGTCGTCGGCGGCCTCGGTCACGCAATCGAGGAAGAACTGCGTCCAGCCTTCCCAGTCGCCTTCGACGCGCACGGCGTTGAGGCGGTCGTAGTAGGCCTGGCGATGCCGCTTGAACGCGACGCTGAGGTAGAGCAGCGGCGTCTTAAGAAGTCCCCAGTGCTCGACCAGCAGGGCGATCAGCAGACGCCCGATGCGGCCGTTCCCGTCCAAGAACGGATGGATGGTCTCGAATTGAACGTGCGCCAGACCGACGCGGACAAGCGGCGGCAGCGAATCTTCGCCGTGAATCCACTTCTCCAGTGCCGACAAGGCTTCGGGGACGACATCCGGAGGTGGCGGCACGAACCTGGCGTTGCCGGGTCGGCTGCCGCCGACCCAGTTTTGGCTGCGCCGAATCTCGCCCGGTTGCTTGTCACTTCCGCGCACGCCCTGCATCAGCCC
>CAYMLQ010000448.1:0-4310 GCA_964390795.1 uncultured Lentisphaeraceae bacterium
GGCGACACCTGGCCGCAGAGCGACCACATCACCTGGGTCTTCCCCGGCTGCGAGAAGAGCGGCGGCAAGGATTTCACGGTCGAGTGGTTCGACGGGCTGATCTTTCCGCCCGAGGAGGCGCAGGCCCTGTCGCGCGAGGCCGGCTTCAGCGAGTATCCCGCCGAGTCGTCGCTGGTGATCGGCACCGAGGGCGCGCTGCTGCTGCCCCACCAGGGCGGCCCCGTCCTGATCCCCAAGGCGAAGTTCGCCGCGCTCCCGAAGCCCAAGGTGGCCGCGCGCAACCACTATCACCATTTCCTCGACGCCATCCTCGGCGGCGAGATGACAGAATCTCACTTTGTACAGACCGGCCCCATGGCCGAGACCATCATCCTCGGCACCGTCGCCATCCGCGTGCCGGATACGGTTCTGAAATGGGATCCCCAAGCGCTGCGCATCACGAACTCGGCTGAGGCCGACAAGCTGTTGCGCCGCTCTTACCGCAAAGGCTGGGAAGTCCCAGGCGTCTGAGCGAGCTTTACGCCGGTGCCAGCCATCCGGTCACGGCATGTGAGGTTAGCCTCACGTGTCGTTTTTGTGCTTGTACAGATACCAGCAAGCAACACTTCGATAAGGTCGCCAGCGCTCCGAGATTCTTATCAGATTGTCCTGTTTGTCGGCATCAACCTTGTGCAGTTCGCCTATCACACTCTTGAGCGCGCCGTCATGCAGTGAGAATACGTCCGGCCGCGCCATGGCAAAGATCAGGAACATTTCCGCAGTCCAAGGCCCGATGCCTTTGACAGTCATCAGCTCTTCCTGAATTTCTTCATCGGTCTTCTTTGAGAACGTATTTAGGCGGATACCCGGGACGGACACGACACGCGCGCACAACGGGTTCGCGAAGCCTGGTTGAGGTGTGAGGTTGAATCCAGACGGAATTCCTGTTACGCTTGGTTTCATCAATAAACAGGCAGTTTGCCATATGGGGAGAGAGTTAGAATGAAGAGTCGTGTTTTGGCTGCGGTCGCGTGTGTCGCGGCCAGCGTGTTTCAGTCAACGGTTACACCAGCCCGCGCCGAGGAGGCGAAGCCCTTCGCCTTCGGCCTGAAGGCCGGCGAAACGCTGGACGTGATGGAGGGCGGCAAGATCGTCGGACGGTACATGGTCGCGCATGACACGTCGACGCCCGCCAGGCTCAACGAGACCTACAAGCCCTACCTCCACGTGTTCGACGCGGAAGGCAAGGCGCCGATCACCAAAGGCCCCGGCGGCGAATACACCCACCACCGCGGCATTTACATCGGCTGGAACAAGATCGGGTTCAACGGCAAGACCTACGACCGCTGGCACATGAAGGGCGGCGAACAGGTTGTTCAGGGCAAGCCCGGGACGCGCTCGGACGCGGACTCCGCGACCGTCACCTCCACCGTCCACTGGAACGACGAGGCTGGCAAGCCGCTGATTGTGGAGACTCGCACGATGACCTTCCGGCGCGCGCCCGCGCCGGCCTATGCGCTGATCGATTTCCAATCCGTGATCACGGCGCCCAACGGCGACGTCAAACTCGACGGGGACCCCGAGCACGCGGGCATCCACTTCCGCCCCGCCAACGAAGTCGACAAGGCCAAGACCACGTACGTGTACGCGGGCGCCAATGTCGACCCCCACAAGGCCACCGACCTTGCGTGGATGGGCGAGACCTTCTCGCTGAACGGCAAGACCTATAGCGTGGTGCAGATGAACCACCCGGACAACCCGGCTGGCACGCGTGTCTCGGCTTACCGCAACTACGGGCGCTTCGGCATGTTCCCGACCGCGACCGTCAAATCCGGCGAGTCCCGCGCGTTCCGCTACCGGTTCCTCGTGGCCGAAGGCCCCATGCCCGCAGCCGACGTGCTCCAGCCCGTCTGCAACGCCTTCACAGGTAAAACTGACCCGGTTCCCGCAGTCACCGCGAAAGCGGCCGAGCAACCCGCACCCCCCAAGGCGAAAGAGCCGAAGAAGGACGCGAAGAAACCCGGAGCCAAGTAGTCAGGAGACACCCATGAACCGCATACCCGCAACTTCACGCCGCTCGTTCCTCAAGCACTCAGCAGCGCTTTCGGCGCTGACCACCTTCCCCTTCATCCGCGCCTCGGCGCAGGGCGCGGCCACGCCGAACGAGAAAGTCAACCTCGCCTGCTGCGGCATCGGCAACCAGGGCGGCAGCGACGTCAATTCGTTAGACAAGACGGGGCTGTGCAACATTGTCGCGCTGTGCGACACGGAGATCGGCGACACCTCGGCGAAGGCCCGCGTTGGCGGCGTCCTCAAGAAGTTCCCGGACGCGCCGCGCTTTACCGACTTCCGCAAGATGCTCGACAAGCACGACAAGGAGATTGACGCGGTGCTCGTCGGCACACCCGACCACTCGCACTTCGCGATCGCGATGGAGGCCATGCGGCGCGGCAAGGGCGTCTTCGTCGAAAAGCCGCTGGCGCACTCCTTCCACCAGCTCGACCTGCTCATGGCGGCCGAGGCGAAGTACAAGGTCGCCACCCAGATGGGCAACCAGGGCCACTCCGACGGCAACTACTTCCAGTTCAAGACCTACTCGGAGGCGGGGCTGATGAAGGGCGTCACCAAGTTCGTCGCGCACATGAACGGCGCCCGCCGCTGGCACAAGTGGGGCGGCGACGTAGAGAAGATCAAGGCCGCCATCGCGAAGCAGGAGAAGCCGGCGTATGTGGACTGGGACACCTGGCTGGCTCACGTCGCCGAGCACGAGTTCACCGGGCAGTACCTGAACGGCGACTGGCGCTGCTTCTACGAGTTCGGCAACGGCGCGCTCGGCGACTGGGGCGCGCACATCCTCGACACCGGGCACGAGTTCCTCAAGTGGGGACTGCCGGCCTCCGTCGAGCCGGTCAAGATGGTCGGCTGGAACCCCATGACCTTCCCGATGCAGTGTACGCTGCTCTTCAAGGTGCCGGCGCGCGGCGAGGGGCTGCCCGCCTGCGACGTCTTCTGGCACGAGGGGCAGAAGAACTTCCCCGAGCTGCCCGAGGGCTTCCACTCCGCCAAAGTCAAGACGGACGCGCCGACTTCCGGCGGAGGCTCCGGCTTCGGCAAGGACCTGCCCCCCGGCAAGGAGATCTACGGCGACGGCTTCGTCTTCAAGGGCGGCTCGCACGGCTCGACGCTGACGGCGGTCGGCGCCAACGCGAAAGAGGTGACCGCGAAGCTGCCGCAGGTTCCGAAGAGCCCGTCCAACCACTACAAGAACTTCCTGCTCGGCGTGAAGGGCCAGGAGGAGTGCCGCTCGCGCTTCTCCGTTTCGGCGCCGCTCTGCCAGTTCATGGGCCTCGGCGTCATCGCCACGCACGTCAACGCCAAGATCGAGTTCGATCCCGCCACACGCAAAATCACCAACCACGAGGCGGCCGACGCCCTGCTCCGCATCGGCGAGCCGCCGCGCAAAGGCTGGGAGCAGTACTTCAAGGTCTAAGATCTAGTACTTCAGCAGCAGATCCAGCATCTTGCGGTCGAGCGTGTGGCCGTGGAAATCCTCGTAGGCCACGTCCTTGCGGTTACTGTCGAGCACGCCGAAGGAGCCCTTGAAGTTCCAGAGCGCCCAGCCGAGCTGGCGCTCTTTCCAGAGCTTCAGGTTATCCTCCAGCCACTCCAGCGTAATCGCATGCGGCGTGTAGTTGAAGGCGCCGAACTCGCCGACCATGACGAACACGCCCGCATCGAACGCGGGCTGCCACGGCTTGAGCGCCTCGTTCCTGAGATAGTCCAGGCCGCTGACCGCGCCGCCCGCCGACTGAAACGCGGGCTTGGCGTCAAACCCCGCGAAACGCACCGCGCCGTTGGTCTTGCCCCAGCCTTGCTCGAACCCCATCACGGCCGTCTTGCCGTCCGCGGACGTGAACGTGATCTTGGACACGCCGGCCCAGTCGCCGCCGGCGATCGCGACCGTGAGCCGCTTGGCCCCTTGGGGCAGCTCGGCAGTCAGGTCCGACAGGCACGTGCCCTGCGAGATTTTCCACTCGCTCTTGTACTCGACATTTGTCCAGCCGGCGCCCTGGCCCGGCGAAAGCTCGGTCTCGCACACGCTCCGGCCGTCCGCCTCGATGCGGAAGCGCACCTTGCCAGACACCCGGTCGGGCCGCAGCGTCAGGCGGCCAGCAGGCAGGTTCTCGAGCACCAGCGGCACATTGAGCGGCGCTTTGGCGGGCCCATAAAGAGGGCTCACCGCCGTCGGCGGCGGCCACACCGGATCGGCGGTCGGCGTGCCCACCCAGCTCGCCATGTAGTGCGAGATGGACATCGGCCGGTAGCCGCGC
>CAYMLQ010000449.1:0-4289 GCA_964390795.1 uncultured Lentisphaeraceae bacterium
GCTGAACGCCGCGAAGACCAGGTCGTCGTACCCGCCGCGCCGCGCCCGGCCGATGCCCTCCTCCACAAGCAGCGCGTTGAGCGCCCCGTACTGCGGCCCGACCATCACCGCCACAAGCCGGTCTTTCTTGTCGCCGTTGGCCCAGACGCCTCGCGCGTGGAGCGACGAGCCGTCCGTCAGCCGCTCAAGCTCGGAAAAGTGCATCACCTTGTTGTCCGGGAAGCGTACGCCGTCCCCTCGCAGCAGCCGGATCATCTTGTCGAGGTACGCCTCCGCGTTCTGCGGGTCATTCGCGATGGGTAGGGCGGGTTCCCCGAAACCGCCGTCGTCCGGACGGCTCGGGGAGCCGTCCCTACCGAAGGTCTCCAGCGCCTCCGGCGCCCCGCCGATGGGCGACTCCTCTTCGCCTCCGTCGATGGACTCCTCGGCCGGGATCACCCCCTCCATCGTGAACGGGCCGCACACCCGCACGCGGCTCCTCTCGAAGTCCGGCTTATCGACCAACTCCTCCTGATCCGCCCGCGCCGCGATGCAGGCGTTGACGTCGTCCATCTTCTGCCGCCACGCCTTCCGGTAGGCGGTGAGCGCCTCTTGCAGCGCCTCGGGCCAGTCGGCGTCGGTATCGAAGGGAACGGTCCAGTGCTGCCATTTTTGATTTTCGATTGCTGATTTTGGATCGGGGAGCAGCCAGCGGCGTCGGTCGGCGTCGGTGACGGCTTTCTTGCCCTCGGCCTTCTCTTTGGACGCGAGCTTCAGCTTCAGGGCATTGCGCAGCGTGTCCGTGACCTTGCCCAGCGCCTGGTTCAGCGCCGACAGCCTTTCTTCCAGGATCGGTTCCCACTTGTCGAAGAGCGGGTCGAGCGCCGGGTTCTGCGCGATGCTCTTGAGCGTCACGTGCGGCACAGTCTTGCAATCGAACGTGCAGGTGCCGGCGATTTCCTTGCTCGGGTCGGTCAGCCAAGGGCCGTCCGGGTTACGCCGCACGTCCTCCGCGCTAGTCGGCCGCAGTTTGAAATAGTCGAACTTCGCGGTCAACAGCCGCTGCCGCGCGATGGCCAGCGCCACGCGGCTCACGTCGATGGTGATCCAGCGCCGCCCCCGGTTCTCGGCTACCTGCGCGGTCGTGCCCGAGCCGCAGGTCGGATCAAGCACAAGGTCGCCCGGATCAGTCGTCATGTGTATGCAGCGCTCGACAATTTTGTAACTAGTCTGCACAACATAAAGGGGGTTTGGCTCTCCGTGAACGTCGTCCCATATGTTGGATCGACTCAGGTGACTCCAGTCGTCCCAATATAGAACAGCTCCTAAAGATTCACCTCCTCCATCAAACACGCGGCCTACTTCAGCCAACCGGTGCATTCCTTCTTCAAGGTCATATGTCCAATGACGGTTGCGTCCACAAGAGAACTCACGGCCGTTAAATGCAAAGTTTTTACTTCGGTCTGATGGGTCTTGGCTTACAAGTGGATAGTTAACTCTTGCCCACCGGCCCCCTTGACTGAGCAATTCCTTAACATTCGTTTCGGTTAATGTCGCTACGCGCCGCATCTCACAGTTAGGCATTATGATTGTGTTGAACTTCGGATCAATATCTGGGTCTTTTTTTTCTGCAAAAAGTTGGTGAAGTTTCAGATGTTCCTTTTCCTTTGCAAACCATAGCAAATAGTCACAAACAGGGTCTGTCTGTGTGGTAGCGCTCTTCTTTTTGATTACTATAGTTACAACAAAATTCGAAATGCCGAACACCTCATCCATGATCGCCCGGACGCGATGCAGGTTTTCATCAGAGATCTGCACAAAGACGCTTCCAGTGTCGGCCAACAGTTCCTTGCACATCAGCAGCCGGTCACGAAGGTAGCTGAGGTAGGAATGAACGCCGAGGGTCCAGGTGTCGCGGTAGGCCTTGACCATTTCGGGCTCGCGGGTGAGATCCTCTTCCTTGTCCTTGACGTCGCGTTTACCGACCTCGGGCTGGAAGTTGCTTGCATACTTGATGCCGTAGGGCGGGTCCATGTAGATCATCTGCACCTTGCCCGCGAGCGCCTCGCGCCGGGCGAGGCTGGCCATGACCGCCAGCGAGTCGCCGAGGATCATGCGGTTGGTCCAGTCCATGGTGTGCTTGTAGAACTGCACGGCCTCGCGGTATTCGTGCTCCGGGTCGGCGAAGAGGTCGCGCTGCACGTCCAGGCGTTTGGCGACCTTGAGCACGGCCTGGGTGGAAAGGCGCTCGTGGATGTGGAGGGCGACGGGATCGGCCACGCAATACGGCTGTTCGCGCTTGCCGGCCCACTCCAGCCACGGCTCGTGGTTGCGCAGGGCGGCTTCGAGGACGGCCAGTTCCTCGGGCTCGAGTTTCCGCTGGCCCGCCTCGCGGAGCAGCGTCTGGAGGGCGTCGGCCTTGCCGGTGGCGTCAAAGCGCAGCGCGGGCGCGAGGTGGGGGTTGTAGGCCCATTTCAACTTAGGCTCCTTCACGATTTCGCCGCGGGCCGCGAGTCCGGCGGGCGGGATGTTCAGGCGCGACACACCCTTGTGCCGGTAATCGACCACGTTCTCAGCCTTTGAACCGTTCTCGAGTTTGCTCTTGGCCATCATCGCCCCCGCGTGTTCCGCTGGCCTTATCTGCAAGGCCGCTGTTCCACAATGTTTGTCTAGCGAGTATAGGGCACACCCGGCGCATTTGGAAGGGTGAAATATTGAAATACGACTGTCCGCGTCACACGCGGTCGGCCCTGAAGGTTCTCAACCTTCGCAGCAAACCCGCGCAACGGGCCTTGCCTGAGCGGGAATACCGGTCTCGGAACGATGCGGTACAGAATAGGTCTTGTTATTACCCAGACCATTACTATGGTCATTTTTAGAAATAAAAAAACCGTAAGCTGTTCATTTAAAACAACTTACGGAAATGGTGGAGGCGGGGGGAATTGAACCCCCGTCCGAAGCAGTGTCTTCCTAGTTTCTACGCGCGTGTTCTGTCATTAAGTCTCGTCATCAGGAATGCCGACAGACAGGCTCACCTGAAGACCAGCAACCACGATTCGTCAAGATCCGGGCGCCCGGCTACTCGGCCCCCGGCAGGATCTGCTAGTCGTCGCTTCCCCGCTTAACAGACATAGGCGGTTCCGCGTCGTGCTTAATTACTTAAGCAGCGAGTGCGAAGTTGTTGTTCGCAGTTAGGTTTTTTCCAGTTTTTTTACGAGGCCAACCGGAGTCCTCGGCACGCCACTAGGATTTCAACTGCCCCGTCGAAACCAAGTCGCCCCCTAAGAAAGAACGAGATCATTTTCGCATAATCCTGCGGAATGTGAAAGGGAAATTGGTGAAAGGGAAATTGCAGGGAAATTGCATTGCTTTGGTTCGGATACAAACCCAAAAGGTATCATTCGCGTTTGCCGCGCCGCGCGGAAAACGATATGATTGCCTCCGTTTTAGCTGATTCGACTATCATCCGTTTCTTTCGCCTGACCGTCTAACAGCCTTCAGCCTAACAGCCTTTCAGGAGTTCACCGCATGGAACCGATCGACACCTTGACCGCCCTCTCGCCGCTCGACGGCCGTTATGCCAGCAAACTCGGCGACCTGCGCCCGGTCTTCTCGGAGTTCGGCCTGATCCAGCGCCGCGTGGCCGTGGAGATCGCCTGGCTGGAGGCGCTCTGCGACTGCCCGGCGATCCCCGAAGCCCGCAGCCTCACCGCCGACGAGCGCGAACTCCTGCAGCGGCTGTCCGACTGCTTTTCTGTCGCGGACGCGCGCCGCATCAAGTCCATCGAGTCGGTCACCAATCACGATGTCAAAGCCGTCGAGTACTTCGTTAAAGAGAAGCTCGCGGGCACGTCCCTCGAAGCGCTGGGCGAGTTTGTCCACTTCGCCTGCACGTCGGAGGACATCAATAATGTGGCGCACGCGCTGATGATCCGCGACGGCCTGCGCGTGCTGCGCGCCGCCCAGGACAAGCTCACCGACACGCTGGCCGCCTTCGCCACCGAGACCCGCGACGCCGCGATGCTCGCGCGCACGCACGGCCAGCCCGCCTCGCCCACCACGCTGGGCAAGGAACTCGCGGTGTTCGTCCACCGGCTGCGCCGCCAAGCCGCGCAGCTCGACGCGATCGTGCAGCCCGCCAAACTCAACGGCGCGGTCGGCAATTTCAACGCGCACCTTTCGGCCTACCCTGACGTGAACTGGGAGGCGCTCGCGCGCTCGGTGATCGAAGGCCGCTTCGGGCTGAGCCAGAACGCGCTCACCACGCAGATCGAGTCGCACGACGGCATCGCGGAGCTGTTCGACGCGCT
>CAYMLQ010000450.1:0-4267 GCA_964390795.1 uncultured Lentisphaeraceae bacterium
ATGTCGCCCAGCAGCGGAACCTTGCTGACCGTGTCCACCTGCTTGGACTCCATCAACCCGCCCAGCAAGATCGTCTCGCCGGTCCGCACGCTCACACGCGTGTCCAGTTCTTGCGACGACAATTCATAATTTTTCTCGCGATCCTCCATCTCATCAGACTGCCCCTCCTTCTTTGACGCATAGACGACGCGCACGGGCGTGACAATCTGGGGATGAACCGAAAGCCTCACAAACTCGCCGTCAGCGCTGATTTCAGGTGAGACCCATAGCGTCGTCCCGGTCTGCAGGCTCAGCCACTCGGTCGTGTTGCCAACGGAGGATACGCTGCCGTTCGCGCCGCCTGCATAATTAAGCACGCTTTGCTCGACAGGCAAGATGGTCGCGATCTGGATAATAGCCTCACCATGATCACCCACGGTAATGACCGGATTGCCTAGATTCCGCGAGAAGCTGTCGTCCTGGATCATCTTGATCACCGCATCAAACGCGATCGGCGTCACGCCAAAACGGTTTTCGGTGACCTTCCCGTTCCAATTCGCAAGATTAACCATATCGCCACCGACTGGCATTTTTTGAACCAAATCGGGGATTTGCCGAGTGATTCCCAATTCTGTAATATCCTTCATCTTAATGCTGCCATCGTCGTTAAATTGATAGTAGCTTTGCGGCACATTGTAGGGAAATTGAGAGTTGTAACTTAGCTTCAGATCCCCCCACTTGACACCCAACTCCTTTTTCTTACTATCCGACAAACTGAGGATCAGCGCCTCAATCAACACCTGCCGTTCTCGCGTGTCGAGAAGCTTGATTTGCTTCTCAATCACCGGAAGATTCTCCTCAACATCGGCGAGAATAATGCCTTGCGGTGTCCGCGGACGGTTCAATTGGCTAAAAGCGGCCCCGCCGCCCGATGTTTGCGCACCCATCTGCTGCCCCGAAGAGCCGCTCTGCATTTGGCCTCCGGACGATCCTTTGTATGTCTTGGCATTGTCATCCTTGCCAAAGGTGATATCCATGAACCCTTTCTCGTGCTTCAGCAGGTTCATTTTCTTGAGCTTCTCAACGATGATCTCCGCATTCGCGTGATTGATCTTAACAATTCGCGTGGCCAGCGGCTTGGCGTTGATCTTGGCCTGGTTGAATTTGACCAGTTGCTCCACCGGCATCGGCTTGACCGTGCCGTTGTCTTCGATGAAGGTGTACCCGATGGGATCGAGCACCTCCTTGAGAACCGCGCGCCACTCCACCTGCTGCCCCTCGGGCGTCGCATAGGTGGTTTGCACTTCAGGCGGCGCAGCCTGTACCGTCACCGTCTGACCGTCCTTCGGCTCGGCAACCGTCGCGACTTGTGCAAGCACACCTCGGTGCTCCGCTTTCATGTAGTCGAAGTTCATGTTGATGCTTCCAAGACGCTGGATCACGCGCAAGGCGGCCGAGATCGGCGTGCCGCCCGCAAAGTTGACCTCGATCCGGCTGTGGTTGGCCGCCAGCCGGTCGACCTCCAGCGCCGCGTACAAGGCGTCCACCCTCAGACTCGAACCGATCTTGACCACAGTCCCGTCATCGAAATAGCGCAGCGAGACCGGACGCAGCACCTCTCCCAAAGCCTTCTGCCAGGCAATCGCCTTGCCGCCGGTCGCGAAAACATTGTTTGTCGCACGAACGGTCGCAGCTTCGGCCTCCTCCAGAAGATCCTGACTGAGCACGCGGCCTGGCACCTGCGCCACCACCGCATGCGCCGCATCCAAGACCGATCCGTCGGCGACCACAATCACCTGACCTTCGGAGGGCGTCTGTGCCAGCACACGCTCCGCTGCGGCAGGCTTGGCGTCCGTCGCCTGCTCTTCAGAGAGTACGATCGTCTTCCCGGTCTCCTCCTGAGCCAGCAGCACACAGGGAAGAAGCGCCATCCAAGCCAGTGTCAGTCTTTTTGTCATGTGTCGTTTTCCGATTTTGGTTTCAAAGCGAAAATCGTGAGTCGGGGGTCAGGAGCATAGAAGTGTAGATTCTCTCATTCTGACTTCTGGCTCCTGACTCCTGCCTCCTCACTACTCAATCACCACCCACTGATTCAGCGTCGTATCCCACCGATACCCGTTGGCAAAATACGCGGCCGACAGGAACAGGATCTCCTCCAGCGACAGCCTTCCTGCCGCCCACTCCGCACGGGCGTCGGTCAGCTCTGGCCAGGTAACGATGAAATCCCCATTGACGTCGCCCGTTAGCGTGATGGCCCCAGCTTTGCTGCACAAAGACGAAGCAAGGTCTACGAAGGTGCCGGGGTTGATGCGGTAGAGTTCAAACATCTCCAAGACTCTATCCCGCGGATCATCAGTCACCGCAACAGGTTTTTTTCCGCCGTTCGCCTCAAATAGAGCCACGATGTTCGAAGAGACGCCGATCATGACGCCCCTGCCCGGCCGCCAGACCGGATCGCCCCAGGCTGCCAACAGCGCGTTGCTCACCGCAGCGGTCAGGTCAATGATCCGTTTGTTGTCGCCCGTCCGCTTCCAAGCGTAGCGCTGCGTCGCGTCGCCCTTCCGCTTGTTGTCAAGCAAAACGGACTGGATCACCGGCGTGGCGTTTGTCGTCATCCGGTCTTCAAACTCAAACCAGACGCTGTCGATATTCTGCGCGCTCGCATTCGTTAACGAGAGCTGGGCAAAAAAGGTTCCCGAACCGTCCAAGACCCATTTCATGCCGGCCTTGACACTCTTGCCGGTCACCGGTATCTGACTCAAAGCCTCATTGTTCAGCGGCGTCGCATCACCCAAGGGCTTCAGGCAGCGGGCCGTCGAAACCAGCGACGTGACCCCTCCGGGCAAAGCGTCGACACGCACCCGCACCGTCAGGCTTGTCGTCGCACGCGCCGCCAGCGAAAGACCGCCGAAGTAGACGTTCGTCCTGCTGACGATGCTCCCCCCGCCGGCATTCGTAAGGGTCACATAGGAAGGATACGCGTTTGTCACCCAGATTCCCGCAACCGGAAGATCGCTCTCGTTGCTCACCCTGATTGTATAATCGATTTGTCCGCCTTCGGTGACCGCTGAGCTTTCCGGCTGCAACGTGACGCGCAGATCCGGCCAGTTCAGCGCCAACTCAGCGGCTGTTTCGTTATTGGCAGGATTGGCGTCGTTGTCACAGCCTACGCCCGCATGAACCTTCAGGCTGTTTGTAACGCCCGTCAGCGTCACGTTAAACCAAGTCCCCGTAACCGCACCGGGCTGCAGCACACCCACAACCTGCGCCAGTTCCGCCGTCCTGCCCCCCGTCATCTGCCACCCTCCAGGGAGCGCAAACATGGCCGGACACGGCTCGAGACACGCGGTCAGCCTCACATTGTTTGCGACGGATGCGCTCCGGTTGCTGGCAGCCGCATAGAACCGGTAGATCGCGTTGGTGCTGCCCGCCAACGGACTCGCCAGCCAGGCCGCGCAGGCGCTCACGTCCGCGTTCGGCGACGTCAGCGCAGTTGTCGCCGTTGCCATGTCGTTGGCTGGCACCGTGTCGCCGAACGCAGGCGGGGCGACGGTTGCCGTCGCCGACAGCGTGGTGTTCGACGTCACGGCGGGCGCTACCATTCTGACGATCCAATTCGACTGGCCGCCCGAGGCGAGGTCAAACGGCCCGAACCGCAGCCCGCCCGATATGGCCACGCCGCCGCCTGCATTCGTAAGTGCTGCTGCTGCCGGCAAACTCAGGTCTACGGTCAGACCGGAAGCCGCTGCGCCCGCCGCCGAGACCGTCAGTTCATACGCGTACGTTCCGCCCGACGCAACCGTGGCGGGCACGCTCGCCAGCACCACGGACACATCCGGCCAGTTCAGCGCCAGCGATGCCTGCGCGTCGTTGTTGGCGGGGTTGTCGTCGTTCAGGGACTCGACATGCGCACGGGCCGTCAGGGTGCTGGCCACCCCTGCGAGCGCCACGCGGAACCATGCCCCGGTGGCTGCGCCCGGAGGCAGCGAGCCGACCGCTTGCGCCAGCCGCGACGTCAGCGCTCCGTCTGACACCCATCCGACGGGAGGTGTCAACCCTACCGGAGCGGCATCAAGCCAGACGGTCAGCATCACATCGCTGGCCGCTACGGTCGCGCTCAGGTTGCTCGCCACCGCGTAGAAGAGGTAAGCCGTGTTGGTGCCGCCGTCCAAAGGCCCGGCCGGCTGCCAGAACACAGTCGCCAGCACGGGAGCAGTGGACCACGTCACCGCGGTTGTCGCCGTTGCCATGTCGTTGGCTGGCACCGTGTCGCCGAACGCAGGCGGGG
>CAYMLQ010000451.1:0-4260 GCA_964390795.1 uncultured Lentisphaeraceae bacterium
TGGCCGTTGTCTTTGACATACACCCGCGGCGTACCGTCCACGCGCACCACGCATTGCACCGGCACATACAGCGCCTTGTCAAAGGACTCCTTGATCAGCTCCACATCGCAGCTCATTCCCGGTCGGATCACAACCTCTTTGAAATCGCTCTCGATCTCGCACTTATAGAGTTTCAGGTCTGGATTCAACTGCGAGCTCTGCCCGTCCGGCAGAATGCCGATCTTCACCAGCCTCCCTTCAAAGGCCCGACCCGGGAAGGCGTCGATCTTCACGCGCGCCGGCATGCCGTTGTCGATCTTGTTCAGGCTGGCCTCGGGAATCATCACCTCGACGACCATGCCCGACTCGATCGGAATGTAGATCAGCTCCTGCCGCTCCACAGCGGTGGCGCCGACAGCCAGCGGCTTGATCCACCACTGCCGCCTCGAGATCAGCACGGTCGAGGTGTACAAGACGATCCCGTTCGTCGGCGCATAAATTTTGCTCTTCGCAATCTGGAAATTCAGCTCCGCCAAGCGGTTGGTCGCCCGATCCAGTTCGCGCTGGCGTGCGCGCAACTCGGACTCGACTTGGCGCAGCGTGGACTTGTTCTGCCACTCCGTGCGGGCCATGGATCGCTCCGCGCGGCGCAACGCGCTATCCAGCGTCGCGCGCTGCTGCAGTTGCGAAAAGTTGGTGAGCACGTTCAACTTGGTCGTGGCCATCTCGAGGTCGATCTGCTTGCGCTGTAGCGCGAGTTCGTCCGCCTGCAGCTCCGTCCGCGTCAGAAACCCCTCTTTGGCTAGCCGCTGCGACCACTCCAGCTTTTCCGCCGAACGCTTCACCTCTTCGTCCGCCAGCGCAATGTCCGCCTCGTTCTGGCGAAGCGCTTGCGGGAAGTCGCCTTCCCGATACTTCTCCAGCGACATCTTCGCCAGCATCAGCTCGACTTCGCGATCCATCAGCGCAGCCTCGCAGTCGCCTTCCGTAATGCCCAGCTTTTCCCTCGCAATGACCAGATTCGCGTCCGCATTCGCCACGGTGATTTCCTGCTCTTTGCTCTTGTCGATCAGCTCGCTGGCGTCGAACTCAAGCAGCAGATCGCCCGACTGCACGTTGGTTCCCTCGTCAATCACCCAGATCACCGTGTTGTTGCCCTCCAACTCGCTAGCGATCACCACTTTGTCGCGGCTCTGTATGGAGCCGCCTGACGTCACGGCGATCGTCAGCGGGCCCTCCTGAACCGCGAATACGGGGACAACCTCTTCCTTCCTCGACCGGCCTCGAAAGGCGAGCAACGCCACAACCACCGCCACGCCGACGAGGCCTGCGGTGATCCACTTTTTCTTGTTGGAACGTCTCTTAACCATGATTCTCCCCGCCCGGCTGGCGCCACATACCCGCTTCAGAGATCTCGAGCACCCCCATGTCGCGGCGCAGCTCCAGATCACTCACCCACCACTGAATCAGCGCCGAGCAGAACGCGTTACGCGCCGCCAGCATCGCGCTTTCGGCCTCCAACACATCGCGCATCGAGGACCGCCCCGACTGAAGGTAAAGGTCGTTGCTCTCCACACGCAGGAGCGCCACGCGCATCGACTCGACCTGATTCTCGTACGACGCGCGTGCGGCGGTCAGGTTGCGCAAACCGCTCCTCACCGCCAGCTTGACGGTGTCTTCCTGCTCTTCCACGATCCTCTTGGCCTGCTCCAGCGCGATCAACTGCTTTCTAAACGCATTCCGCTCTCTGCGCCGGTCCCACGGAAAACCGGCCGTCACGCCCGCGGTCCACGCCTCCTCGCCCTCGAAGCGGTCGTCCCCGGTCACCCGCTTGCGGCCTGCCTCAAACCCGCCGCTGAGCGCCACATCGGCGCGCAGCGCGTCCGCCGCAACCTTCACACCGCGTGCCGTATCCTCAAGCTGGCCCCGCGTGACAAACACATCGTGGCGCTCCTGGAGCGCGATGCGGCACGCCTCGGCCTCGTCAGGAAACGCCGCCACCGCGTTCGTGCTGCTTTTAGCGACCTGCTCCATCAGGCCCTCGAGCCGCGTAAGCTCTGCCTGATCCGGCTCGACCAGGCCCTCGGGCGGCAGTCCGATCGCCACCTTGAACGCGTCCAGCTGGGCCCCGTAGCTCTTGCGGCTGATGATCACGCTCTCACCGGCTTTCAGCAGATCCGTACGCGCCTGATCGACCTGAATGCGCTGCATGCGCCCGGCCGTGAACATCATCTCCGCGCGCTGGCTGTTTTCCTTCAGCCGGCGCTCACTCTCGCGCGCGTTGCGATACCGCTGCTGCAACTCCAACACGCGGTAGTAGCTGCTGGCAACCGCCACCGCGTACGACTGGCGGTAGCCTTCAAGCGTCCGGATCGCGTAGATCAGGTTCCGCTCCGCCTGCGTGAGCGGCTCCAGCACGATGTCGCGCCCCGCCCCCCGCAGCAGAGGGACCGTCACCGACAAGTCCCCAGAAACGGCGGCCGAGCGCCAATCGTCGCGCAGCAGGCTCACCACATCCAGCGCCAGCCGCCCCGCGAGATCCGTGCCGTTCGCCAGCGTCCGTTGAAAACCGGCGGCGGCCTGTCCCGAGGCCCTCTCCACACCGGGGTCGCCCGCAAGCAGGGCCAGCAGCTGTCCGCTGAACGACGTCTCGAACTGGTACTGCTGATAATCCAGATCCAGCGCTCTGAAAAAAACCTCCTCTTTCAGCTTCTGGTAACGCCGGTCGTTCCGCGCGGCCACGCTCAGCGCGTCCGTCAGCGAGAGCGTGAGCACCGCATTCGAGAGGATAGACGGGCTCGCATACGGAATAGCGGGAAAGACCACGTTCTGCTCGCCTCTGGCCACCGCCAGCAACGCGATGCGCAGGGTCAGCGCATCAGCCGCGCGGGTCACATCGAACGTGTTCGTGACGCCCGTCTGCCGCTGCCAATACGCGGTAGCCAGGCGCACCCCTGCCGCGTCCGCCTCCCTGACCGCCCGGTCCGGCGTCATACAGGCCACAGGCACGCATAAACACCAAAGCCCAACCACGACACCTGTAAGAAAATGCCGCAATCGTTCCTTTCGCAGGCCTATCCCTGCAACCCGCATACTTTCTTTCCCCAATGTATCTGCGGTTGCCCTCAGCCGCAGGTTCCCTCCCCAGAAAACCTGCGGCCGCAACCTGAAACGTGTACCAATAACCTGTAACTTATTACCTGTAACTTGAATCCGTTAAGCCTGCTTCGCCCGATACGACTCGACCTCCCAGTTTTCAATAAAGCCGCGCGCCACGTCGCCCAGATACTGCAAGCCGCCGAACGCCCTCGCAAGCCGCTTCACCACAGCCCCGTCCATGGCCAGCGTGAGCGCCAGCCGCGCGGGCTTCTCACTCGTGCCGACGCCCAGCACCGCATTGTCCATCACGACCACCCGCGGCGCATAGCCGCGCGCCGCCTTGAACGCGCGCAGGTTCTCGACCGTCAGCACGCCTTCGAAAGGGTACGATTTAGCATAGACAATGTGGTCCGGCGACACCGGCCCAGACGCCACGCGGAAGCGCCCCGAGGCGATCACTGCCGAAGCATCCACGCCCAGCGCCTCCGTCAGGACGCCGCGCCACTTGGCAACCACCGCTTCGGCAGGAGCCTCCCCCACGGGCACGTGCGCCGTCACATTGAGTTCGGAATAGCACCGGGCCAGCGTGCCCATCACTCGCGCATAGGTCGCGCGAATTTCCGCATCGGTCTCGCCGCAGACGAAGACGCCGTGATTCTCCAGGAACAGCAGGCTCGGCTCGGCACCCTTTTCAGCCTTGTAAGCCTGAACCGCCTTGCGCACCGCCATGCACAACGTGTACCCCGGATCGATATAGGGCACCCAGAGCGCATCCGGAAAGAGGCGGGCGGCGGCGGCCTTGCCGCCCAGCGCGCACGTCAGCCCGTTGACGCTCGAAGGATGCGTGTGTACCACATAGCGGGCCGAGAGCGAGTCGTGCAGCGGAGCCTCCACCGACGCCCGGCCCGGCGTATCCTGCCTGACCGCCGCGGCCATCATGTCCTTGACCAGCTCTTCGCGCGCGGCCGGATCTTTCGGCGTCTCCGCCTCGTACAGGCGGCCCAGCAGCGCGCGGTTCATCGCCACAAAGGACTCCATCGTCAAACCGCCCAGCGTGGTGCCTGACGGCTTGATCCACAGCGTCTCTGCCGTCTTGCAGGAGGTGTTTCCACCTCCGGCAAGCACGTAGTCCGTTGTCCCGAACGCGTGCGACAACTCGGTGATTGTTCTGAGAATATCCAT
>CAYMLQ010000452.1:0-4222 GCA_964390795.1 uncultured Lentisphaeraceae bacterium
TCGCGGTCAATCTCGACCCGCATCACCTGCAGACCGCCGCCGTCGAGTGGCCGCTCTGGGAATACGGCTTGGCTTGGGATGCCGATTACGTGGTGGAGGATCTGCTCACGGGGGAGCGTTGGTCTTGGCACGGTGCCCGCAATTACGTGGAGCTTGATCCGGCCAAACGCGTGGCCCACGTCTTCCGCGTGGTGCGCTAAAAAAGAAAAACCCGCACCTGCAAGGTGCGGGTTTTGTGGAGAGTTTCGTAGGGATGGCTTAGGCGGCAGCAGGAGCGTTCTCGGTAGCGGTCGAGCGAGAGCGGCGCCAGCGAGCGTAAAGGGCTGCGAGAACGAGCAGACTGGCCGCGGCCCAAGTGCCCGGTTCCGGCACGACAGCGACGCTGAACGGAGCGCCGAAGGACACGTCATAGCCAGCGCGTCCTACGCCCGAGAGAGAGATAAAGTTGATCGATTGCCAGTTAACGAGCCCCGCTCCCACGAATGATGACAGTGCGATCGAGTAATTAATGGCGGGATTCGGATCGACGTTCTCGGGGTATGACGAGGCGTAGGTGGCGACATTATTGGCGGTGTCGGTGAACCTCCAAGTGAAGGTGTTGTTGGTGGAGTCGGAAGTGACCAAGGAGAATTTGACGAAGGTGCTATCCAGAGCAAAGTAACTGGCTCCTCCCGTGACATCAACGCCACCAAGTCCACTGGTTCCGCCAGCCCCGCCCCACTTCAGTTCGTAACTCGGTGTGTGCGAATTAGGGCTGTTCATGGAGGCCGTGCCAGACGTCACCTCGAATGTAGTGGGAGTGTTGGTGCTCCCCGAGGATGCCGTAATACTTGCAACCATTGTACGGAAGCCTCCGATGGAGCTGGTCGATGCCACGGTGCTTGTCGATGAAACACTGTTGGTAGCTGTTGACCGCTTTACTTCCACAAGCTGATCCTGATCGAGAAGGTCTATGTAAGTGACAACTCCCGCTTGGGCTTGGTGGGCTAACATTGCGAGTAGCGCTGAGAGCCCGATAAGAGCCCGCTGGGAAAGTTTCAATTTCATGAGATTTGACTGATGAGGATGTAAGAAATATGAGCGAAGTTTTGACCAGCACAAGAGAAAATTACCGCCGTTTGCAATACATTGATTGCAAGGTAGTTGTGCGACGGAGCGTCAACTCGTGGTAACTGATTGTCAGGGCGCGACCCATTCGTCGAGGAGCGCCCTTTCGCCCTTGGTCAAGACGTCCGTTTTGATGATGCCCCGCATGCGTTTGGCCAGAGCGATGTCGCCCGTTCCCGCCGTGAAAGCGGCAACGACGGTCTGCTGCGACGGAGTCATTCGGTCGAAGAAGACGGTCACGTCGTCAAAGGTTGCTTTGGCTGCCGCGGGGTCGTTCTTGCGCAGCATGAGCAGGGCGTGGGTGATGCGTGGAGGAATCTCCGAGGGCTGATTGGCGATCGCGGCGGTTGTCTCCGCAGGTTCGACGCGGAGTCCGCGGAAAAGTTCCAAGTAGCGTCCATGATTGATGACCGACGGTGCGCCGGGAGCCGCTTCCAAAGCGCGCGCATAAACTGGCTCCAAAGCCGCAGTGCCGCCGGTGCGGCCGATGCGCTCACGCAACAGGGTGAAAGCGGCATCAGCAACCTCCGGGTTTGCGCACAGTCGTTCAAGTTCGACGTTCGCCGCAGTTCCGGCTCCGATGGAGTCGAGCGAATCGAGCATGGGACGCAGTTGCCGCTCACGTGCGGCGGCCTGCACGGCCGACCCAACAGCCTGCGACAGGGCCGAGCGCATGGCGACCGGATCGCCGGAGTTGACCACGGCCCATACGCGGGTCAGTTGCCGCATCGAGTCCGGAACCTTCTCGGCGCTTTCCGTCGTCTCCAGAACGCCCTGCCAGTTGGAGAGGCGCGCCAGTGCGTCCGTCCGGGCTAGGAACGCAGAAAGGTCATCTGCCGCCTCTTGGGCGGTGATCAAGGTCAGTGCCTCGCGCGCCATTCCTTGGCGGGAGAGCCAGAGGGCGAAGTCGGCGCGCTGGGCAAGATTCGCGTTGTCATAGACGGGCCGCAATTGTGCGTGCAGATCCTGCGCGGAGGCGGCGCCGTTGCGCACAAGAAATTCTGCCGATGGCAAAAGTGCAGGATTCGAGGCGCTGATGTTCTTCACCCCCGCTTCGGCCCAGCGCTTCTTGGTCTCCGGGTCAGCGGGCATGGCGCCCAAGCCGAGAGCGAGTGCTACTTCTGCCAACTCCGTCGACTGCAGACCGCCGATGATTTCCTTGATCTCTTCCAGAGCCGGGATGTCCTCCGGGGCAGGCCGGCCCAACGTCCGCAAGGCATGTCCGTATCGCTCATTGAGCAGTCGTGCCAATTCCAATCGCACCTGCGGATTGTCGGACGTCTGCGTGCTCTGCCGCGCCTCGCTGATCGCCCTGTCGGTGTCACCGCGCAAAGCCGCGCGGTTCGCCCGCAGGGGCGCGGCATTATCTTTGCCGCCGAGAGCCTCGAGCTTTTGAACGGCCTGCTCAAATTGCTCTTCGGTGCCGAAGCGCATGGCGATGTTGGCTTTCGACTCGACGTCTTCGCTCCGGAAAGCGCCTCTTTCCTCGAGCGCCAATATCGTGTCCATCGCCTCCGGACGCCCGAATTTCGACTCGATCATGGCGCTGGTGCGCAAAACTTCCGCGTCGTTGGGGCGCATGTCCCTTGCGCTCCGCAAGTGCAGCCACGCCATGCGGTAGTTGCCGTCTTCGAAATTTTTCCGCGCTTTGGAGGCGAGATCACGCGCCCGCCAACCGGTGAAAAGGTAGAATCCGGCGGCTGCCGCCATTGCGATGACCAGAATGATCAACCATGGCCTGCGCAGAAGTTTCTTTCTGCGGTGCCTTCTCCTGCGCCGTGGGGTTTCCTCTGACATGGGTGACCCGCAGCTAAACCGACTTTCGCCGCGTGGCAGACGAGCAATATGCGAGCAACACTTGCGGTGAACGCCCTGTATTAGTCCCGTTGGGTGGAAGACTTGGGGTCACCGTGCGCGATTCCTGCGGCGACGGACATAGACCACGGCAGCACCGAGCCCGGTGATCAACAAGGCAAAAGTCCCGGGCTCGGGCACCGTGGAAGCAACGACTTGGATCGGAGCATCAACGGTCAGGTCCAATGCGGTCACGTTGCCGCCGGAAAAAGCGATGAGGTTAATCGCATTCCAATTGATGCTGTTTGCGTTGGTAAAAGACGCCAGCGCAATGTCGAAAGGGACGGGGGACTCGCTGCGCGGAAAGCTACCGACGTAAGTTGCTGTCACGCTCGAAATGTCGGTGAAACTCCAAGTGAAGGCGCTGGGGAGATCCGCCGCCCGGAGCGAGAAGGTCAAGAAACTAGCCGACAGGTCCAAGGGATCGCCTCCACCGAACCGAATCCCGCCAAGGCCGTTGGTGCCTCCAAGTCCGCCCCATGTTACTTGAAAGGAGGCCTTCGCCGCATTTCCAGAGGTAAGGGTGAGAGTTCCGTCGTCAGGGAACACCTCCAGAGATGCTAGCCCGCTTGATGAAGATCCTCCCAAACTGCCAAGTATCAGCGTGCGATATCCGCCGATGGCCGAGGCAGCGGTCACAGTATTCGTCTCAGAAGCGTTGTTCGTAGAGATCAGCTGCGCGGTCCTGAAATCGTCGATGATGTTGGTCACCTGAGCCGACTGTACAGGGGCGGCAAGAAGTGCGGTGGCGAGCAAGGGTAGAAAGAATTTTTTCATGGGCGGAAGGTGCTTGCGCGGCGGTGGGTGGTGTAGGCTTTCGGACGGGTATTGATCCTGACCAAAACTGACCTTCGACTAAGGAATTAACTGATACACACCTTTGACCTTCAAGCAACCGAAAAGAGAGTTGTTACTTCTCAGCTTACCTTGGAAATTGGTCTATCGTGTTGGTGGGGAGATTGAGTTTCGGCGTTGTGGCCACTAGTTTGGACGGTGCGATGAGAGCCAAGATTACGCGGGCCCTGGTTTGTGTTTCCGTGGCCATATTCTCGGCAGGTTGCCCGCGCTCCCCCGAGCAGCCGCCTTGGCCGGAGAGCGAGCGCAACCCCGGCCTCATGCCCAAGCCGGCTGGGCGCATTCTTTGGGAGCGGGAGATAGCGAGCGCGGATGAGACGGTCGCTGATTCGGTGACATCGGCGCAGGGAGCAGCGCTTACCGATCCAAGCGTCCTTGAGGCGCAGTATTCGGCAGCTGCTGATGA
>CAYMLQ010000453.1:0-4222 GCA_964390795.1 uncultured Lentisphaeraceae bacterium
CACCCCGACCCCTATGCGGTGTGGGTCAGCGAGATCATGCTGCAGCAGACGCAGGTCGAGACTGCGCGCGGCTACTTCGCGCGCTTTCTCGACTCCTTCCCGACCGTCGCCGCGCTGGCCGCTGCGCCCCAGCAGTCCGTGCTCAAGGCCTGGGAGGGCCTCGGCTACTACTCCCGCGCCCGCAACCTCCAGAAGGCCGCCCAGGCGGTGACGGCGCACGACGGGACTCTTCCGCAGACCGCCGCGGACTGGGCGCTGCTTCCCGGCGTCGGACCCTACACCGCCGCCGCGATCGCCAGCATCTGCTTCGGCGAGAACGCCCCGGTCGTGGACGGCAACGTCATCCGCGTCTTCGCCCGCTTTCTCGTCTGGCCCGACGATTTCCGCAAGCCGCCTGCACGCGCGAAGCTAGCAGTCTGGCTGCTTCCGCACATCGCCGCGTCCCGGCGCCCCGGCGACTTCAACCAGGCCATGATGGATCTCGGCGCTACGCTCTGCACGCCGCGCGCGCCAGCCTGCGAGCGCTGTCCGCTGCGCCGCGACTGCCTCGCCCGACGGGAGGGGCGGCAAGATGCGTTTCCGTTCAAGCCCGCGAAGAAAGCCGTCCCGACCCGCGCCGCCGTGGCCGCGCTCGTTCGCGACGCAGAAGGCCGAGTCCTTTTCACGCAGCGTCCCCCCGAAGGACTCTTGGGCGGCTTATGGGAATTGCCTAACGTTCCCGTCACCCGCAAGCCCACCCGCCGCGACGCCCTGCGCGCCTTGCGCGAACAGACTGGCCTGGAGGCGTCTTCGGCCGAGCCCATCGGAACCGTCACACACGTCTTCTCTCACTTTAGACTGCTCCTCCACGTCTACGCCGTCCGCCTGCCCGCCCCCGATCTCCGCCCTCCGATCTCCGACCTCCGACCACTGACCTCCGATCTCCGCCCACTGATCTCCGACCTCCGACCACTGACCTCCGATCTCCGCCCACTGACCTCCGATCTCCGCCCTCCGATCTCCCTCTCCCTCCCGTCCGACCTGCCACTCAGCACCGCCACCCGCCGCGCCCTCGCGCTCAAATAGTCGGCTGCCTGCATTCAATTAACGCGCCGACAGATTTCATGTTTTGGCTTGATTTTTCGTGTGCTTTTTAATATCATTTTACTTCTATTTTCACGAATTTAGTGCTACGTGACGAGTGGGCCGTTTTTGAAAGGAATCTGGAAAAATGAAAAAATCATTGGTTTTTTTTACTGGCGGCGGCGAGTTCTTTCGGAGTGCAGGCCGCAACGCTCACGCGCAACATCGGATCCGGGACGTGGGATTTCAACACGTCGGCGTTCACTTCCGGCGGCGCCCTCTGGACGAACAATGAGGATACCGCGCAGTTCAACTTAGGAGCAGGAGGGACGGTGGCCGTCGCTTCCGGCGTGGGTGCCCGTGGTCTTCTCCTGACGAGCGGGACTTGGACGCTTTCGGGCCTCAATCCGTTCACGTTCGGCCCGGACGGCATCACCCTGGCCGGCGGGTATGCGACGTTCAACCTTCCGTTCCAGTATTCCGGCGCGGCGTCGTTGCCGATCGTCGGCAACAATGGCGGCGGCACGCTCACGTTCAGCAATACGCTCGGGGCGTCGTCGATTTCGGTTGCCAAGCCCAACGGGCTTCAGCTCAAATTCGATTACTCGACGACCGACGCTTCAAAGCTTCAATCCGGAGCGACCGTCGCCTCCGACGGGAACTCGACCCTTCAGTTCTTCGGCGGTGTTTCAGGTGAGACGTTCGGGACGCTTTCAGCCGGCAGCGGTACGCTCACGGTTCACCACTGGACGAACAACACAGGTTTGCTACAGATTGGGGCGATCCAGCGTGCCGATGGTCTGGGCTCGGTCCACCTCGTGGATGAGTTTGCTCCGGGCACCGCCCGTCCTTTCCGCATCACCGGCATGCAGAACACAAACGGGTTCGTCGCACCTTGGGTGACGGTCTGTTTCGGCCATCCCGGATGGTCGCAGCGGTTCGCCAAGCTTCAGGCGGACGGGACTGTCGAGAAGATATTGTCTTCGACCAAGAAGCTGAACCAGTGGTTTTCCGGAACCAACGCGGTCATCGACACGCTGGGGCTTGATGCCGCCAATATCGTCCCGGTCTGTTCCGTCAATTCGCTGGCGCTCTCGGCCTACGGTCCGGGCTCAGGCGGGCGCCTGAATCTTTTCGGCGCCGACATTACCATCGAATCGGGGGCGCTGCTGAAGACGGACGGCTCGCCGGTGATGAGCAACGGGACGCTCCGGGCGGGTTCGGATGGGCGCTTCTACATCCACGCGTTCAGCACCTTCGACACGGAGAACTTCTTCGGGCCGAATGTTGCGGGAGTGCTGCCGGAGATCGTGAAGTTTCAGGGTCAGAGCCTCTCTCTCAAGAATCCGACCAACCAGTTCAGCGGGTTTTCTGTCCTGGGCGGCTCTGTCTACCTGGCAGGCAATCGCATGACGCAGGCGGTCGGGCCGGTCCGCATGAATCCCGGCACCCTCTTCTGGGTCACCAACAGCTCCCCGCTGTTCGGCGATGCGACGCTTGCTCAGAGCGCCGTGCTGGCGATGACGAACTGCGCTCAGGCGACGTTCGGTTCGGTTGACCTGTCGGGGATCAACTCGGAGCTGAGAGTCCACGGCACGCCGAAGGTGACTTTGGCCGGACTCTCCGGGGTGGGGCCGCTCAATGTCGTCAACCCTTCGTTCGAACTGGCCTTCAGCGGCCCTGCGGTCGTCACAAACGCCCGCATCAACATCACGGCGTCCTCAAACGTCACGATCCGCACGGCCGGAAACACCTGGCTCGCCGGCGTCACCGGGTTAGATGCGGCCCTCCCCGTCACCTTGACGGGCCCCGCAAACAGCACCAATGTCGTCGCGAACCTCAAGCTCGGAACCGCGTTTGCCGGTCGGACCCTGACGTTCACAGGCGGCTGCTGGGCCTTCAGGTATTATGATGGCACCGCGAACGGCACGATCATGATCCAGGACGGGGCTCAGGTCACGCTGACCAACGGACAGACGCTGCTCTGCGGCGGCCAGATGACGATCCGCAACGGCGGGACGCTGGTCTCCGAGTTCGGCACGTTCGGCTGGGGTGCGCAAGCCTGCGTCGCGACCACGAACGTTCTGACGATCGAGGCGGGCGGACTGCTCAATCTGCGCAGTTCGCGCTATCACTGCTGGCGTCTTTGCGGCGAGCGCGCCAACGACGGCAAGGTAATGGTCGTCAACCAGACCGGCGGCAAGGTGATGGTCGGCGTCGAGACCGGCAGCGATCCCTCCACCACTCCCGGCCACTATCGCAATCTCTATTTCGGGTACGGGCAGAACAACAACCCCGCCCTCGCCCACGCGGTCTACACTCTTTCAGGTGGAGAGATGCAGGTCGCGGGTGCGATTGAGGCGAATGTGAACGGTCTTTCGACCAACCGGTTCGAATTCACGGGAGGTACGCTCGCTCCCCGCCAGATTGTCTCGACCAACATAACGTCCGAAGCCGTAGCCCTCGCCCCGAGTGTGTTTGTGAACCGCGGCGGCCGGCTTTCGCCGGGCGGCGACGCGGTGGCTGGGTATACGGAAATCTTCGGCGACTACCGGGTCGTTTCGCCGCTTGCCGAACATCTGTTCACGCTCGGCGGTGGCGTCGCGGCCAATGGTTTCCAGAATACGGGTGCCTACTCGGACTACCTTCTCGTCCGGCGGGCCGGCCTCGCGCAGTTTGCCGGGAAACTCCTTGTGAAGGTCGTCAATGGCTATATTCCGCCGCCCACACAGATTTTCACGTTGATCGGCACGGCCGAGGGCGGTGTGCTTTCCGGCTCTTTTGACGGCTTTGTAAATGGCACCGGCACGGTCTACTCGACGGATGGGGCCTACCGTTTCACAGGCGTTCTGACGGCCACCGCGCTGACGCTTTCCAGCGCCCGTGCGAACGAATGGGCCGCGGGCGCTTCGGCCAACTGGACGACGGGCTGGCTGGGCGACCAGGTCCCCGGCGTTGGAAACACGATGAACGCCGTGTTCGGCATGTCCGCGACCAACGACGCGCAGGTCACGCTCAATATTGCCGTGACCCCCGCGCTGCTGTTGTTCGACAATTATCTGCACTCCTACACGATCGCCGGTTCGGGCTCGCTTGCCGCAGGCACCATCATGGTCCGCCCGGGCTCGCATACGGTGGCGGTTCCGCTCTCTCAGGCGGC
>CAYMLQ010000454.1:0-4205 GCA_964390795.1 uncultured Lentisphaeraceae bacterium
ATGCGCGCCGCCGTGCCGAAGCACAGCTCGCCCAGCTTGCCCGCGTGCAGCTCCTGCGCCAGCTTGTGGTACGACGGGTTGCCGCGGCGGTTCAGACCCACGGCCACGACGCGGTCGCTCGCCGCTTGCGCCCGCACCATCCAGCGCCCCTCGGCGAGGGTCGCGGTCAGCGGCTTCTCGCAGTAGACGTCCTTGCCGGCCTTAATCGCGTCGACCGTGATCAGCGCATGCCAGTGATCGGGCGTGGCGATGCACACCGCATCGACATCCTTGTCCTCCAGCAGCTTGCGGTAGTCCTTGTACTGTTTCGGCGGCTTCGGAAACGTGTCGCCCAACTTGGGAATCCGCTCACCCAGCTCGTCTCGGTAGCGCTGCGCGACCTTGGAGGCGTCACGGGTGAGGAAGGGCTCGTACACATCGCACAGGGCCGCAACCTCGACCTCCGGGAAGAGTCGGAACACGTCCATCAGTTGCGACCCGCGGTTGCCCACGCCGATGAACCCCATCCGGATCTTGTCGTTCGGACCTACAGCCCGAGCCCCGAGCGGCGCCGCCGCCAGCCCCGCCGCCGCCAAGGTTCCCGCAACAAACTGCCGCCGATTCGTCATTATCGCTTCCATGGTTCAAGCCTCCCCTGTTCCATCACGCCTTGTGGGCCTCTAACGGATGGCCCGTTGCATAACTCTTACAACTGTCGGCAACTTTAACCTCTCCTGTTTTTATCTGCAAGCCGATTCGCTCGGGGGGCGCATGGCGCATGGCAGTTCTGTTGGTGGATACCCTTCTTAATCGTAATCTTAATCCTACTCTTAATCGTAATCCTGCTCCGCTAACCGCCGGTTGTCGGTTTCAGATTCGGCCCGTTCCTCATGAATACGATCAGTGGACGTGCTACGAATCAAGCCCACCAGCATCGAGACAATTCGCACCCGTATCTCTTTCGCCTGCTCATTCATGGTGACAGTGTAATAGCGCGTGCGTGTCTAAATCATGATTATGAGTAAGAGCAAGATTACGATTACGAATCACCGACATCAACAGAACTGCCATGCGCCCGTAAGGGGGGCATTCAACTCCTAACTCCTAACTCCTCCAAATCCTCCTTCCATTTCAGGCGCGCTTATGCTAAATATCAAGCGTTTTCAGGCCCGAACACGTCACTTTTCCGGGCGCTACCCGCTTTGAGGTTTCCGTGTATCTAAAACAGATCGAAATCACAGGGTTCAAGAGCTTCGCTGACAAAACCCGGCTGCAGTTCGAACCCGGCATGATCGCCATCGTCGGCCCCAACGGCTGCGGCAAGAGCAACGTCTCTGACGCCATCCGCTGGGTGCTGGGCGAGCAGCGCCCCACCGCGCTGCGCTGCGCCAAAATGCCCGACGTGGTTTTCAACGGCACGGACACGCGCAAACCGCTCGGCATGGCCGAGGTCTCCATCACCTTCACCGACTGCGAGGGCCTGCTCGAAACCGAGTTCAACGAGGTCACCATCTCCCGCCGCGTCTTCCGGTCCGGCGACGGCCAGTACTTCATCAACAAGAATCCCTGCCGCCTCAAGGACATCCACCGCCTCTTCATGGGCACCGGCATCGGCACCACCTCCTACTCGGTCATGGCCCAGGGCCAGATCGACGCGATCCTCTCCTCCAAGCCCGAAGACCGCCGCGCGGTCTTCGAGGAGGCCGCCGGCATCACCAAGTTCAAGGCCGACCGCAAGGAGGCCCTGCGCAAGATCGAGCAGACCGACGCCAACCTGCTGCGCCTCGCCGACGTGATCCGCGAGGTCAAGCGCCAGATCGGCACGCTCCAGCGCCAGGCCGGCAAGGCCCAGAAGTACAAGGAGCTGCGCGACGAGCTGCGCGGCATGGACATCTTCCTCACCCGCCGGCGCCTGGCCGCCCTCGACATCCGCCTCCGCGAGCTGGACACCTCGATCCAGGCGCTCGGCGAGCAGCTCGTCTCGCATCAGGAGTTCGTGGCCGAGGCCGAGGCCGAATCGTCGCACATCCACAGCCTGATCCACGAGACCGAGGAGCGCATCGCCGCCCTCGCAGAACAGGCCGCGCAGGCCGACAACCGCTACATCCGCGCCCAAGAGGTCATCAAGGTCAACGAGCAGCGCATCGCCGAATACCGCGCGTGGGCCGAGCGCGACAACCGCGAAATCGCCGAGACCCAGGCGCAGATCGACCTGCTGCACCTCCAGCTCGAGTCGCTCGCCCAGAAGCGCCTGCTCATGCAGCAGGCCGCCGGCGTCGAGCGCGCCAGGCTGGAGGAGGCCCAGGCCCGCTTCGACGCGCATAAGATCCAGATCGACCGGACGCGCACGGAGCTCCAGCAGGACCGCCAGCGCTCGGTGGAGTGCGAGCGCCGCGCAGCCCAGATTCAGAACACGCTCGCCGAGATGGAGGCCCGCCAGCGCGAGCTGCTGATGCGGCGCGACCGCCTCTCGTCCGAGCACCGCCAGGTTCAGGAGAACCTCGCCGCGGTCGACCAGGCCCGCGCCGACGTCAAAGGCCGCCTCGACACCTTCCGCGCAAATGCCGAGAGCGTGCTCGAGCGCTTCGAAACCCTTGAGGAGGAACGTTCCGACGCCACCACGGAGCTGCGCAGCGTTCAGGACGAAGCCTCCAGGATGCACTCCGAGGCCGCCGCCAAGCGGGCGCAGATCGACCTGCTGACCGACAAGAGCGAGTCCTCCGACGAGTACGCCGCAGGCTCGAAGCAACTGCTCGACCCGGCCAACCCTCTGGGCTTGGACGCGCACGCCGTGCTCGGGTCGCTCGCCGAGAAGTTCAACGCGCCGCAAGGCCTGCGCCTGGCGCTGGAGGCCGCGCTGCGCGCCTGGCTGGACGCCGTGGTCGTGCGCGACGCCGCATCTGCCCGTCAGATGGTCGGCCTGCTGCTCGCCCAAGGAAGCCACGCCGCCACGCGCCTCGTGGCCGCCGCAGGCCCCGCCCCGGCGCCGTGCGCGCCGCCCGCCGGACTGACGCCGCTGCTGGCCGAGGTGACGGTCGCCGATGATTTCGCCGAGGCCGCCCGCCGCCTGCTCGGCCATGTGTTTCTGGCCGACACGCTCGACTTGGTCCCGCAGCCGCTTCCTGACGGCTGTTGCGTGGTCACCCGCGACGGCGCGATTTTCCATCCCGACGGCTGCGTCGAACTCTGGATGCCCGACAACCAGGTCTCCAGCCCGCTCGCGCGCCGCCTGCTGATCGCCGACACCTCCGAGCAGCTCGCCGCGCTTGAAGAGAAGATAACCGCGCACCGCCGCCGCCTGGAACAGCTCAATGCCCGCACGAGCGAGCTGACGCTGCTCATCAACCAGACGCGGCAGGAGCTGGACGAGAACCGCCGCAAGGCCGCGCAGGCCGATGGCGAATACCAGTCCGTCAGCCGCGATGCGGAGCGCGCCCGCACCCGGCTGAACATCGTCGCCGGCGAGCTGGGCGAGCTGACCTCGCTGACGGCCGGCGACGACGAGACGCGTGGCGCGCTCACCGAGGAGTTGCAGGAACTCATTTACACGCGCAATGAACTGCTCGAGCTGACCTCCGAGAAATCGACGCTGCTGCATGAGCTGGAGAGCGTCTACGGCGAACTCAGCCAGAACCTGACCGAATGCCGCATCCAAGTGTCGAGCATCTCGCAGCAGATCGAACACGCGGGCTCGCAGACCGAGGCCGTCCAGACGCGCATCGACGAGTTGGACCGCACGATCCAGGGCCGCAGCCGCGGGGTGATGTCTTACGACGAGAGCATCAGCCGGCTGACGCAGGAAATCGAGACGCTTGAGACGAACCTCGAACCCATGCGCGTCGCGGCCGAGGCGCTGCACCTGAAGATCGAAGAGACGCGCCGCGAGCGCGCCGCGCACCAGCGCGACTTGGAGAAGACCGACGCCACGCTTTCGGTGCGCCGCCGCGCGCTCGACGCCGCGCGCGACGACAAGAGCAAAGCCGAGATCGACATCGCCGAGTCGCGCATGAAGCGCCAGAACCTGATCGACCACATCAACAACGAGTACGGACTCTCGGCCGATGAACTCATCGCGCACGCCGATCCGGCTTGGGAAGGCGGCGTCCAGCCCCCGGTGCCCGAGATCGAGGCGCGGGTGGCGCGGCTCACCGCCGACATTCAGGCGCTCGGGCCCGTGAACCTCGTGGCCATCGAGGAGTACAAGGAACTCGAAGAGCGCTACACCT
>CAYMLQ010000455.1:0-4195 GCA_964390795.1 uncultured Lentisphaeraceae bacterium
CCGATCTTGTCCTGGTTGCGGATCGCGGTCATGGCCAGCAGGCAGGTGATCTCGGCGGCGAGTTCGGATTTCGAGCGCGTGCCGGAACCGAAGATCTGCGAGCCGGAGACGTCGACCAGGAAAAGAACCGTGAGTTCGCGCTCTTCCGAGAAGCGCTTCACGTGCGGATGGCCGGTGCGGGCCGTCACGTTCCAGTCGATGGAGCGCACGTCGTCGCCGGGCACGTAGGGGCGCACCTCGTCGAACTCGACGCCCTGGCCTTTGAAGACCGAGTGGTAGTCGCCGGTCAGGCGGTCGTCGATCAGGTGTGCGGTGAGGATCTTGATCTTCCCCACCTGCTTCATCAGTTCTGTTGTATCAATGGACATGGGTAATAAGTAAGAGGTAATAAGTAAGAGGTGAGATACAGTTGATGCATAATCGCAAAGGGAGAGCATCTTTACGTTGTTAACGTGTTAGGGGCAACCATTTTTCTCTTTGAGGGATTTGACGATGGAGATGAGGATTTTGAGGAGTTCTTCGCAGTCAGCGGAGATAGAGGTGAATTGTGCGGCGGTAATGTATCCCGTGGCCTCCAGCAGTTCAAGCCAGTAGAGGGTCTCGGCGCATTCGCCGAGCGCGATCTCATTCTTGTGGAGGAAGTCTTTGCCGCTGTAGGCATAGATGGCCTCCGTACGGTTTGCGCCGATGCTTGTCCCGCTGCGCAACACCTGCTTTGAAAGGACGAACTCTTTCTTCTTTTCCGTCAAGTGCTGGTACAGCTTAATGATACGGATCGCGAACAGCTTCGCCTTCTCTGTAACGGGGTCTTTTGAGGGCAACATACCTATTACCTCTTACTTATTACCTCTTACCTATCACCCTTACTCGCTCACGGCACCGGGATCTCGCTGAGGATCTTGGTGATGACGGCGTCGGTCGTGACCTCTTCGGCTTCGGCCTCGTAGGTGAGCATGATGCGGTGGCGCAGCACGTCGTGGGCGATCTCCTTGACGTCCTGCGGCGTGGCGTAGGCGCGGCCGTGGAGCATGGCGTTGGCACGGGAGGCGAGGTTGAGGCAGAGCGTGGCGCGCGGCGAGGCACCCATCTGGATCTGGCCCGCGAGCGCGTCGAGCTTGAAGGACTTGGGATCGCGCGTGGCGAAGACGATGTCCAGGATGTAGTCGCCGACTTTCTCGTCGCAGTAGACCTGCTCAAGCGTGTCGCGCAGCATCTGCACGTCCTGCGCGGAGATGACGGCCTGCACCGTGGCGGACTGCTTGTGGGTGAAGCGGTTCATGATGCGGCGCTCATCGTCGCGGGACGGATGGGTGATGACGCATTTGAGCATGAAGCGGTCGACCTGCGCCTCGGGCAGCGGGTAGGTGCCCTCCTGCTCGATGGGGTTCTGCGTGGCCATCACAAGGAACGGCGACGGCAGCTTGTAGGTGTGCTCGCCGATGGTGACCTGGTGCTCCTGCATGGACTCAAGCAGGGCGCTCTGCACCTTGGCCGGGGCGCGGTTGATCTCGTCCGCGAGCAGCAGGTTGGTGAAGACTGGACCTTTCTTCGGCGTGAAGGTCGCGTCCTTCGGATTGTAGATCATGGTGCCGATCACGTCGGCGGGGAGCAGGTCCGGCGTGAAGGAGATGCGCTGGAACTGGAGGCCCAGCACGTCGGCGAGCGTGCGCACCGACAGGGTCTTGGCCAGGCCGGGCACGCCCTCGATCAGGATGTGGCCGCCGGTGATGAGCGCGATAATGAGGCGGTCGATCAGCTTTTCCTGGCCGACGATCACCTTGTTGACTTCCTGACGGATCTTCGTCAGGGTTTCCGCCTGGGCGGCGATGAGGTTGGTGGTTTTTTGGAGGTCCATAGCGGGGTAGGGAGTAGTTAGTAGTTAGGAGTTAGGATTTAGGAGTTAGGAGTTAGGAGTTGGAATTGAGAGGGGCGAGAGCGACCCGAGTCGACGCGCGATGTGAGGCGACTCGGGTCGGGGGGCGTCGGATCAGGACGATGCTTTTTCCTCTTTTTTCTCGTCGTCTTTCTTGGGTTCTTCTTTGGGCTTCACGAGGTCGGCGCGGGACTTGGTCATGTTGTCCGCGTTGTAGGAGGGGATTACGAACGTCCACTTGCCGGTTTTGGCGTTGAAGGTCTCGACCTTCTTGGCGAGTTCGGCGTTTTCGGTGGCGTTCGTGCCGACGGGCGTGAACGCGGCGCTGACCTTGAAGTAGCGGTCTGAGCCGGCCTCGGCGGCGTTACCGACCTTGGCGGTGTAGACTTCGCCGCTCTTGAGCGTGACCGTATAAACCGCGCCTGTGGCCATGCCGAGCTGCTCCTCGGTGAGGGCGGGGTCGGCGACCGTGCTGAACGAGAGCGAGCTGAGTGCGGACTCGACGCCGTAGCTCTTCGAGGTGTCGAACTCCTCTTTTTCGCCCAGGCGGTCAAGCGTCCATGCCCCGTCCTTCTTGGTCATGCTGACTTTCGCACCCGCCTTCGCGAGGTCGATCTGCGTGATGTCCGTCGAGGGCAGCGAGACGATCTGGATTTCGGCCCAGCTCTTCGGGTCGCCGTCGAAGGCCTCGAGTGTCTCCTTGACCAGGTAAACGGCGTCGCTGCCTGCGGCGGAGACATAGCGCCCGTCGGGAAAACCGCCCCCGCCGAACTGTGCCATTTCGCCGGAGGGCTGCCGCATGTGCTTGTCGCCGAGGCGCAAGGTGGCCAGCGACTTGCCCGAGGCGTTCTGGAGGTCGACGAGCGCGGGGTTCTCCAACTTCTTGCCGGCCGCCACGTGGCCGATCTTCAGATCCTTAATTTTCAGGAGGTTCTCGCGGATCTTGGCGATGTCGGCGGGGTAGCCGAAGAGCGAGCGGATGACCCAGCCCGCGTCGGTGCTTTCCAGTTGAAGTTTCTTTCCGCCGGTGGCGCCGACTTCGAGCTTCTGGACATCGCTCAGGTCGAGCGCGGTCAGGACCGGTTTCCCGACGAGCGACGGTGTTTTCACTTTTTTGCAGTTCGTGCTGAAGTAGGCGAGTCCGGCCAACACGGCGGCGGTCGCGGCGAGCGCAATCAGTTTATTGTTGGTCATGTTGAAATCCTTTCGGGGAGGGCGGGCACGCAGGCCCGCCCCTGCGTGACTACCGTTTCTTGCGTTGGATACCGCGGAAGATGCCGAACCCGATCACCAGGAGGGGGATCAGCGCGATGTTGGCGACCTTGAGCGTCAGGCCGAGGCGTTCGATGTCGCGGTTGAGGTTCTTGCGGACGGCTTTAAGCTGCTTGCTCGTTTCGAGCTGGGTCTTGCGGAACTGCTCGAGCTCGGCCTGCTGTTCCTTGGAGAGGATCAGGCGCTCGTTGCCGGTCTTTTTCTGCTGCAGCTCTTGGATACGCTGGCGGGCTTCGCCCAGCGCTTTCTCGAGTTGCTCCTCCTGCGTCTGATACTTCTTCATGGCCTCGACCTCGAGCGCGTCCACCTTGCCGAAGGGGCGGTTGAACTGGCCGCGCGAGCGCACGCCGATGAGTTCCTCGCGTCCGGCGAACTGCTCGATGACGTTCGCGAAGAGGGTGAGGTTGTCGTTGATCGGCTGGGCAATGGCGCCGAACAGGGTATTCGCCATCTGCACGCAGAAGCGGTCGTTCAGGAAGTCCGCGTCGCCGAAGAGCATCACCGTGCCGGTGCCGGAGGTGAGGAGGTTGGGCGCGGCATTGGTGGCCCCGCCCTCTGCGGCCTGGACGCCGTTCGGGAAGGCGGTCTTGAAGGTGCCCTGCAGCCGCGCGGCCAGCACGCGCTGCACGCCGTCGGGCTTGAGCTGTGCCCGCATGGCGCTCATGCCGAACTGCGCGTTCATCTGGTCGATGAGGCAGGCGTTGTCGGCCGAGGACGTGATGAGCGGGGTGAAGGTGACCTCCTTGCCGGTGTTGGCCGAGAAGGCGCCCGCGAACGGCATCATGACCTGCGAGAGCTGCGCGGCGAGGAGGTCGCCCTTGGCCATGTTGGCCTTGCCGAGCGACAGGAAGGCGGGGTTGTCTTCCACGCGCCCGTTGCCGGAGTTGAGCTTGGTGGCGCAGCTCATGTCCGCGACGACTTTGGCGGTGTCGAAGGTGATGCCCCAGGTGTCGAAGAGCTTGCCGAGGGTGGAGGGGCCGGCCTGGCCGCCGCCTCCCATCTGCATCATCATCGGGTTCTGCTGCTGCTGGTTGGCCTCGAAGTCCGCCA
>CAYMLQ010000456.1:0-4128 GCA_964390795.1 uncultured Lentisphaeraceae bacterium
CAAGGCCGTGACCATGAACGAGACGCAGATCGCGGAACTGACCCGCGACCTGAACGTTACGGAACTCAAGCCGGGCGAGCACCTGGTGGGTCTCGCGGCAGCCTTCGACGACGCCTTCGCGCAGAGCGAAGAGTGGCGTCCGGGCGCCGAGTAAGCAAAGAGGGGCGCCTGGCGACAGGCGCCCCTTCTTTTTTGTGGAAGAGTCGAGATCGCCGAGATCATCGATTTCTTCGAGATCATCGATTTCTTCGAAACCTCATTCACCATGAACATTCTCGACACTTTCAAAGCGCGGTTCCTTTTCGAGGACATGACGAGCCCGGACTTGGCGAAGGCGCTCGACAAGCCGCTGACCGTCTACGCGGGCTTCGACCCGACCAACGACAGCCTGCAGGCCGGCAATTTCGTGACCATCATGGCGCTGGCGCACCTACAGCGCGCGGGCCACAGGGTGATCGCCCTGGTGGGCGGCGCCACGGGCCTGATCGGCGACCCCTCCGGAAAGTCCAAGGAGCGTAACCTCCTGAGCGCGGAGCAGGTGGAACTCAACCTGATCGGCATCAAAGAGAACCTCTCGCGCTTCATCGACTTCAATCCCGCTTCCGCCAATCCGGCCATCATGGTCAACAACTATGACTGGTTCAAGGATTTCACCTTCATCGACCTGTTGCGCGACGTGGGCCGCTACTTCCGCATGGGCATCATGCTGGGCAAGGACAGCGTCAAGAAGCGCATGGAGTCCGACGAGGGCATGAGCTTCACGGAGTTCTGCTACCAGATCCTGCAGGGCTACGACTTCCTGCACCTCTACAAGACCTACGGTTGCACGATGCAGATCGGCGGCTCCGACCAGTGGGGCAACATCACGGCCGGCACCGAGCTGGTGCGGCGCCTGTGCGGCCAGGAGGTCTTCGGCATGACCTTCCCGCTGGTGTGCGACAGCACGGGCAAGAAGTTCGGCAAGAGCGAGGGCAACGCCATCTTCCTCGACGCCCGCAAGACCTCGGTCTACGACTTCTACCAGTTCTTCCTGCGCACGCAGGACGCGGACGTGATCCGCTACCTCAAGATCTTCACCTTCGTGCCCTTTGCGCGCATCGCCGAACTCGAGGCGGCTGTCGCCGCCGACCCCGGCAAGCGCGAGGCGCAGCAAGTGCTGGCCGAGGAGCTGACCCGCGCGGTGCATGGCGAGCAGGGGCTTGCCGTGGCGAAGAAGGCGACAGACGTGCTGTTCGGCGGCTCGCTCGACGGACTGGCCGCCGACGACCTCGAAAAGATCTTCGCCAACGTGGCCTCGGCCACGCTGCCTGCGGAGCAGGTGCTTGGCAAGCCCGCGTTCGAGGTGGTCGCCGCGTCCGGCATGATGGCCAGCAAGGGCGAGGCGCGCAGGCTGGTGCAGCAGGGCGGGCTCAACATCAACAACGCCCGCGTCGCCGGACTCGAGCGCGTGTTCGGCGCGGACGACCTGATCGACGGACGCCTGTCCGTGCTGCGCAGCGGCAAGAAGAGCTTCTTCCTGCTCAGGGTGCAGTCTGAATAGAACGCGTCTGGGGGGTGAAGCGTACGTGAACCTGCGGCGGGTTCGGGGACCCCGCCCTACCCGTTACGGCGCGCTTTCACTTCTCATCGCGTAAACCTGCCGAGACCCGGGTCGCCAGCCGATTGCCCCCGGAGATTCGCGCACATTCGCGGGATTCGCGGTAAAAAATTCCGTTCCGTTTTTTCCGCTCCGCGGGGCGGGGGGCTTGTCTCTACTGGATTGCCGTTTCGGTGGCGTTGGCGCCGAGGCTGCGAAGCTGGGCGGTAAAGTCGGGGAAGGACTCGCTCAGGATCTCGGCGTGGTGAACCGTGACAGGGGCCGGCGAGAAGAGCCCGGCGAGGGCGAGCGACATGGCGAGGCGGTGGTCGCCGTGGGCTTCGCACGCGCCGCCGGTCAAGGTGCCGCCGCGAATCGAGAACCCGTCCTTGTACTCGTCTAGACGCACGCCGAGCCGGCGCAGTTCGCCGCACATGACCGAGATGCGGTCGGTCTCCTTGTAGCGCAGCTCCTCGGCGTCGCGCACCTCGGTGACGCCCTGCGCAAAGCAGGCGGCAACCGCAAAGACCGGAAACTCGTCGATCATGCGGACCACGGTGTCGCCGCTCACGCGCACGGCCTTGAGCGGAGCGGCGTCGAGGCGGATGTCGCCCACCGGCTCGCCTGCGATCACGCGCTGGTTTTCTACGGTGATGCGGGCGCCCATCGCCTGCAAGACGTCGAGGATGCCGGTGCGGGTGGGGTTGAGTCCCACGTCGCGGATGAGGATTGACGAGCCGGGCACGAGCGCGGCGGCAACGAGCAGGAAGGCGGCGGAGGAGATGTCGCCGGGCAGTTCGAGGCGGAGCGGCACGAGGGGGTGTGTGAGCGGGGCGATGCGGACCGTGAGCGGCTCGTCCGCGCGGATGTCGGCGCCCATGGCGGCGAGCATGCGCTCGGTGTGGTCGCGCGAGGGGCCTGGCTCGCGCAGGGTGGTGATGCCGTCGGCGGCGAGCGCGGCGAGGATGAGGCAGGACTTCACCTGGGCGCTGGCCACGGGGAGCGTGTAGTCGGCCGCGCGCAGCGGCGAGGCGGCCTCGCGTGCCGCGAGGGCGAGCGGGGCGCAGCCGTTGGGCGTTGTGACAGGGACGCCCATGGCGCGGAGCGGGTCGGTGATGCGGTTCATGGGGCGCTTGCGCAGGCCTTCCGAGCCGTCGAGGACGCAGGGTGTTCCCGCGGCGGCGAGCGCGCCCGCCAGCATGCGGAGGGTGGTGGCCGAGTTGCCGCAGAAGAGCGGGGCTGCGGGCATCGCGAAGCCGCGCAGGCCGCGGCCGGTCACGGTGAGGCGCGTGCCGTCGAGCCGCCAGGCGATGCCGAGCGCGGTGAGCGCGTTGAGCATGGCGCGGGTGACGCCTGAGACGAGGAATCGCTCGATGACGCTTTCGCCTTCCGCGAGGGCGGAGAAAAGGGCGGCGCGGTGGGAGAGCGATTTGTCACCGGGAAGGAGGAGTTCGCCGGTCAAGGGCGAAGCCGCCGAAACGGACAAGTCAGTGGTGTGGTGCATGGCTCATATTAATAGCACAAAGGCGCGAAGTTCCGAAGGAGAAAAAAAGCGGTAGTCTTTTGCGGCGGACTGTGAAGAAAGCGTCTAAATTTACGCGCTGTAAAGATTTTCGTGTGGCCAGGCGGGCAAGGACGAAGGGAGTGATGCCGCCGCCGAAAAGGAACTGGAAGGAAGTGGGTGCATTATTCTCACCCCTCCAGAGGTGTGAGAATAAGCGAGAGACACTTTCCAATGCGGCAGTCACCATTCGCTTTTGGCTTATCATCTTCGAGACGGGACGGAACGGCCTCATTCCGACCTCTGACCTCTGACCTCTGACCTCTGACCTCTGACCTCTGACCTCCGTCGTTTTCCTACTTGCAGACCTTGTTCATCAGGCGGTCACAACCGCAACGACGGTTCCCGATTGGACCTGCTGACGGGGTTGAACTTTGATGGCCGTGAGCCGGCCGCCGTCCGGGGCAATCAACGGGGTCTCCATTTTCATGGATTCCAAAACCATGATGGTCTGTCCCTTGAGGACAATATCCCCGACTTTCTTTTCGATGCGGAGGATGATTCCTGGAAGCGGGGTGATGATGGGCTTCTCATCAGGGCTTCCCGTGGCACTTTCGGAACGCACGGAGAACCGATTCCCATGAACACCAAACAGGCGATCAGTCCGTTCGAGAAAGTAAACGTGTAAATCGGCTGTAGCCAGTCGATTCCCATGATGTACATAAGGTCTGCGGAATTCTTAATCGGATCGGGCCCCGAACCGGCCTGAGCCTCCAAGAAGAGTGTTCCCAGTCCCCCATGAAGGCTCAGGGGATCGAACATCATGACCGAGGAGTTGATGACCGCCATCCCGAGCCCTCTGAAGAGGGACGCGGACGCATTCCCAAGCTGGAGAAAGGCCAACAGGCAAAGGCAGCCGCAGAGAAGCGTCGAGCGGACGATTATCTGAAGCTGCCTCATTCTGTTCTCTGACCTCTGATTTCTGACCTCTGTGCCGTTCCCTACTTGCAGAGGGTGTAGAGCACGCCGGCGACCACGGCGGAGCCGATGA
>CAYMLQ010000457.1:0-4123 GCA_964390795.1 uncultured Lentisphaeraceae bacterium
TTGAGGATGCCGACGGCGTCCATCAGATCCTCGTCGATGGTCAGGCTGCCTTCGTATTCCTTGTCGGCTTGCGTCACGCGCAGATGGTGCAGTTTGGCTTTCAGAAGCGTACAGAGCATGGTATCCCTTTGAAAAAAGAGGGATAAAGAATAAGCCGAACGACGGAATTTTGCAAGGATTCTTAGTCGGCAGTTGCAAAACAGGCCGCTTCTGCTTATTCTATTCCTTATGGCGGACAAGGGGCCGCAAAAAGGAGTCTTTATGGCGTTGAACGTTGTGAGCGAAATCGATGACCGCGTGGCGGTGCGTCACGTGCTGATGAGTGTGTCGGACAAGACCGGGCTGGAGACCTTCGTCCCTGGCCTTGTGACAGCCTGTCCGGGTGTGAAGATCTATTCGACGGGCGGCACCTATACCGCCGTTCAACAGATTCTGGGCCAGGCCCTGTCGGAGAGACATCTGGTTTCGGTCTCCGATTACACGGGGCAGCCGGAGATGCAGGGCGGTCTGGTGAAGACGCTGGACTTCAAAGTCTATCTCGGCCTGTTAAGCGAAACGTACAACGATGCGCATCAGAAGGATCTCGCGCGTACGCAGGCGGTTTCGCTCGACATGGCGGTGGTGAACCTCTATCCGTTCAAGCAGACGGTGGCGCGCGACGGCGTGACGCCCGAAGAGGCCCGGACCAACATCGACATCGGCGGCCCCTGCATGGTGCGCGCGTCGGCGAAGAACTATCTGCGCGTGGCCTCGGTGACGGATCCCCTGGACTACGGGGCGCTGCTCGGCGAATTGGGCGCGCAGGGCGGGACGCTGGGCCTCGAGACCCGCTTCTGCCTGATGCGGAAGGCGTTCGCTCACACGGCGCAGTACGACATGGCGATCGCCGCCTTCTTCGCCGGCGTCGCGGCAAGCAAGGTTCGAAGTACGTACTCGGTGCATGGAGCGTTATGATCGACCTGCACCTGCACTCGACGAACTCGGACGGCTCGGAAACACCCGAAGAGCTGGTTATGGGCGGACGGCGGGCCGGTTTGACGGCCATGGCGCTGACGGATCATGACAACATGGGCGGGATCGCGGAGTTTCTCGCTGCCTGCCGTACGCAGGGCATGACCGGCATCGCGGGCGTGGAGATCAGCGCTGCGGTCGAGGAGGGTCACGGGACCCTGCATATCCTGGGCTACGGCGCGGATCCCGAGCATCCGCTCATGAAGGAGAACCTCGACCGCGTGTTGGACGGGCGCGCCTGGCGCAACGAGCAGATTCTGGCGCGGCTGAACGAGCTGGGGCTTGAGTTGGACTGGAGCGAGGTGCAGGCGTGCGCGGGCGAGGACGTGGTCGGTCGGCCCCACATTGCGCAGGCGCTGATCGGACGGGACTATGTGTCCTCGGTCGCCGAGGCCTTCGACCGCTATCTGGCAAAGGGCTGTCCCGCCTATGTGGACCGCTACCGCCTCTATCCCGAGGAGGGGATCAGCATGATCCGCGAGGCCGGGGGCGTCGCCGTGATCGCGCATCCTTTCACGTGGGAGACCGACGAGGCGAGACTCGAAGCGGGATTGCGAGAGCTGAAGGCGCAGGGGCTGGCGGGCGTGGAGGCGATGTATTCCGAGTACAAGGCCGAGCAGACCATCACCCTGCTGCGTCTGGCCAAGCGCTTGGGCCTGCTGACGACGGGCGGGTCGGATTATCACGGGCTGGCCAAGCCGGACATCGCGCTGGGCCGGGGCTTCGGCACGCTCTGTGTGCCGGACGAGTATCTGACGCCGCTGCTTCGCGCGCTTGGCGAAAACAACCCGTGGGTGTATGTGAAGAACAGGTGACAGCCCATGAACTGGACAGACACACTTGCGGAGCTGATCCGGCGTACCACCAGCGACCTGCCGGCCGACATCGAGGCCGCGCTGAGAGCGGCTGCGGATGCCGAGCCTGCGGGTTCGCAGGCGGCGCTGATGCTGCACGCGCTCGTGGAGAACACGCGTCTGGCGCGGCAGCAGGCAACCCCGCTCTGCCAGGACACCGGTACGCTCACCTTTTTCTGGCGGGTGCCGTGCGGTACGGACACGCACGCGCTGGAGCACGCCGCGCGCGCGGCGGTGCGGACCGCGACGCAGCGGGGCTGGCTGCGCCGCAACACCATCGCGACGCTCTCCGGCACATCGATCGACACGAATGTCGCCGAGGGCTGGCCCGCCTGCCACTTTGAGCAGAGGTCGGAGGTCGGAGATCAGAGATCAGAGATCGGCGATCAGCGATCAGCGGTCGGAGTTCAGCCTTCCGACCTCCGATCTCCGACCTCCGACCGCTGTCCCATCGAGGTCTGGCTGATGCAGAAGGGCGGCGGCAGCGAAAACATGAGCGCCCAGTTCAGCCTGCCCGATGAGGCCATCGGCGCGGGCCGCGACCTCGAGGGCGTGCGCGCGTGCCTGTTGCACGCGGTGTGGCGCGCGCAGGGCTTCGGCTGCGCGCCGGGGATCTTGGGGGCGTGTGTCGGAGCGGACCGGGCCGAGGGCTATCTTGAGGCGAAGCGCCAGCTGCTGCGCCCGCTGGGCGACGCGTCGCCGGAGCCCGAGCTGGCCGCGCTGGAGCGGCGCGTGCTGGCAGAGGCGAACGAGCTGGGCATCGGGCCCATGGGCATGGGCGGCAAGACCACGCTGCTCGGCGTCAAGATCGCCGCGCGGCCGCGTCTGCCCGCCTCGTATTTCGTGACGGTCGCTTACATGTGCTGGGCCTGCCGCCGCCGCGGCGTGCGGGTCGCCGGCGAAACGGCCGAGTGGCTGGGGTGAGACAATGAAGCGAATCAGCTATCCCTTTACGGAGCAGGCGGTGCGTGAGCTGCGCTCGGGCGAGTCCGTGCAGGTGTGCGGGCGGGTCTTCACGGGCCGCGACCGGCTGCACAAGTTCTTGGCCGAAGGCGGCGCGAGTCCGGTGTCGCTGCGCGATGGCGCGCTGTACCATTGCGGCCCCGTGGTGGTGCCGCAGGACGGGGGCTGGCGCGTGGTGGCGGCGGGGCCGACCACCTCGGCGCGTGAGGAGCCCTACATGGCGGAGGTTATCGCGCGCCACGGCGTGCGGCTGGTCATCGGCAAAGGCGGCATGGGCGCGTCCACGCAGGCGGCCTGCGTGCGCTACGGCTGCGTCTACCTACAGGCCGTGGGCGGGGCGGCCGCGCTGCTCGCGCAGCGCATCCGGCGCGTCGAAGGCGTCAGCTTTCTGGAGACGTTCGGAGCCACCGAGGCGCTGTGGCAACTGGAGGTCGAAGAGTTCGAGGCCGTGGTCGGCATGGACACGCACGGGCGCAACCTGTTCGCCGAGGTCGGCGACGCCTCCCGCGAGCGCTTGCGGCGCCTGCTGGAGGAGCCGGTCACCCGGCCGTCGTGACGTCTGCCGGGTGCGGCGAGGGTGCGGTGCGGCGCGCGAACTCGGCGGCGAAGGCGCGATAAGCCTCCGCGCCCTTGCTCGAAGGGTCGTAAAAGACGACGGGCTGACCGAAGCTCGGAGCCTCGCTGATGCGCACGTTGCGCGGGATGACCGTGTCGTAGACCGCGGCGCCGAAATGGGCGCGCACCTCTTTCACCACGTCCACGGCCAGACGCGTGCGGCCGTCGAACATGGTCATCAGGATGCCTTCAAGCTGCAGGCCGGGGTTTACGCCGTTGTCGCGGAGCTGGTTGATGAGCGAGGTGATCACGCTCAGTCCCTCCATGGCGTAGTACTCGCACTGCATGGTGACCACGATGCCGTCGGCCGCCGCCAGCGAGGAGGTCATGAGGATGCCCAGCGAAGGCGGGCAGTCCATGAGCACGTAGTCGAACACGCCCGCGTTGAGCACGCGGTCAAGCACGTTACGCACGACGGAGAGGTGGTTGTCCTGACGCGCGATCTCGATCTCCGCGCCCGCGAGGTCGAGTTCGGAGGGGATGATGTTGATGCCCTCGTACGGCGTGGCCTGGATGATGTCGGCCACGTCGGCCGCGCCCGTGAGCACGGGGTAGAGGCTCACGCCGGGCTGGCGCTGCAGGCCGAGGCCGCTCGTGGCGTTGGCCTGCGGGTCGAGGTCGATGACCAGCACGGTCTTCTTCAGCTCCGACAGCGCGGCGGCGAGGTTGACGACCGTGGT
>CAYMLQ010000458.1:0-4122 GCA_964390795.1 uncultured Lentisphaeraceae bacterium
AAAAGGATAGGGGAAGCGCCATGCGTGTTTGTGTTATCGGCAGAGCGGCATTGTTTGCAACGGCGATGCTGCTGCCAGCTTTTGCGTTGGCGCAAGGGGCTCTCTCAACGAACATGTCGGGCCTGATGACGTCGTTGCAGATTGCGCGCATCCCGGCGACTGCTAAGGTGATGGCGGAGCCGATCTATGGTCAGCGCCCCTTGACTGCGGAATGCTATGCGCGGCTGAACAGCAGCAAAAGCTATAACATCCTTTTGGCGAATGAGCCCAAGAAGTCGGCCACCCACTGGGAGCTGTTCACATTGCCTAAAAGCGGGTTTCTGACCGCCTATCTGCCGGGGTGCCAGCCTAACCATGTGCGGACAACGGTGAATGTGGCTGACGGAAAATGGCATTACCTCGCGCTGGTGCTGGAGGAACAGCGGGCCCGGTTGTTTGCGGACGGGAAACTGGCGGGCGAACAGGCGCTCACGCGACGTGGCGGCGAGCGTGTGGCGGGCTCGCTGGTCATCGGCGCGCTGGACGGTGACGGGATCGGCTGCTCGGGCGAGCTCCTGTGGGTGCGGATGTCCAACATTGCACGTGAGATCGGGAAGGTATCGGCGGCTGTGCCGGCAGCCGATGCTGCCACGATCGGGCTGTGGCGGTTTGATCAAGGTTGCGTCGGGCGGGTGCCGGACCTTTCCTGTCGTGGGGAAGAGGCCGCGCTGATCACGACGCAGACCGCGCCCGTGGAAAAGGGCATTTGGCCCAACCTGATGCAGGGAGGCATGTCTGCCGAGTTCCAGCCTATGCCGCCGGCGAAGGATGTGGGCGAGGAGCGCCGCCGGCTGGCCGGGCTCATCGCCGAGATCGGCTTGAAAGCCGTGCCCGCGGCGGGTCCGCGTGACGGCGTGCTGCGCTACTGGCTCGCCGAGTACGCGAACTGGCGCGCCGATCTGTTCGCGCCCGGCCAACTGGAGTATTCGCAGTCACGTCCGATCCAGCATATCAACAAGGACAAGGTCGCGGAGCAGGCCTACGACAAACACGCGCTGGTTTGGGAGTCCGATGGCGGCGCGCTCGGCACTGCCCTGCGGCGGACCGGTGCTTTGCTTGAGTGGTTGACCAAAACGAGCCCGACCTTAGACCTAGCAGCGCTGACACGGGACTACGCGGCCCTGAAAACGCGCGTGGCAAGCGTTGCCACGAAGCCCGGGAGTCCCGAGGACATCGCACTTTATCTGGCCGTCTGCTCTGTCCGCCGCGAGATCGCGATGCGCAATCCGCTGCTGGATTTCGACCAGATGCTCTGTGTGGCACGCGGCACGTTTGAGGGCTCAGCGCGCTCGAACCCGTCAACAGGGGATGTCCAGGGCGGACATTTCGTGACGCAGTATTTTGGCTTCATTGCACTGCCCGGCGGAGGACTCTATGCGCTCAAGGAGTTCAAGACCTCGCCCCGGCTCGTCAACCTTCTGGAAAACTCGGTGGTGCGGAATGGCCGGCTCAAGGGGCGCAAACTCGATCATGGCGCATTCGCGACGCCGGACCTGTCTTTCGACGGCCGACGGATCGTCTTTGCATGGACCGCGAACCGTGAGCACAAGTGGATCTACGCGGCGAAGACCGTGTTTCACTTGTTCAGTGTTAACGTGGACGGCACTGACCTCACTCAATTGACCGACGGCGACGAGGGTGACTTTGACCCCTGCTGGCTGCCGGACGGGCGCGTCGCTTTTGTTTCCGAGCGTCGCGGCGGCTTCATCCGCTGTTTCGCCGGCTTGCAGGTGCGCAACTATACGCTGTTCTCCATGAAGGCGGACGGCACGGACATCGTGCCGCTGAGCTACTACGAAACCTCCGAGTGGAATCCGAGTGTGAACAACGAGGGAAAACTCGTCTACACGCGCTGGGACTACACGGACCGGGAGAACTGTCTGGGTACGCGTTTCTGGATTTCCGGTCCGGACGGCACTGACCCGCGGGCGCCTCACGGCAACTATCCGAAGCCCTACCACACCTTCCCCGGTTTTGAACGTTGGCAGGGCGGTGGCCGCGATATCCGCGTCGGTACGCCGCTAGTCGAGATCGGCATCCGTGCAATCCCGAACTCGTCCCGCTACGTGTTCACCGGCGCGCCCCACCACGGGTCGGTTTACGGCTCCATCGGGCTGCTCGACCTCGGCCCGGCCGACGACGGGCACATGTCGCAGGTGAAGCGCTTCACGCCGGACGAGCCTTTCCCTGAAACAGAACTGCCTTCGCGGAGACACTACAAATACGGCACGCCGTGGCCGCTCAGCGAGGATTTCATGCTCTGCAACGCCTGGGAGAACCTGGTGCTGCTCGACCGTTTCGGGAACAAGGAACTGCTGGCTGAACACGCGTTGCTGCCCTGCGTTCAGGATGAGCGGTTGCGCATCATCGATCCTATTCCGCTGCGCGCGCGTACCACGCCGCCCGTCATACCGCCGCACAGAACGATGTCCGGAACGACCGCTGGCCAGCGTCCCGCGACGATCGCCGTGATGAATGTTTACGACTCCGATCTGCCCTTCCCGCCGGATGTGAAAATCAAGTGGCTGCGCGTGACGCAGAACATCCTCAAGGAGAACCATCAGATCGGTTTGCCCATGATCGGCTACGAACGCGAGAACACGCCGCGGATTCCGCTGGGCATCGTGCCGGTGGAGGCGGATGGCAGCGTCTATTTCGAAGCGCCGGTGGCGAAGGAACTCATCTTCCAGGTGCTGGATGAGCAGTTCCGGGCGGTGCAGTCGATGCGTTCCGTCGCCTTCGCGCATCCGGGCGAGCAATTGAGCTGCCAGGGGTGTCACGAACAGACGCGGCAGGCGCCGCAAGTCGCCCGCGCCCCGCTGGCGATGCAGCGGGCCCCGTCCAAACTCCAGCCCGAGTTGGGCCGCATCGAGCCGATCAGTTATTATCGGCAGATAAAGCCTGTTTTCGAGAAGTCCTGCCTGCCCTGCCACACAAAGGAACATAAAGGTCCGCAGGACATGAGCTATGCCGCATTGCGCGACGCAGCCTTCTGGTTCTCGGGTGCGATGGGCTTGGGCATGACCAGCGAGTACAGCGGTATCCACGGGGGGTCCCGGACGATTCCGGGCCGTTTCGGCGCACGCTACTGCAAAATCGGAAACGCGCTGACCAACGCCGTGCATCTGAAAGCCGTGTCGGCGGAGGACCGCCACGCGGTTACACTCTGGCTCGACTCCAACTCCCTCCGTCTGGGTGCGTACGCGGACGAGGCGGCGCAACTCCGTGGCGAGTTGGTGTGGCCCGTCCTCGACGTGGACCCGCGCAATGTGCTGGGCACGGAGACCACCGTGCCGAAACTGGCGCGCAACTTCTGGCACGAGAACCAACGCGGGCCTTACGCCTTCCTCGCGACCAGTCACTCGCTCAAGAAAATTTACATCATCAACGAAAAGGGAGAGATGGTCTGGGATTACCCGGTCGCGAACCCGCAGGATGTTTGGATGCTGACCAACGGCAACATCCTCACCACGCATCTTCGGGGTGTGCAGGAGGTGACCCGCGACCGGAAGGTTGTTTGGGAATTCAAGGTCGAAGCCCCTAACGAGGTGCCCACCTGCCAGCCGCTGCCGGACGGCAACGTGCTGATCGGGATTGTCGGCGAGTGCCGCTTGATCGAGATCAACCGTCAAGGCAAGATCGTCCATGAGGTGAAACTCGAGACGACTGAAAAGAAACCACACGCGCAGTTCCGCATGTGCCGCAAGACGCCCGAAGGCACCTATCTCGTGCCCTTCACCGCCGAAGGCGCGGTCCGGGAATACGACGCCGCTGGAAAGGTTCTCCGCGAGTTCCCGCGTGCGCCCAGTCCGGTCGGTGTCTTGCGTCTGCCCAACGGCAACACGCTTATTTCAGCCGGGGGCGCTGTCACGGAGTATGATGCCGCCAACACCATCGTCTGGCGGATAGACGCCGAATGGCTCCCGGATATCCAGTTCGGCACGCTCGCCGGGCTGCAGCGTCGGCCCAACGGCAACACCGTCGTCTGCAACTGGAACGCACGTGACAACGGGGACCGCGTCGGAGCACACATCTTTGAGGTGACGCCGGACAAGCGCATCGTCTGGCAGGTCACCGGCACCA
>CAYMLQ010000459.1:0-4090 GCA_964390795.1 uncultured Lentisphaeraceae bacterium
AGGTACTCAATAAACTCGCAGCCTAGAAACGTTCGTTTGATCTTGCAAGTCACCGGACAAACGTCCCTGTCGGCCGGGTGCATCCCTGTTTCATTGACCGTGTGCACGCCCGCACAAAGCAGGATACACGTCGGCTCACCGAGACGGTTCGCCCTACCCGCTCCGCACGTGACAGATGCCTGGCCGCAAGAGGTAGGGCGAAGCGTCACCGCTGAGCCATCTTCAGCGTGACCCGTTTCCGTTTGAAGTCAATGAAACGGGGAATTCTGGCGAGAGAACAGCGAGATCTGGCAGACGCTCGTGTCCGAAGGCAAGACCTTGCACGTTGTAGGGCTGTAGCCGGCTGCTACGACTTCTTCATATATTTTAAAATCGCTTCGCTGCGGCTGCGGACCTGTAACTTCTTGAAGATCCGTTCCACACAGTGATTGACCGTATAGAAGCTGATCGACACGCGCTCCGCGATCTCCTTGTAAAGATAGCCTTGCGCCAACAGATCCAGCACCTCTTTCTCGCGCGGAGCGAGTTCGAAATCCTCCTGACCCGGCTGATCCTTCTTGCGGAATGACATCACCACTTTGAGGGCGATGTCGGCGGTCATCGGCGCACCGCCGCTCGCGACCGCCCCGATCGCGGCCGCCAGTTCCGCTTCCCCCACCGGCTTGAGCAGGTATCCCGTGGCCCCCGCTTCGAACGCGCTGAAGATTCGGTCCGCATCCTGATACACCGTCAGCACCAGAAAGCGCGTGTCGGGCAGGTGTGCGGCCAACTGGCGGATGCAGGCCACCCCGTCCATCCCCGGAAGGTTGATGTCCGTCACCACCACTTCCGGGCGTAGTCCCGGCAGTACGGCGATGGCCGACTCCGCATCGTGATACGCGCCGATCAGTTGGCAGCCTTCCGTCTTCTTCACCACGCCGGCCAGAAGACGGCACACCTCGACATCATCCTCGATGACAGCGACACGTTGCGGTTCTTTCGCTTTCATACTTCAACTTTCTCAATGCCCAGCGGCACCGACAGGACCGTTTTCAATCCGCCTTGTTCGGACGTGAGCTGGCGGCATACGCCGCCGATCTGCGCCATGCGCCATGTCAGGTTGCTCTGTCCGTCCGCATCCGCAGCCACCTTGCCCGCGTGCTTCAACCCCTTCCCGTCATCGCTGATCTCCATCACCAGCCGGGTGCCTTCCAGCGCGACACGTATCCAAACCTCCCGGGCTTCCGCATGTTTTACGATGTTGTGCAGGCTCTCCTTGAGCGCCAGATAGAGGTGGTGACGGATGGTCGACGGCACCACGCGTTCCATGTCGGCGTCCGGCAGGTGGATTCGGCAGCGGATGTCGGCCAGCGACAGAAACTCGCGCGCATAAGAGGCGAAGTAGACCAGCGTATTCTCCAGCCGGTCGTGCTTGGGATTGAGGGACCAGACAATTTCATCGAGTGCCCGCGTCACCCCGCGCGCCTTCTGGAAAATTTTCTCTAGCTGCTCCGCGCCGACCCCTTCCGCGGAACCGATGTTCTGCTTCAGGCCCTGACTCATCATGGCGATCTGCGTCAGGCTGGCGCCCACGTCGTCATGCAGTTCCCTCGAAATGCGGGATCGCTCCGCCTCGATCGTGCGCTCACGCTCGACCTGCGCGAGCCGCCGCCGCAGCCTCCTGCGGCCCAGACGCCAGACGCCCGTACCCAAGACCAGCAACAGCCCTGCGATGCCGGTCGCCTGCACGCTCTGCCGCTGCCACCAGAGAGGCGGCATGCGGATGACCGGGGTTTGGCCAAGATCGGCCACTTGCCCGTCCCTCGTCATTGCCTGAAGGCTGAAGGGATAGCTTGCAGGCGACAGTTTTTCGAGGACGGCTTCGCGCGAGGTTGTCCACGTACTCCATTTTGCTGACTCATCCCCCAAGCGGTGACGGAACAGCACGGTCCGGCCCTCCGTGAAATTGGAGGCCAGATAATGGACCGTCACAACGCGCGTGCCGGCCGGCACGGTCAACACAGGCGCCCCGCTCGGCTGCCGGTCAAAGGGGTTGTTCTGCCACACCGCGCGCCCGTCAGCCAGCACCTCGTCCAAGAGCGGCGCCACGGGCGTGTACGTAGGGGTCAGACGTCGAGGGTCGACCACGGCCAGACCGTCCTGGGTGGGGAAGAGCAGTCGGCCGTCTCTCAGGCGGCACCCCGCATTGCCGAAGCCGCCCGAGCAGGCCTCGCTGTCCAGCCCGTCTTCGCGCCCGTACCAGTTCACTTTTCCGAGGGTTGCCGGGGATGCGATGCGCGCGATGCCCTTCAGGGAGCCAATCCACAGTGCGCCAGAAACGTCCTCATGAATCTGCACGACCGTTCCCAGCCGCTGGGTGTCGAACAGCTTCCATACGCCGCCAGCGTCACGGTATGCCAAGCCGCTCGGCCCGCCCGCCCAGAGCCGTCCCCGTGAATCCACGAGCAGCGCACGGACATCCGCGAACGGCTTCATGCGCTCCGGCCGTGTAATGAACGTGTCGAGCCCCTCAGGCGCCACAGCGATTACCCCATACCTGTCACTGGCCACCCACAGCACCCCGTCGGCCGTACGCGCAAGCGCGTTCACCGCACTCCGTGCCGGGCCGGGAAATAACCGAAGCTCCTTCTCATTTTCCGTTTCAACCATCAGCCCGCGCTGGGTGCCCACCCAAAGCCTCCCAGACGGCCCCGCCAAAATAGACCTGATCCCGAAGTCCATCCAGGGTGACTCTGCACCTGGATAAATCATTTTCGCCGCGCCGTCGCGGTAACAAAGCAGGCTGCCGCCTGTCGGGCCGATCAGCAGACCACCCTTCGCATCCTCGGCGATGGCCAGCACGGTGGTCTTATTGTATAAGTTCGGCACGGGCACGCGCTGGAGCCGCTCAAGCGGGCCGCTCCAGAGTCCCGCATTCGCAATCCCCGCATAGAGCAACCCGCCCCGACTCTCATAGACGGCCGAAAAGGCTTGGACCGCAGGCCCGTCCGGCGCACGCACCATCGTGATCCTCCGCTCACGCAGACAAAGGAGCCCGCCACCTTCCAGCCCGACCCAAACCTCACCCTCCCTCCCGACATGCAGCGCGATCACGCCCGCTGGCGCCAGCCCGCCCGGCTCCAGGCGGCCCCACGCGCATCCGTCCCACCGGAACAGCCCCTCCGATGTGCCGACCCACAGTTCGCGGCCATTGCGCTCGACCATCACCTCCGCGCCCATGCGCATAGGCCATTCCCCGGCGGGCTTCGGCACTTGCTCCCAAACACCGTCCCGTAAGACGTAAAATCGATCCGGATGTCCATACAGCCAAACCTGTCCGGAGGCCCCGACGCAGATACGCTCGAAATTGGCCTCGCCGACGGCTTTTGTTACAACGACTTCGTTAAATTGTCTTTCGGAGAAACGGAACAAGCCGGTCGTCGCCGTCACCCAGACGTTACTGCCGGACAAATCCGGTGCGGCCCATGTGAACAATCCCCGGCCTTTCAGTATCGTCTCAGGCCCGGCATAGAATCGCGTTTCCTTACCTGTCCTAAGCATGAGACCTGTTCTGACCAGATTCCAAGCGCCGACAGACGTATCAAAGAACATCCTTTTGCCGCCTAAGAGGCTTCTGTCAGCCGTGTCCTGTCCCCACTTGCCGTTCTTAAACAGGAGATCCTTTCCTAAAACAAGCTGGATGTGAACGCCGTTACCCCGCGTGATCACGAGCGACTCGATCATCCTTTCCCCGTCATTAATAGCCGCGAGCGCCGCAGGCGTGGTGACGAACCGCGCGCCGTCGAAACGCCAGATCTCGGAACCGGACACCCCCCACAGCAGACCGTCCGGGCCAACCCCCAGATCCTGGACCGAGTTGCCGGGCAGGCCGTCATCCGACGTCCACCGATGCACGGTGAAAGAGCGCTCCAGCGGCTCCAATGCGGCCTGCAACAGGCACAGGGGAAACAATACCGCACCCGCTAGATACACCCCACATCGTTTGTGAACCCAAGTCACCATGGCTTATGATTTTACTCCGCGCCGAGCCGTATAGCTAGAGGGATAAGTATCCCTGTTTTGAGGCTTCTACGCAGTCCGCCGCAGACAC
>CAYMLQ010000460.1:0-4060 GCA_964390795.1 uncultured Lentisphaeraceae bacterium
GTGTAGGCGCGGGTGTGGGTGCGCTGGAACTTGTCGTAGAACGCGCCCATGAAGGCCCACAGTTTGCCGCCATGCGAAAGGAAGACGCCGTGACTGACGCCGAGATTGCCCTCGCCGTGATCCATCACCACGGGCGCGTCCCACGTTTTGCCGCCGTCGCCGCTGACGCGCACATGCGCCTCCTCCGTCGGCGTATTCTCCGAGCCCTTGTTGAAGCCGTACGAGGCGTAGAGCTTGCCCTTGTGCCACGCGAGACCAACACCAAGCGTCCAATTGCAGCCGTCGGTGTCCGGACGCTGCTTTTTGATGACGTGAAACGAGGTGCCGTCAAGCAACGAGAGGTCGGTCGCCTTCGGAACTGCGTCGTCAGTCCAGAGCGTGACCGGCTTCGCGATTTCAGGGACCTTGTGCGGCGCAGGTTGCTTGTCCGCCAAACGCTTCACCGTCTCCGTTGACAGCGCGACCTTGTAGAGCGTCACTTCATCGAGAGCCCCATGGAACATCTGCGCCATGCCTTTGCCGCTGCGAACGCCGCCCAAGGTAAGAGCAGCGGTAGTCGGTACGACTGTCGCCGCCAGCGGGCCTTCGCCCTCCAGCCGGCCGTTGACGTACAGGCGGCCCTGACCGTTTTCGAGCGTCGCCGCGATATGATACCACTGGCCTGGGGTCGGCTCGGTTTTCCCGCCGACGGTTTTCCAGCCGCCGTGCGAGACGTAGAAGCGGAACCGGTTGTCCTTGTCGAGCATCAGCCCCCACTCGCGCTGGCCGGCCTCGTAGTTGTTCTTGGCCACGATCATCTGCTGACCGCTGCCGCTCTCGTAAGGGTTGACCCACGCGGCCACGGTGAACGGGCCTTCGCCGATGCTAAACTCCGGTGCGGGCGGCACGGTAATGACAGCGGTTGCGCCATCGAAGACGAACGCCTGCCCCTCGGCGCCGGAAGCCGTCTTCGGTACGCCATGCAAGGTTCCGGTGTGGGCACCGGTCGCGTCCGCCATCTGGAGGCCCTTGACCTCCTCGAACGTCCAGCGGGCGGCGGGCAACGGCAGGTCAGCGCCTTGTGCCATCCAAACAAGCAGCAGCATCACGATGCCGCTCAAGCGAGCCGTGTCCCCCGGCTTGTCGGAAACTTGAGCGTTGAGCGTTGAACGTTGAACGTTGAGCGTTCGCGTGACCCCAGCGTTAATTCCCGCTCCGCGGGCGGCGGGCTTGCAGGTGTGTTTTGTCATGTTATCTCGTTTCCCCTTTTCAGAAAATGGACAGGCATGTCCCCACCTCGGCCTTCGGGTCTGTGACAATGCGCAAGAGCGGCCTGTACGCGGCGGTGCCGTGTTCGCGGGATCCGACCAGCAGCGCATTCAGGCCACCCGACGTCTCGTCGGTGGCCAGCAGAAAGCCTGCGTTTGTTTCACCTCGCGCCCAATGCTCCAGCGCGGCGAGTCCCTCAGGCGAAGCGATGGTGAAGGTGATGTTGGTTCCGACATTGATTGTGTTGACGTTGACAGTCACGCTGCCAAGCTGCACCGCGACTCCGGATGCGTTCGTTGTGTTGCCGATGCCCGGCCCGCCGGTCCAAGCCGCGGAGTTATATTGCCGCCAGTTCCAGCAGCTCTCGCCGGGGGCCGCCAGAGCCGCACTGTTCGTGCCCTCGATCCAGTCGGCGTTGGCGTTGTCCAGCAGAAAGAGGCGGACGGCGAGATTCCCGCGTATCGGTGCGATCTTGCTGTTGCTGGCTTGGGTCAATGTCAGCGAGGCCGAGGTGACCGCCCTTGCCTTCAGGTTGAGGTTGGTGACCGTGAAGCGCAGGAGGGCGCGGTAGGTGTCCGTCGCGTTGTTCAGGCCGATGCCGAGCTGGGGCGTGGTCCACTTGCCCCAGTTGCGGTTCCACCAGCCGCTTGCGGAACTGCTGTACATGAAATTGTCTTCGCTCGCGTCGAAGAGGGTCTCCTCTGTCCGAGAGTCCAGCGACGCCAGCGGGATCACGGCCAGCTCTGCGCTGTTGAGGTTGCCCGCGCGCCCGCCGTTGTTGGAGTAGCCCACATACAGGTTGCCGTCGTGTTCGATCGCGTACGGGTAGGAGAGCGCGGCGTTGGAGGCAGACTCGCCGGGCCCCTCTGGGAAAAGCGCGTGGCGGATGACGAAGATCTTGCTGAACGTGGTTTCGTCCGGCGCGCTGACGGCGACGGTCAGCGGATAGCGTTTGCCGCCGCTGTCGGCCGTCGTGGTTCCGATCAGGTAGCGCCGGCCGTTGGAAAGGGTGCCGGTGTAGGGTTTGCTGGTCGTCATCGACAGGTTGCTCGCGCGGGTGGGTGACCACGTGCGGCCGTAATCCGTGCTGAATGCGGCGAGTGCGATCGCACTTCCGCCCCAGCGCGCGACGTTGCAGACCGACGCCCCGGCAATCATGACGGTGGACTCGCCCCAGACCGACGCGACCGCCACGCTTGTGTCGCACGGGATCACCACCAGGTCCCAGAGGGTCAGGTCGTCGCCATGGCTGATCGCCACCGCGGGCAGGTTGCCGGATACCGCGAATCCTTTGGCTACGCGTATGCCGCTCATGAGCCAGTTGCCGTCGGCCATTTTCTGCGGCTCCTGCATCGGCCAGAAGCCGTTCGCGACAACGACGCCCTGCGGGTGCCACGCGCCCGTCGCTGCGTCAAGCGTGTAGGCGCGGGTGTGGGTCGTGCTGAAATCGTTGGAGAACGCGCCCTGAAACGCCCACAGCGTGCCGCCGTACGAGAGGAACACGCCATGGCTGACGCCCAGGTCGCCCGCGCCGGCGTCGATGGTGAACACCGCGAAGGTGAAGCCCAGCCCGTGCAGCCAGCGGATCTTGCCCCAGCGGGCGTAGGCCGCCAACGCCGCAAAAAGGAGCATCAGTAGGGTGCCTGCCAGTGGGTTCATGAGAGTTCTCCCTGACCTTCACATGTTTTGAGCGCTTGTCGGTAACTTGAACGTTGAGCGTTGAGAGTTGAACGTTGAGCGTTTGCTTGAACTCTCAACTTCCAACGTTCAACTCTCAACTCTCAATTTAAGAAGTTACCACTGTTCTCTATTCCCGTTCCGCGAGCGGCGGGCTTGTCTGTTCCTTCGTGGCTCGTGAGGACACTCGCCCTCCATGATGTCCGCCCCCGCCTGACTGTTGCTGGAGGGCGCACGTCCCCGTGAAGCCGGTGCTGTTGCTACCGAAGCAGGTCCGCGTCTTTCAACGCGGCGCGCATGCGCTCCAGCAGCTCGGGCTCCGTGACCGGCAGGATCGGACGGCGCGGCAGCCCGCCCGAGCGCCCCTGCAGGTTCACCAGCGCCTTCACCTTGCCGGGATAAGGGGCCTGCAGGTAGGTCATGACGATCGGCACCATCTGCTGCTGGATCGCCATTGCGGTCTGCTGGTCGCCTCGCTTGAACGCCTGCCACTGGTGCTGGCACAGCTCCGGCGCGATGGTGACCATGGCTGAGAACGCGCCGCACGCGCCTGCCGTGTAGGTGCCGTAAAGCATCTGGTCGCAGGCGGCGTAGATGTTCGTGCCGCCCCGGCTCAGCGCGGCGATCTCCGCGAGGCGCACGGGGTCGACCTGCTTGACGCCGATGACCCACTCCAGTTCGCAGATGCGCATGACCTGCGCCGGTGTGATCAGGTTCGACGCCACCACGTTGTAGATGATGAGCGGCAGTTGGACCGCCTCACCGATGTCGCGGTAGAAGCCCAAGTTTCCCTCCTCGGTCGCGCCGTGATAGAAGACTGGCGTCACGAGCAGCGCGTCCGCGCCGCACGCCTTGGCGTCCAGTCCGGCGCGGATCACCTCGCGGGTGGAGTTGCGGATGACGCCGGCGTAGACCGGGATCTTGCGCGTGTTCTCGGTTTTGATCATTTCGAGGCAGCACCGCAGCTCGCTGTCGGAGAGCAGCGCGCCCTCGCCCGTGCTGCCGCCGGAGCTGATGCCGTCCACGCCGTGGTCCAGCAGGTAGCGGGCCTCCTTGCGGAAGGCCGCCTCATCCAGTTCGCCCTGTGCGTCAAAAGGCACGACCATCGGTGCGATCATGCCGGTGAGGTGTTGGT
>CAYMLQ010000461.1:0-4041 GCA_964390795.1 uncultured Lentisphaeraceae bacterium
CTTCCAGCAGGCCCGCGATGCCTTTCACCTGATCGCGCAGCCGCTCGAAAGCGGGCTCCGCACGCAGCAATGCGAGTTGGAGGTTGAGCACGAGCAGGTCGAAGCGCTTGGCCTCTTCCGTTTCGGGATCCAGTTCAGAGGGGAGCCCCGCGACCTCAGAGGCCAGTTCGGCGAGGTCGTTCTCTTTCACCGCCGCCCAGACTTCGGGCTGGGAGTACCGCTCCACCAGCCGCCGTTTCGGGCGCACCACGAAGTTGTCGGGGTTCATGGCCGCGACTTCGGTCCGCAGCCTGTCTGCCACGTCGTAGCGGAGTTCCTGCGGCGTTGTCGGCGTATCGTAGATGGCTATCTGCTCGTGAGCCGTGGCATGGGCGTCCCGCGTGGCACGGGCATCTTGCCCGTGAATCATGGGCGGGACGCCCATGCCACCCTCTTTGTCCAACTGCCCGATGAGTTCCAGCCGCGCCTTGAAGAGCCGCTTTCCGAGGCTTTCGCCCGACCCGCCGTCGGTCGTCTCGGGGTTCTGCTTGAAGAACTCCAGATTCTGGCAGTAGTCGAAAACGTAGAAGAATTCCTTGTCCTTGCCAGGGCCGAAAAGGTCCGGGCAGAGCCGCGTGCCGCGCCCCAGCATCTGCCAGAACTTGGTCTTGGAGCGCACCAGCTTGAAGAAGACCAGGTTCACGACCTCCGGCACGTCGATGCCGGTGTCGAGCATGTCCACCGAGACCGCGATGTGCGGGGCTTTGGCCGGGATCGAGAAATCGTCAATTAAACTCTGCGCATAGGGCAGGTCGCAGTGGACGACCCGCGCGAACGCGCCTTTGAGGTGCGGGTAGTTGATGTCGAAACGTTCGGTGATGAATTCGGCGTGCTTCTGGTTCTTGGCGAAGATGATGGTCTTGCCGAGCCGGTCGCCGCCTGCCACGCAGAGCCCGTGCGTCATCAGGTGCTCCAGCACCTTGTCGACCGTGTCTTTGTTGAAGAGCCACTTGTTGACCGCCTCTGCCTCGACTCGGTCCGGGGTGCCGTACTCCTCTTCCCACTCCAGTTCATCCCACTGCTCTTTCTCCTCTTCGGAGAGTTGGTCGTAGGTGATGCCCTCGCGCTGGAACTTGAGCGGCACGGAGACTGCCACGGGCGGCACCAGAAACCCGTCCCGGACTGCCTCTTCGAGCGGGTAGGCGTCGGTCGGCACGCCGTTCTCAAGGTCGAACAGCCGGTAGGTGTTGCGGTCGATCTCGTCTTGCGGGGTCGCGGTGAGGCCGACCAGCAGGGCGTCGAAGTACTCGAAGATCGCCCCGTATTTCTGATACACCGAGCGGTGGGCCTCGTCGATGATGACCAGATCGAAATGGCCCACGCCGAAACGCCGCGTGGCACGGGCATCTTGCCCGTGGTCCTTGGGCGGGACGCCCAAGCCACAGTCGTCGATGAGTCCCATCATCGTGGGGTAGGTGGAGACGAACACCCGGCCCTCGGTGTCTTTCTCGGTGACGAGGTTCACCGGCGAGGAGTCGGGCAAATGCTTCTTGAAGGCGTTGACCGCCTGCTTGACCAGCGCCTTGCGGTCGGCCAGGAAGAGCACGCGCTTGGCCCAGTTGCAGCGTGTCAGCAGGTCGGTGAGTGCGATCACCGTGCGGGTCTTGCCCGCGCCGGTGGCCATGACCACCAGCGCCTTGCGGTCATGGTCGCGCTCGATGGCCTCGCCGATGCGGCGGATGGCGCGGGTCTGATAATAGCGCTCGACGATGGCCGTGTTGATGGGCGCGTCCGACAACTTCTTGCGGCTCGTACGCCGCCGGATCACGAGTTCGAGTTCGTCCTTCTTGTAGAACCCCTGCACCTCGCGCGGCGGGCTATTGAGATCGTCCCACAGCCAATGCTCATAGCCGTTGGAGAGGAAGATCACCGGCCGCTGGCCGAATTGCTTCTCCAGACAGTCGGCGTAGAGCTTAGCCTGCTGCTGGCCGATGTGTACCGACTTTCGCGTGCGCTTGGCCTCGACGATGGCGAGCGGCTTGCCGTCGTCGCCCCAGAGCACGTAGTCCACATAGCCCTTGCCCGTGGCATGGGCGTCTCGCCCATGATTCCCTGTGGCATGGGCGTCTCGCCCATGGTCTCCCGCTGTGGCATGGGCGTCTCGCCCATGTTCGTGAGAGATCACGGGCGGGACGCCCGTGCTACGGTTGGGCATGCCGCTGACCTCGAACTCGGTGTCGTGGCCCGGCTTGCTGAAGATCCAGCCCGCCTCGCGCAAGAGGAGATCGATGAAGAGATCGCGGGTCTGCGCCTCGGAATAGTCGTGCGTGTCCGGCTGTGCCGCGCTGGCCTTCTTGGCTGCCGCCACTTCGGCCCGCAGGCGCTTCAGCTCCTCGTCCAGCGCGGCGTTGCCGGCCTGTGCGGCGGCGAGTTGATCGTCGCGGTCGCGCAACCCGGCCTCCAGCTTCTGGAGCTGGTCGAGGGTCTGCTTGGTGATCGGCGCGGCCTTGGGCAGCGCGGCCTCGTCGAAGGCCAGCCCCGGCGCGGGCTTGTCGGCGCGGGCATAGGTCCGCGCCAGCCAGTAGCCGGTGTGGAACAGCTCGCGCACGGCGTTCAGCGCGTCGTATTGGCGGGTCGGCTTCTGACTGTGGACCGCCTGGTTGCCGAGGGTGTTGATGACCCGCGCCTTGCTGAAGACCGCCTCGCCCGCCAGCGTCTTGAAGGTCGGCTCGTGGATCAATGCGCTCAGGTTATCCTGATACGGCATGCGCAGCGTCTCGTCGTTCCGGTACAGCCACTGCATGGACAGTTCCAGCGCCCGCCGGGCATAGAAGCACGCCGTCCGCGGATCAGGATAGACGGCGGCGGCGGCCTTTTCCGCCGCCTCGCACACGTCCGGCCATTCGCTCTTCAGGAAGCTGAAACTGCTCATGGTGTGACCCTTGTTAAAGGATTCGGTGATGCCCGCTGATTCTGTCCCGCTCTTTGGGCGACACGTTGGCGCTTGCGGCAAAGTCCGGCCATTCCTTGACCGCGGCCCCAATCTGCTTGAGAACCTTGGCCGCGGTGCCGATGCCGAAGCGGTTGGCCACGGTCATCAGATCATCGCGTGTGATGCCGGTGAACTTGCCGTTCACCGACATGAGATGCTGGCTCGTCCACTCGCCCGTTGGATTATGCGCGTGCGTCACGTCGTACGCCGGGGCAAGCGCCCATCCCTCGCCCTCGCGCAACAGGAACGAGAAGTTCTTGGAGTGGTCGTCGCAGTTGGCGGCCATCACGTTGAACGCCATCCGGCGGAACGCCTCTTCCCTGGCTTCATACCCGAGTCGCAATCTGTCGATCGTCTGAAACAACTGGCTGTAATCGTGGCTGGCCTTCTGCTTGTAATCCAGATGGGCCATGGCGCAGAGCGTCTGCATGTGGTGCTTGCGGTTGCCGTCGCGGTCGAACCGCCGCGTCATGAAGTGGGCGCGGCCGTGCTCCGGCTGCAAACGGCAAGGCGACATCGCGATGCCGGCGGCGGTCGCCATCCTGTGGTAGGCATACTCGATGCGCCCGTAGTCCTGCGAGCCGCCCAGTTCCCTGTCGGCGCCCATGCCGTCGAATTTGAGCAGCCAGTGTTCAAAGCCATCCTCAACGTCGAACTGTCCTGCGCGGATCTCCTCTGTCTTCGGATTCCACGCCACCACCGCCTTGGCCCGCGCGCCGCCTGCGGAGGTTCCCACTTTGATGATCTGCGCCAGCGCGGCCTTGGCCAAGTCGTCAGAGCCCAGTTCGCCGTGCACGGCGCGGCGCGCCGCCTCGATCAGATTGGCGAGAACGAGCGCGGTGCTTTTCTTGGCGGACGGGCCTCTGGCCGGCTTGAACTCCAAAGCGCCCATGCCGCGCGTGCTCATGTAAGCCAGACGGTCCAGTGTTGTGATGCTTTCACGTTCGACACCTTGCGCAGCCATCCAGGCGTCGATCAGCGCGTTGCCGAAATCGTCCGGCAGGGCGTCGGCCAGCAGCGCCGGCAGCCGCTTGTAGGTCTTGTCGGGCAGGTCCGTGAACACGAACGGC
>CAYMLQ010000462.1:0-4029 GCA_964390795.1 uncultured Lentisphaeraceae bacterium
GGGTGAGGGTTGCGGGCTCCGCCCGCATTGGTTGTTAAGCGCGGATGGTCACCCCAGTCGGTTCAAAGAAGGGCCGAAAGCACGGCTTGCGGATTCTTTGCGGCCACGGTGAGGAGTGCCCGCGCGGGGCCTTCCGGCTCTCGCCGGCCCTGCTCCCAGTTCTGAAGGGTGTCAACGCTCACGCCGATCATACGCGAGAACGCCGCCTGAGTGACGTTCAGCGACCGCCGCACCTTCTTGATGTCGGGCGGCGAGAACTCAAAGCTGCGGCTTGCAGGGCTTTCGCCCCTCTTGATGCTTCCCGCCTCTTTGACGCTAGCGAGCAACTCGTCAAAATCAGTCTTCTTCATGAAGCCACTCCTCGACGACCGCTTTAAGCTGCCGCACTTGATCCGTTGTTAAGTCCTCTGCCTCGTTTTTGCGGTACGGAAACAGCATGAACAGCGTTTCTGGAACCCACCAGTAGTAGATGATGCGCGTCCCGCCGCGTTTGCCCCTTCCTGAACCTGACCAGCGCAATTTCCTCAGTCCTCCGCCGCCCGGAATAACATTGCCCGACGCGGGGTTGCCGACGAGAAACACCTGCAACTCCCGATACTCCTCGTCGGACATGCAGTCCCCGATGCGGCGAGTGAACACACTGGTCTCCACAATCAACATGCGATGAGTGTACGCCGTTGGCGTAGTTCTGTCAATAGGGATGACACCTTTTAGCCGACAGAACCCCAGTGCATTTCTCTTTGTCATTCCGTCGCATACGAGCGGACGGCCCAGCGATCCGTCCCTACTTTTCGACTCGACTCCAGAAGTATTCAGGGCTCGACCGCTGGACGAGCCATCGCGTGTCGAACGGGCGGCTCGCGAGGAGGATCTGGCGTGACCTATCTGCTCGACACCTCGGCGTGGCTCGCCCATTACACCGGCGAGGCCGGCGGCGCGCAGGTGCAGAAACTGATCGACAGCGAGGGCGCACGGCTCCTCGTCGCCAGCGTTTCCGTGACCGAATTCACGCGCCGTCTGAAAACACTGGGGCCGGGCGTGGTTGCGGAAACGGTCCGCGACGATTATCTGTCCGTGTTCGACGCGGTCATCCCGATCGACCTGGCCACCGCCTGTCTGGCCGCCGACTTGAGCGCGGCAGCGTCCGCCCGCCTGCCTCTTGTCGATTCGTTGATTGCGGCTGCCGCATGCCTTTCAGGCGCGACGCTTGTCCATCGCGACGCCCATTTCGCCGCCATACCCGCCAAACGTCTGCACCAATTGGCCGTGGCATAAGAGCATCACAGCACAGTATCACGGTTGACACCGCTCAGCATGTGGATTATGATAGCTATAACTATGGATTGAGGTGCCTCATGAGAACCGTGCAAATGACTTTGGACGACGACTTGGTAACCACGGTGGATCGCGTAGCCAACTGCGACCATGTGCAGACCGTCGCCAAAGGTCGAATGGGGGCGCTCATCACCACGCTGCCTGCCGCAAAATTGGCTGCGGTTTCGCGTGCGCTTCGTTTTGCGCTCAATCTGTAAGCTACAGTGTGCGCCAAACGGTCTACGAGGGCGTAATTTTCAAGATGATATTGAATAATACGCCAAACAATGATACGCTTCTGATGTTATTTGGAGTTGGGGAGGGTAGCTTCGTGATTGACAGGGATCTGACCCAAGAGCTGGTGCGTACGATGGCGGCGTATCCCGTCGTGACGCTGACGGGGCCGAGGCAGGCGGGGAAGACAACGTTGGCCAGACGGTGTTGTCCCGATTTCTCCTATGCGACGCTCGAGGATCCCGCCATTCGAAATCTGGCGGCCACCGATCCCAGGGCGTTCTTCAGAAAATATCCCGAACCGCTCATCATCGACGAGGTGCAGCGCGTTCCCGACATCACCTCTTCCATTCAGGTGATCGTGGATGAAGACCGTAAACGGAAGGGTCGTTTCCTATTGACCGGGAGCCACCAGCCGGGCCTGCACATGGCCGTCTCCCAGTCGCTGGCTGGAAGAACGGCGGTGATGAACCTGATGCCTCTCTCGGTGCATGAAGTGCTGTCGCGCGATCCCGGGATTTCCACGGATGACCTGATTTTGCGCGGTTTCATGCCGGAGCTGCATGCCGAGCGCAAAGAAGCCACCTCCTATTACCGCAACTACTTCAGAACCTACGTTGAGCGGGACCTGCGGCAACTCGCACAGATCAGAAATCTGGCGGCTTTCGAGCGCTTCATGGTGCTGTTGGCCGGAAGAGTCGGACAGGTCGTGAGCCTGTCGGGGCTTTCCGGCGAAACCGGAGTCTCGTCCACCACGCTGGCCGAGTGGCTTTCCGTTCTGGAGGCCTCTTTCCTTGTGTTCCGCATCCAACCCCATTTCTCGAATGTCAGCAAACGCACGGTCAAATCACCTAAGATCTACTTCACCGAAGTCGGATTGGCGGCTTATCTTCTCGGACTCGAATCCGCGCTTCATGTTTCGCGCGACCCGCTGCGCGGCAACCTGTTCGAAAACATGATTGTGGCCGATGTGATGAAAAACCGCTTGAACCGGGGCAAGGAGCCTCATTTCTTCTTTCTACGGACGGAAAAGGGGTTCGAGGTCGACCTGATCGTTCAGGAAGGACGTTCGCTTCGCCCCATGGAAATCAAATCCGCCGTGTCCTTTAACGCTTCGTTTATCGCCAGCCTCAACCGCTTCTGCGAAGCCGAGCCCGAGTCGGCGTCGCCGATTCTGGTTTACGACGGCGAAAGTTATCCGGAAAGAAGCGGCGTAACATGCATCAATTACCGAGAACTGTACGCCAGCGTGTAACCGTCACTAAAAAAGCTGAAAGGCACCTATGCCCCGACTAAGCACCCTCACCTTCCTCGCGCTGCTGGCGCTTGCGGGCGCCGCCGAAGTCCAGAAAGCCGAAATGGCGGGATACCTGCTGGTCGCCACGGACAAAGTCCCTGATCACTACAACGCCGGGTTCTCGCTCTACGCCGCGGCCTGGCCGCTGCTGGAGCGCTATCCGGGGCACCGCTTCCAGACGGGACTCTTCGGCACGTGGATGCACGCGCAGTGCGAGGGCAAGCCGCCGACGAACCTCTACTCCGACATCGAGGGCGGGCTGGGCTGGTGGCGCGACACGCGCTTCCCGACCGAGACGCCGAAGTTCATCATGGGCGGCGTGGCGCCGAATTTCTGCGAGTGGGCCAACGGACCCGGCGCAGGCAAGGGGCGTGACTGGAACAGGCCCGCTGGCAAGTACGGTATCGCCCAGCTCTCGCCTTGGGTGCTGTGGCCGCCGGACGGCCTGAACCTCAAGCAGGGCACCTGCGGCGAGCTGTTCGGCTACGGCTATCTGCCGCTGCCGCTGGCCGCGCCCAAGGCGACCACCGGCGGCAAGCCTGTGCCGACCGGCGACCAGTGCTGGACTCTGTTCCTCAACACGAAAAACTTCAAGGGCCCGGTCTGCTTCTTCACGCCCTACTTCTGGTCGCACGCCGCCGAGGCACACACGAACTATGCGGGCCTGCTGCTGGACACGCGGCCCTCGGCCCCCAATAAGCCCTTCCAGATGGAAACCCAGTATGTGCCGGCAGCGTTCGCCACCGACGAGAAGGGCGAGACCTTCGCGCGCGTCGCGCCGACCTCCTTTCCCGTGGGGCCGGACGGCAACACCGTCGTTCTGCACCGACTGACCTCCTACACCAAGAAGGCGCTCTGGGACGGCGTGAAGGCGTGGTTCGAGGGCGGACCGGCGGTCAGCGGCGCGATCAACCCAGAGGGTGCCACGGTGCAGGCGCTCCGGGCCGGCGGCGGCTCGACCTGGCGGATCTACGCGGAGCGGACGCCGAAGGAGAACAAAATCGCAATGGCCTGGAGTTCATTCTCAACGCCCATCACGCCGGACCCCGCGACCTACGGTTATACGTGGAACACGGAGTTCGTGAAGAAGGTTACTACGCCGAACGGCTCTCGCGTGGTGTTGCCCGAATACTTCCGCCTTCAGAATGACGGGAAAAAGGAGAAGTGGGTCGTGGCCAAGTCCA
>CAYMLQ010000463.1:0-4009 GCA_964390795.1 uncultured Lentisphaeraceae bacterium
CCTTTATGCTTGGCGGGCTGACCGGCACGAACGGCCTTGTTTTGCAGGATACGTTGGGCGGAGCCGTCACCCTTGGGCTGGGCGGACTGAATAATTCCGTCACCTATGCGATACCGTTCAGCGGCCCCGGCGGCATTGCGAAAAACGGTACTGGCACCATCACGCTGACCAATGCGCAAACCTATGCCGGCTCGACGTTCATAAATAACGGTATCCTGCGGCTCGGCGACGGCGTGAACGACGGCTGGATCACCAACACGCCGAGCATCACGGTCGGCACAGCCGGCACTCTCGCGTACAACACGCTGGCAAGCCAGACCAATAGCACGCCGCTTTACGGTTCTGGAAAGCTCACGAAGGCTCTGTCTTCGTCACTGGCGCTGAACGCGTTCAACATGACCAACGGAGTCGTGACGGTGAACGGCGGAACGTTCGCGCTCAACGGCGGCAGCAGCACGGGGGCCACGTTCGCGGTCAACTCCGGTTGTGCGGTGGGCGTTAACGGAGGAAGTTTGACCGGCGGCGGCTTTACGATGAACACCGGCTCCCGCATCAGTTTCACGGGCGGCAGCATTACGGGTGCGGCACTGACGGTGAGCGGCCTGATGGCGGCGCCTGTCTTGCTCACCGGCGGCACAAACCTGTTCTCCGGCGCGCTCGGCAACAATCACGCGGTGTATCAGCAGACCGGCGGAACAAGCGGGTTCATCGGGACGGACGGTAACAACAATACGAACCTCATTTTCGTCACGGTCAGCGGCGGGGCCATGCGCATCGGCGCGGCCGGTTGGCCGCGCGGACTGGGCCTGCTGGCCTGCAGCAACGCGGCGGTGACGCTGACCGACAGCGGTTCCTACGGCCAGCGGCTGGCCAGTGACGGGAAGAGCCACATCATTATCGTCACCAACTCCGCCAGCCTTACGGCCGACAGCCTCGTACTCATGTCCTCCGGCTCTTCCGCCAGCACCGGCACGCTCGTGTTGGCGGGCGGCACGTTCACCACCGCGAACCTCAATAACGGCGGAGCAAACGCAAACAGTTTCATCGCCGTGAACTTCAACGGCGGTATATTCAAGAACCCCTCCGCCAATCAGACGATCGGCGCGAACGCCTACAGCACCTTCAGCGTGTTCGAGGGCGGCGCGCGCCTCGACAGCGGAAGCGGGACGCTCACGCTGCAGCAGCCGCTCGTGAGCGGCGTGGGCGTGACCGACGGCGGGCTCGTCAAGTACGGTGTAGGCACGCTGACGACGACGACCAACAACACCTTCACTGGGCCGACGCTCCTGAAGGCCGGCACGCTGGCCGGCACGGTGCCGGGCGGCACACCCTTCGGCTACGGCCCGGTCTTGATCAGCGGCGGCACCCTGGGTGTCGCGCCCTCGGGCAGCGGGCTGACCCCCTCGCTGGCTGTTGCCAGTGGCGATGCGGCGCATACGCTCACTTACGGTCCGGGCGCCTCCCTGCTGCGGCTCACGCGCGGCGGCAACGCGCGAGTCACGCTGACCCTGGGCAACAGCGGTGCGGCGGCAAACAGCGTGCTGGTACGTACAAACAACAGTGTTTTGGCTATCTACACGCCGGTCGGGACGGCCTTGACCTTGGGCGGCACGGAAAAGCTGTACGTCAACGGTGGCGTGCCGACCGTCAACGGCATGGTTTCGGCGTCGCTCTTCGGCGTCTGCAACAGCGACCGTACCCCGTGCGATTTCCTGACCTATGACAGCACGGTCGGCTTCACGAACGCCGCCTACACCCTCGGTTTGAGCGGGGGGGCGTCTTCCATCGCCACCGTGACGGCCAACACGGCCACCGACAGCACGCAGGTCTATGCCCTCCGCGTCCACAACGGCGCCATCCTGACCATCAACAGCGGGAAGACGCTGACCGTGGGCGACGGGGTCAACCCCGCCGGCGTAATCTTCAACAACTCCAGCGGGGTCACGGCGGGCATGACCGGCGGCACGCTCAACTTCGGCTCCTCCGAAGGCGTCATTATCTTCAACCTGCGGCGCTCGGATCAGTTCGGTCCCACGCTCAGCAGTGTCATTAGCGGCTCGGGCGGCGTGACCTTTGCGGGCGGCGGCACTGACGAGGACCTAGTGCTCAACTCGGCCGGCAACACCTACACCGGAGGCACGCGGATCATGGCTGGCCGCGTCAGCCTCGCCAACGCGCTGGGCTTCAGCACGGGCGACGTCTTCATTTACGGTAACGCGGGTTGGGGCGGGCAGTTCCTGTTCAACTTCGCAGGAACAATGACCAACGCCTTCCACCTCGCGGGTGTCGGAACCACGAAGGACGGCATGCCCGCCGGCGCGGTCCGGTTCGACGCGAACGGCACGCTGTCAGGCCCTGTCGAACTGCTGGACGACACGCGTGTGGGCACGCCTACGGTTGCGGCGGTCGGCACGCTCAGCGGCTCGATCTATGGTTCCTACGGGCTCGAAATCGGTTATCCCGGTGCGGCTTGGGGAAAAGTCCTGCTGACCGGCAGCAACGTGTATAGCGGAACGACTCGCGTGAGCGGTGGCACGCTGGAGATTGGAAAGGTTGGCGCGCTGGCCGCCGGACCGGTGGTGAACAACGCCGTTCTCAGCTTCAACGTCAGCGGGGACATCACGGTTCCGAACGAGATCAGCGGGGCCGGACGCGTGGTTCAGAACGGGTCCGGCACCGTGAAGCTGACAGGCTCGAACAGCTTCACCGGTGGGATCGAGATCACTTCCGGCACGCTCACAGTCGGAGGCTCCGTTATCCGTGCGGCTTCGGCAACGGTTCTCGGGCTCCTCGACCTGGAAGGCCAAAACATGGCGGTGGGCGCTTTGGCAGGATCTGGCGTGGTGAGCAACTCGTCGGCGACCGCAACCACGCTGGCCGTGGGGAGCGGCGACACGAGCAGCCGTTTCTGGGGGACGATCCGCGACGGGGCGGGAACGGTCTCGCTGGTGAAAACCGGGTCGGGCACGTTGACGATGAGTGGCCTGAACACCTACAGCGGCAGCACGGTCATCGGCGGCGGCACGGTTAAGCTACAGGGTACGCAGACCGAACTCCTGACAAACGGACTGGCCTACCGGCTGGACGCCCTACGGCAGGACCTGCTGACGATCTCCGGTTCGAATGTCTCGATGTGGGCCGACGCCACGGCGGCGGGAGTCAATTTCACGCAGAGCGTCGCGGTTCTGCAGCCGGTCTATGTGACCAACGCGGTGACCGGGCTGCCGGCCGTGCGCTTCAACGGGTACACGAACTGCATGGGATCGAGCAAGGCTGCCATTGTGCAAACCGCGTTCATCGTCAACACGGTGCGCGGATTCATGGGCGGCGGCGGACTTTGGGGGCAGAACAACGGCGATTTTGGAATCCGCCAGGCGAGCCTCACGTCCTGGGCACATCCCGGTAACGCCAATGATTTCTCCTGCGGCGGGCGGCTGTTCATCAACAACGTGGAGACCAACGGTTTCGCTGCCAGCCAGCCCCACATCGTGACCGCAACCGGCTCGACAGCGAAGAATTGGTCGACGGCCATCGGCGACTGCCGCCCGTACAACGGCACGATCTACCGCTCTTACAACGGCGATGTCAACGAAGTACTTGTGTACACCAACGCGGTGAGCGCGTCGGACCGTTATGCGGTGACGGACTTCTTGCGCTACAAATGGCTGGGGCTTTCGGCTTCGGTTCCAACCAATGTGCTGCCGACGGCGACTGCGCTGGTGGTCTCCAACAGTGCGGCGCTCGACTTGAACGGCATCAGCCAGGCGGTCGGCTCGCTCAGCGGCGCGGGGTCGGTGGCCAACGGCAGCGGCGCGTGGTCCACGCTGATGGTCGGCAACGACAACACCAGCACGCTCTTCTCGGGCGCGATCTCCGGCTCCAACGCGCTGGTCAAGGTCGGCTCCGGCACGCTCACGCTGGCCGGCGCGAACGCCTATCTCGGTAACACCCTCATCAGCGGCGGCACGCTGTCGCTTGCGGGCGGCGCGAACCGCCTGCCCGCAGGTGG
>CAYMLQ010000464.1:0-3984 GCA_964390795.1 uncultured Lentisphaeraceae bacterium
GCGGCGCGGGCCACGGCGAGACCCTGCTCATTTGAGAGCGCGGTCAGCACTTTGAAGAGGGCGAGCTTCTCGGGGCCCTGCGCGGCTTCATAGGCGGCCTTGATGGGCGCCATCGCCACCGGCAGCAAGGTTTCGCCGCTTAAGTGTACGGCGTCGTTGTCACGCACCTGAACGCTTTTCTCAGCGCCGTCGAAGGTGTAGACCATGCGCAGCGCCTTGGCTTTGCCCGGCGCGGGGTCTTCGCTGAAACCGTCCCACTTGCAGAGGCGGCCCGAGGCCTGGATGGTGATGGAACCGACGTCCACGAGCTTCTGGACATTGGCCGTGACGTCTTTGGTCAGGTCGTTCTCAAAGTTGCCGTAGACCGCGCTCTTGATCACGGTCTTGCCGCCGCGGGGGCGCGCGTAGCGGGCACACAGGGTGGAAAGCGCACGGACGGCGGTCTCGCTCTGCGGGGCCTTCGCGAGGGCGGCCAGCAGCGCCGGGATCTCCTTGTCCGTGCCGAGATCACCCACACCCTTGACTGCGGCTTCGAGAATCTTCGCGTCCGCGTCGGTGGTGAGCTTGACCAGAGACGGCACGGCTGCGGCCATGCGGCGGCGCATCGCCATGTCGATGCCGGCCAGCCGGGTCGCGGCGTCGGCATCGGCCATCATCGCCAGCACGGCGTCATCGGCGGGCTTGCCCGCGAAGCCCATGATCTCGTTCTTGGCGGCGTCGGCGATGGCGCCGTCCGCGTGCTTGGCCAGCGCCAGCAGCGGGGGCATGGCGGCGGGATCGTTAAGCGCCGCGAGCGCGGCGGCCGCGGCGAGGCTGCAGGCGGCGTTCTCTCCCTTGGCCAGAGCGGCCAGGGCGGGAACAGCGGCCTTGTCGCCGCGCTGCCCCAGAACCGTCGCCAGGCGCGGCTGCACCGCCGGCACGTTGGCGAGGGCGGCGGCGAAAGCGGCGGTCGCCTCGCCACTCTTCGGAACATCCAAAACCGCACGCAGGGCCGCGTTCACGGTGTCGGCGTCCGCGCTGGCGATGGACGCTTCCCAGAGTTTCATGCCCGCCTGACCGGCCGTGACGATTTCGCCGCGCAGGGCGGCCAAACGCGTGCCTGCGGAAACGTTCTCCTGGGTGTTGCGGAGATCGGCGTAACAGGCTGCGGCTTTCGCCTGATCAACGGCCGCGACTTTCCCCGCTCCGTTCAGATAGGCCTCTGCCGCCAAGGGGCATTTGCCGAGTCCGGCCTTGAGCGCGGCCATCGCCTCGGGCGTGGCGAGCTTGCCCAGAGACTGCACCGCAGCCGCCGCGACGCCTTTGTCGCTGTCGGACAACCGCCCGCTCAACAGGGAGACCGACTGCGCGTTGCCGCGGTTGCCCATCGACTGCAGAACGCCTGTGAGCGCCGGCCCCGTGAGGCGGCCCGCCGCCTCGCAGAAGGCCGTCTCGACCGCCGCGTCGGGAATCATCTCCAGCCCGTAGCGAGCCGCATGGCGGAGAACGGGCTTCTCGCTCGCGAGGAGCGCAGACAGCGGAGCGATGGCCGCCTTTGTCCCGCACCAGCCCAGGTTCTGGCAGGCCGTGACCTTGTCATTGTCCGAGGTCTCCGCCTTCTGCAGGAGCTCGATCAGTTTGACCTCGTTCAGGAGGTCGGCAGCAGGAATCTCGGCGCGGGCGCAGAGCGCGACGGCAAGAGCGGCGATGGAGAAGAAGAGTGACTTTTTCATGATGGGAAAATTGGTTTTGTGAGTCGAGTGAAGCGAAGGAATCGAACGAATCGATTCCTTCGAAATAAGAAACCTAGCAGATCTGCCAGCCCTCGCGGGCGGCGCGGGAGCGGAACCGGTTGGCCTGCTCGTCGTTGACGAACTCCTCCTTCAAGGGGTCCCACGTGAGGTCGCGCTTCAGCCACTGGGCGATGTTCGCGCAATGCACCGTGCTCATCGAGCGGTGCATGATGCCGGGATTGGCCACGGTGACGGTGCGGTTCTTGATGCACTTGAAGAAATCCTGCATGTGCCCGACCGCGTGCCCCGTGCGGGTGAGGTAGTCCTGGAGGATCTTGTTGTAATCGGCCAGCATCGCGGGGTTCGAGACCTCCGGACGCGCGTAGCCGTCGGCGCAGGAGCACCAGCCCTCGCTGCCGACGTAACGCACGCCGCAGGTGCCGCGCCACCCCTCCTGCTTCTGGATCATCGTCACGCCGTTCGCGAAGGGCATCGCCATGCCGTCCGCCGTCGGGGTCGCAACATAGGGGTAGCGGACCGGGGAGGTGTTCTCCATGCCCAGCGCCTCGTGGCATTGCGCGAAGGTATGCGAGCCCCACTCGCCGATCACGCTGGTGTAGAAGTCGTGCTGGTGGTGCCAGCCGCCGCGCGTGTAGCCGACGTTGAAGGGGCGCCACGGACAAGGGCCGAGCCAGCGATCCCAGTCAAGCTCCTGCGGATCAGGAAGCGGCTGCTCCGGCATCCAGTCGCGGTTCATGTTGACGTTGCCCCACGGCGCAAGATGCGCGTAGACGGTTTTGACCTCGCCCAAGCGGCCCAGGCGCAACAGCTCGTTGCAGACGATGAAGTTTGCCTCGCTCAGGCGTTGCATGCCGGCCTGGTAGACGCGCCCGTACTGCTTGGCGGTCTTGACCACGGCCTGGCCTTCGGCGATGGTCATCGAGGCCGGCTTCTCGGTGTAGACGTCCTTGCCCGCGCGCATCGCGCGGATCGAGACGGTGGCGTGGAGGCGGTCGCTGGTGGCGGTGAGGATCGCGTCGATGTCCGGGCGCGCCAGCACGTCCATCATTTCGATGTAGGTCTTACAGTCCGCGTTGCCGTAACTCTTATCGGTCATCGCCTTGATGGCGTCGCGGCGCTCCCGACGCACGTCGCAGATGGCCACGAACTGCGCCTGCGGATCAGGCAATATCCAACTGCTCAGATCGCCGGTGCCGCGGCCGCCCAGGCCGATGCCGGCCATCACGATGCGGTTGCTCGGCGCCACCGCGCCGTCGCGCCCCAGCGCCGATGCCGGAATGATGAACGGCATGGCAACCGCCCCGCCGGTTGCCGCCGCGCGCTTCAAAAACTGCCGGCGGCTCACTCCTCCGCTGCGTCCCTCTGACCCCGCCCCCGATACATCCACCTTCATGAGACCCCCTTTGCAACATGAACTGAACAATCACACTGTACACCCTAACTTTACACGTTGCCGTTTACTGCGTCTTGTAAAGCAGTCCTGAATATGTGTACACTATCCGCATGAATCCGAAAACCCTGCAAAAACGCTTCCTCACGCAGATCGGAGACCTGTCGTCCTTCCGCAAGCTCTTCGATGTTCTGCCGGACGTCGGGCTCTTCATGAAGGACAGCCAAGGCCGCTTCATGCTGAACAACCCGCGCGCCTGCCAGTTCTGCAACGCCGACAACGAGCAACTGACCCTCGGCAAGACCGATTACGATTTCTTTTCGCGCGATCGCGCAGACTTCTACGTCAAGGGCGACCAGGCTGTGATGGCCACCGGCGTCCCCGTCATCAACGAGGTAGCCCCGGCTCCGGAGCACTCGGACCGCCTCATGATCCACAGCAAGTTCCCGGTCTACGACAAGAAGGGGAAGGCCATTGGTGTGGTCGGCTTCCACCGCATCGTCGACGGCCTGCGCGACACGCCCCGCTGGCACGGGCGCTTCGCCCAGGTGGTGGCGCACATCCACACGCACTTCGGCCAGAACCTCGAAGTCAAAAAACTGGCCAAGCTTGCGGGCGTCTCCCAGAGCCAGTTCGAGCGCCGCTTCAACCGCATCTTCGGCACCACGCCCTACGAGTATCTCCTGCGCGTGCGCATCACTGCGGCCCGCACCCTGCTGGAATCCACTGACCGCACCATCGCGGACATCGCCTGCGAGACCGGCTTCTACGACCACAGCCACTTTACCCGCACTTTCAAGCGCATCATCGGCGTCTCGCCGGGACAGTACCGCAAGAGCCACCTCGACGTCACGCTGTGAC
>CAYMLQ010000465.1:0-3983 GCA_964390795.1 uncultured Lentisphaeraceae bacterium
AATGCCCAACAAAACGGTGGAGGCGACGGGATACCGCCGCCTCACCGCTGACGTTGGGAGAGAAAAGAATCGCGAAAGGTACAGGGTTTCTAGACCGATAGAGGCTCGCGATCGCTTATCCACATGTCATGATAAGTGGATGAAACGGCAGAGCCGAAGACGGATGGTCACGGAGTGGATTGGCCCACACCCGAAGAACCCAAGATGAGAAAGCACCTCTTCTTACCTTTGGGGCTCCGGGTCTCAGCGTGAGACCTTTTCCACACTTCGCGAGGTGTGAACAGACCGGTGAGGCCTGTGCCGCAGCAGGCCGACCGGTCAGGTGGGTGACGATGGCGGAGAGATCCGCGTCCACCGAGCGGAAATCCGCCACGGCTTGTACGTCCTGCCAGTCGGGGTCGGCTTCGGTGCCCGCGTTGCGGATGGCGACCGCAGGGCGTGGCCTTCGGCGCGAACCTGCGGCGGGTTCGGGGATCCCGCCCTACCCTGGACGGCACGCGTGTGGAAGGGTTTCCGCTTCTCCTCGCGTACACCTGCCGCCCCCCAGCCGATTACTCAGGCTACCGCCAGCAATTCTATATTTGACTGTTCCGTTCACACACAGGCGCGAAATCATGTGCATAGCGCGCCCGGAGCACCCCTGAAAGACACGCCGCGCAAGGTAGCCCGCTCCGGGCGCGGATACGAATGAACGGAGATGCCATAATTAGAACTGCTGGGCTACCGCGTTTGGAAGTGGTTTCCGGCGCAGGGAAATGGTATGCTGTTTACCTTGAATTGTAAGACGTATACCACGGAGTCACCATGAGCGACGAGATCCAGCCGGTTGAGAACGCAGAGCACGGCATGCAGAACATCAACATTGAAGACGAGATGAGTTCCTCGTACATCGACTATTCGATGAGCGTGATCATCGGGCGCGCCCTGCCTGACGCGCGCGATGGACTGAAGCCGGTGCACCGCCGCGTGCTCTACGCGATGAGTGAGCTGGGCAACACCTGGAACAAGGCCTACAAGAAATCGGCCCGCGTGGTCGGTGACGTGATCGGTAAGTACCACCCGCATGGCGACCAGGCGGTGTACGACACGATCGTGCGCCTGGCCCAGGATTTCTCGATGCGCTACCCGCTGATCGACGGGCAGGGCAACTTCGGCTCGATTGACGGCGACCCGCCCGCGGCCATGCGTTACACCGAGGTGCGCATGGACCGGCTCGCCGAGGAGATCCTCGACGATTTAGAGAAGGACACCGTCGACTTCAAGCCGAACTACAACGAAGAGTTCATGGAGCCCACGGTCCTGCCCGCGCGCCTGCCCAACCTGCTCCTCAACGGCTCCACCGGCATCGCGGTCGGCATGGCCACCAACATCCCGCCGCACAACCTCGGCGAGCTGGTGGACGGCATCACGCATTACCTGGAGCACCCGGACTGTTCGATCGACGACCTGATGCAGTTCGTCAAGGGGCCCGACTTCCCCACCGGCGCGACGATCTGCGGCACGCGCGGCATCGAGGCGATGTACAAGCTCGGGCGCGGCTCGATCCTGATCCGCGGCAAGGCGGAGATCGTCGAGTACAAGAACAAAGAGGCGATCATCATCACCGAAGTTCCCTACATGGTGAACAAGGCCAACATGATCGAAAAGATGGCCGACCTCGTGAACGAAAAGATCATCGAGGGCATCTCCGACATCCGCGACGAAAGCTCCAGCGACGGCATCCGCGTGGTGATCGAACTCAAGCGCGGCGCGCTCGGCCAGGTCGTGCTGAACAACCTCTACAAGCACACGCAGCTCCAGACCACCTTCGGCGCGAACATGCTGGCGATCGACCAGGGCCGCCCCAAGGTGATGACCCTCAAGGAGCTGTTCCGCTGCTACGTGGACCACCGCTTCGAAGTCATCACCCGCCGCACTAAGTTCGAGCTGGCCAAGGCCGAGGCGCGCAAGCACATCTTGGAAGGTTTGCTCATCGCGCTCGACCACCTCGACGACGTGGTCGCCATCATCCGCGCCTCCAAGAACCGCGAAGAGGCCAAGCTCCGCCTCATCGAGCGCTTCGGCTTCTCCGACAAGCAGGTCGACGCGATCCTCGAGATGCGCCTCTACCAGCTCACCGGGCTCGAGCGCGCAAAGGTCGAGGCCGAGTTCAACGAGCTGTGCGAGCGCATCGCCTATCTCAAGGGCCTGCTCGCCGACCCCGTGAAGATTTACGGACTGATCAAGCAAGACCTCGCCGACATCAAGGCCAAGTACGTGACCTCCTCCAAGCGCGGCGACGTGCGCCGCTCCGAGATCGTGCCGCTGGAGGGCGAGGTCAACATCAAGGACCTCATCGCCGACGAGCCCTGCGTGCTTACCCTGAGCCAGCGCGGCTACGTCAAGCGCGTCCCCCTCACCACCTACCGCGAGCAGCGGCGCGGCGGCAAGGGCATCACCGGCGCGGTGGTCAAGGACGAGGACTTCATCGACACCGTGTTTGTCGCGGAAACGCACGACACCCTGCTCCTTTTCACGAGCCAGGGCCGCGTCTTTAAGAAGGAGGCCTACGAGATTCCCGAGGCGCCCCGCACCTCCTTCGGCAAGCCCATCGTCAACCTGCTCGAACTGCGCACGGACGAATCCGTCGTGGCCATGCTTCCGATCCGTTCCTTCGCGACCGGCGAGGACGTCTTCTTCGCCACCGAGAACGGCGTGATCAAGCGTACCGCCCTCATCGAGTTCAGCAACGTCAACCGCAAAGGCATCATCGCCATCAAGTTCAAGGATATCCCGTGCGACGAGGACGACGCCGACGCGCCGGATAAGGCCGAGGCCGCTGAAGCGGACGACGCCGCCGAGCAGACCGCGAACGACCGCCTCATCCAGGTCCGTCTTGTCCGCGAGACCGACCACATCCTGCTGGTCACCGCCAACGGCAAGGCCATCCGCTTCCCCGTCTCCCTCAAGAAGACCGAGGCGGACGGCGCCGAGCGCGAAACCAGCGTGCGCAGCATGGGCCGCGCCTCGTGCGGCGTACGCGGCATCCGCCTGGCGGAGGGCGATGCCGTGCGCTCGTTTGACATCGTGAACGACGCGGAAACGCTCCTTGTCGCCACCGAGAACGGCTATGGCAAGCGTACCGAGTTCCAGGAGTTCACGCCGCACCATCGCGGAGGCGGCGGCATGATTGCCATCAAGGACGACGACGGTCGCAACGGCAAGGTCGTGGCCGCCCATGCCGTGCGTGACGGCCAGTCGATGATCTCCATCACCTCCAACGGCATGATGGTGCGCTCCCCGGTGAACCAGATCCGCGTCATCGGCCGCTCCGCCAAAGGGGTGCGCCTTGTGAACCTCGCCGGTGGTGCCACTCTCGTCTCCGTCAGTATCGCCGATGCGGACGAGGTGGACGACGTTGCGCCGGCCCGCGCGCTGGATGCCGCGCCCGAGGCTGCGCCCGGCACCGTGCCCGAGGCGCCGCAAGAGTAAGCGCAGTAATCGGTTGGTTTTTTGGAGCGGCGGCAAGCGGTATCCCGCGAGGCGACACTTCGTCGCACACTTTATCCCACACTTCGTCGGATACGCTTAGTCGACTCACGTAGTCTATCGCTGAGCATCACAGGTACATTAAAAACCATTCCGCATTCACACGCTAAACCCGGAAGAGCCCTCATATCCATCGCATGGTTCGCCGTGCATTCGTTCGTCGATTCCCGTACGAGGTCTTCTTCGTAGAAGACGACGAGCGTGTCGTCATCCTATTCGTCAACTCAAAAGGATTCCCTAGTTTGAAGTATACACAGCGACATAAGTCCGCGCACGTTTGGAGAGGAACGCCTTCGCGTTCCGGCCGGCGCGGGAAGCCGCGCCGATCCGTGACCGTCGGACGCATATGTCGCTGTGTATAAACTGAATCGTGCCCACGCGCGGTTCGCCGCGGGCGCATCCCGTTTCACTGACCGCGTGCGACAGCTCAGCGAGGCTCAACGCCTTGCCCTGCC
>CAYMLQ010000466.1:0-3970 GCA_964390795.1 uncultured Lentisphaeraceae bacterium
AAATCCATGTAACGGACATGCGCCCGCTTCCGCCTCACTCGCACTGAACTGCCACTCCCCTGAATGTTGTAGTCGGCCAGCGTGCGCCCATTCTGTAGGTCCACGCTTCCAAAGAGAAGGCGTACCCGTTCTGGCGAGTATCCTTCCTTGTCCTGAATTTTCTGCTTCACATCCTCGATAAAGTCCGACGGCTCGACCTCAAGGGTGATGGTCTTGCCCGTCGCGGTCCTCACAAATATCTGCATGCCCGAGACCCACAGGGGAAAACCCAGCAGAACCAGAGATAAAAGGCAAGCAGCACCACGTTTCATCAGTCACTCCTTATTCGTTATCTGTCCAAGAGCACTCCACGCTGACCCTTTACGGCAAGTCCATGTCCACGCTCGTTTTACGGGCCGATCTGGAGCTTGTAGAATGCCTTGTTTGACGGAGTTGGAGGCGTAAAGGCCGCCTCGGCTGTTCCATCGGCACGGAAGTGAACCGTGGGCGTCACTGGCGTTTCCGCTCCGTCCAATTCGGTCATCTGACGTACTGAGAAGCTCTTGGCCGGTGAGACGGCAAGACGATTCATCGCGAGGACGGCCGTCGCGTCAATGCCGTTGCCGACCGTGAAGGTCAGCGACCACGCGGCAGGATCAAAGACCGTGATGGCGAGGCTCGGGCTAAAGCTCAAGAGCTTGTTTCCCTCCGACAGTTCGGCAAACGTGAACCCCATGGCGTCGGCCTGGCTCAGCAGCGGGCCAAATGTCCCGGCGGTTGTCGCCGGGCGCGCGTTGGTGTAAACGGCCACTGTCGCTTCGGCCAGCTCTGAGGCGACACCTGCCATGAAGCGGTCGCTGAGGGTCTGCGAGATCACTGCACCGCCTACCTGAATGGAAGGAACCAAAGCCGGATAGTTCGTAGCGGTTCCGGCAGTCCAACTGAAGAGGCCACAGCCGGGCGTCCAGGCGGCGGAGACCCAGGCGTTCAGGGCCGTGCAGAGGCGATTGGACGTGCTGCCGCCGAGCGTCCCCGGTGCCTCGCCAAAGCTCTGGCAGGACCCCACCGTGCTAGTGTTTGTCCACACGGCGGGGGCATTAAAGGGCTCGACGCTGGTCAGTCTCCAGTAGCTGTTGGTCACCACGCCTCGGTTTCGGTAAGCGAGGCCGCCTGCCTTGTTGTCGGTCGCCATGATTGCGCCGCTGTTGACGCCGTTCTCCAACAGCGCCTCTTCCTCCACGTACCGGACGAGCCCGCCGGCGCTGGAGAAGCCCCCCACATCGCCGCTGTTGGCACAGTTCCGAACCACGCCGCCGCTCCATAGGTCCTCCACGATGCCGCCCGCGTAGAGGCCGATCACCTGTCCGCTGTTGGAACAGTTCTGTAAGAGACCTTGGGCAGAAGTGGCGATGCCGGCGGCCCAGTTCCCCGTTATCACGCCGGTGTTGACGCACCCATCGATCCGCTCGCCGTAATGATCCGCAGTGATGCCGCCGACCTTGATGGATCCCTCGACGCTTCCGCTGTTGAAGCAACGATAGAGGCTGCTCTCGGCGTAGGCAACGATGCCGCCCGCGCTCTCGCCGTTGACTGATACGACGGCACCCCTGTTGGAACAGTCCAACAGCGCGCCCCGCGCGTATCCGGCCACGCCGCCGGCGCTGCCGGTAGCCGTGACGGCACCGCTGTTGCGGCAGCGCGATGTCGTGCCGTTGGCCTCTCCCGCGACACCGCCTACGGCATTGCCGCCTACCACATCAACACTGCTGGAACAGTCAAACAGCGCGCCTTCGGCGCACCCCACGACACCGCCAACGGAATACGAGGTGCAACTGACCGAGCCACCGGTTCGGACAATGCAGTTGGAGAGCGTGCCGAACGAGCGCCCGGCGATCCCGCCGACGTAATTATAACCGCTGATTGTGACGTTGGTGACTGTCAGGTTTCGGACAGAGCCGTCGGCGCCGATGTTACCGAAGAGTCCCTGATAGTCGGCGTCGGGCCGCTCGGCACGGATGTTCCGAACCGTCTGCCCTGTGCCATCGAACAGGCCTTCAAAGCGAACAAAGAAGTCTGACCCGGCGGGCATCCAGTAATGGGCGGCAAGGTCGATATTGGTGGCCAGCGAAACCGTGCGCCCCAGATAAGACCCCCCGTTATTCACCAGCCAGGCGAACTGCGCGAGCTGTGCTGCGTTGCTGATGATATTCCTATCGACCGTGAAGCTCGTGTCGCGATAGAACGCATCGGACCACAGGCCGATGTCCATCTGGGCGAACGCGACGATGCCTGTGCCGCCGCCACCGCCGAGCATCGCGCCCGCTTCGACACCGCCGCCGCTGCCGCCAGGCACAAGGACCGCTGCCGTCAACGCGGGACGCACGGCACTCGCCAGGACGATTGTGCCGCCGGAGCCACCGCCACCGCCGCCGGATTCGTCCCCGGCGTCTCCATCCGTATCCTGTACCGTCTCGCCTTTTCCACCTGCTGCCGAGAGCCCGCCTTCGATCACCAGGGTGTGCGCCGCGATGTAGACGATTCCGCCGCCGCGACCGCCATTGCCGCCCTTAGAGGAGCCGTCACCGTCGTCGTCCGTACCGCCGGCACCGCCACCGGAGCCGAGGAACAACGTCGTCATATTTGTGTTTCCGTAAGGGGTGCCGCCCAGTCCATGGTAAGGTTCCACATTTGCGCCGACCATGCCCGCAGTGCCATGGCCGCCGCCGCCACCCCCACCGCCACCGTCGCCGGTCGTCGAAAAGTACAGTCCGCCTCCGCCGCCCCCGTTGTTTGGCTCACGGGACTGCACGCCAACGTTCAGGCTGTACGACTCGCCCTGATACCCGTTGGCGGAGCCGCCGGAGCTGACCCCCGCGCCGCCGGCGAAACCAAGCGCGTCGGCCGTCACGCGGCCGCCCGTCTCGATTGTGAGCGAGCGCTTGACACGGAACGCCACCACGCCCCCGGGCGTCCAGCTCGCGGCCCCGCCTGTCCAGACCGAAGCTGTCAGCACCCCGTTGCTGCGCACTGTGACATCCAGATAGTTGGGAACGCGCTGCACCATCACGCGCGCGCCGCCGGCGACAGTGAAACTGTTTTGCAGGGCCGCATTCAGCGTTAGTTGACCGCCAGCGACGGAGCCAACCGTCGCGAACTCGTAGGAACCCGCGCCCGTTCCTTGCATGCAGAGGATCAGAACCTCGTCGCCGACGCCAAAGCCAGCCTCGTTCGCGACGGTGATAGCGGTCTGGCCTGGAGCGCCGTCGGCTGTGAGCTTAGTCTTCACGCTGTCCACGGCGTTTGTCCCGCTCACAAGCAGGAGCCCATCGGCACCCGTGCCGACACTCGGCAGCCCCCAGCATATTCTCTGGCTGGACAGCAACACCGCCGCCGTTAATGTGACCTTAATCCAATAAGTCTTCATATGACGCCCCTGCCTTATTGTCTGGCCTTGCCCAGTTGCACGGCTCACGAAATATATATTTCACCAAAAAATCAGAAAACGAGAGAGAGGGTTTTCCCTCTCATTCCGTGGCGCGGGCGTCGCGGATCGCCTGCTGGCGCAGCCCCTTGACGCCATGCACGCCGAGCTTGTCGATCACGCGGGCGCAGTAGGACTCCAGCGTGCGCACGCTGATGTTGAGCTGACGCGCGATCTCCTCGTTGGCGCAGCCCTGCCCCAGCAGCCGGTAGAGCTGCCGCTGCTGGCCGCTCAGACCCTCCAACGGGGACGGCTCATGTATAGCCGCAGCCGCGCGCGGGCTCAGGTAGCGCGAGCCCGCGCCGACGGCCCGAATGGCTTCAGCCAGCGAATGGGCCGCCTCGCGTTTGGTGACATACCCGCCAGCCCCCGCATCGAGCGCGCCCCGGATCATCTGGGCACCCTCGTGCATGGAGTAAACCAACACCGACAGTCCGCGCAGACGCAGACGCTTGATCAGGTCAACCCCGCTTTCGTCCCCCAGCGAGAGATCCACGATCACCAACGGAT
>CAYMLQ010000467.1:0-3933 GCA_964390795.1 uncultured Lentisphaeraceae bacterium
TTGAGGCGGATAAATATTCTTTCAGGATGAGCCCAACTGGCGAACTCGGGTTAGCTTCCTGTTTTTAAGATCCGACACCAAATCAAGCAGGATATGAGTTACAACTATTCCGGATTCGACACAATTCAAGGGGTTCCCACACGTCAAGAGGGGATGCTATGGCCGATCACGACACGGTATTAGCTCCAATCAGACCTGTTGCTGTTCCTTACGCAGGCTCGAGTTCCAGCACGGCGATCTCTGGATAGCAGTTGAAACGGACCGGATAGATCGCCCAGCCGATGCCCCTCGAGATGAAAACGCCCTCGCCCCGCAGCGACTGCTTCAGGCCGCACGAGTAGCTCTTGTTCTGAACGGGCAGGATCGGCGGTCCGAAGAAGGGGATATTCACCTGCCCTCCGTGCGTGTGCCCGCAGATCATCAGGTCGGCCCTTAGCGCGCGCTTCATGTCCGCCGTGTCCGGGTTATGCGCGAGCACAATGCGGCACGCCCCCTCAGGCACACCGGCAAGCGCCCCGTCCAGACACCGGTGATCCTCCCACAGGTCGCCGGCGCCGACCAGCCACACGCGGCTCCCGCCGCGCTCGAGCGGCACGGCCTTGTGACGCACGTCCTGCCCGCTCCGCCGCAGCCACTCCAGCGACCGCTCCGCATCAGCCCAGTGGTCATGGTTGCCGAGCACCGAGTAGACTCCGCCGGGAGCGTTCAGCCCGCACAGCAGCGGCCAAACCGCATCGACCTCCACCGCCGTGTCCCGCTTGTGGACGAAATCGCCGGTACACACCGTAATGTCCCGCTTGATCCGGTTCGCGCGATTGATCACCGCCTGCACCAAGCTCAAGGGCGTCAGCACGCCGTGGTGGATGTCGGTCAGGTGAACGATTCTGAAGCCTGCAAAGGCCTGCGGCAAGTTCGGCACGGGTATGCGGTACACGTTCGTCTGGATCGCATACCGCTCGACACACGCCGAATACGCGCCCGCCGTCCCGGCCAAGGCTGTCAGTCCGGCCACGGTCAAAAACCGCCGCCGTGTCGTCCGTGCCAGAGGGCTGGGTGTCGCGACATTCATCTTCCCTTCTCTCCCAGTTCGCTGTCACGTGCCGATACGTCAACCGCCCGACCACTTCAGGCGCGCGTGAAGTTCTCGGAGGCGAACGCCCAGTTGAGGCGCTCCCCGATCACGGCCTTCACGTAGTCCGCGCGCCGGTTCTGCCAGTCGAGGTAGTACGCGTGCTCCCAGACGTCGATGGTCAGCAGCGGCGTCACGCCGGCCTGCGTGAGCGGCGTCTCGGCGTTGGGCGTCTTGACCGCCTTGAGCTGACCTTTTTCCGCGACCAGCCACGCCCAACCGCTACCGAACTGCGTCAGCGCCGCCTCGGTCAAGGCGGCCTTGCAGGCGTCCAGCGAGCCGAACGACGCCTGGATGGTGGTCAGTAGCGCGGCAGGCGGCTCGCCGCCGCCTTTGGGCGACAGCGACTGCCAGTAGAACGTGTGGTTCCAAATCTGCGCCGCGTTGTTGAAGAGCGCCGCGTGCGCGGCCTGCCCGGCCGTGGCCTTGACGACCTCCTCCAGCGGCTTGCCCGCGAACGGCGTCCCCTGCGCCAGCTTGTTCAGCGTGTTCACGTAGCCTTGGTGATGCTTGCCGTAGTGAAAGCTGAGCGTCTGCGCCGAGATCACCGGCGCCAGCGCGTCCTGGCCGTAGGGCAAGGCCGGCAGCGTGAAGGCGGCGGGAGCGGCGTCAGCCGCGCGCACGTTGCCGCACCTGAACGCCGCGACCGCGCCTGCGGCCATCCCAATGAACGAGCGCCTCGTAAGGGGGGACACTCTGGAAGAATTGAGCTGTTTCATCGCCTTCCTTTCCGTGGCACTGGGCCACCTGGGTTCATCTAGCGGATTGAGTTTACGCACAGGATTAAGTTCAAGATTGACGGGTTCGGCCTCAGCGGATCCAGCCCAGCCGCGGCGACGCGAGCGGCCAGTAGACCACGGTGGCGGGGCCGAGCAGATTCCGCTCCGGCACAGGGCCCCAGTAGCGGCTGTCATAACTGTTGAACGAATTGTCGCCCATCGCGTAGTACTGGTCGCTCTTCAGCGTCACGCTGTCCGACTCATCAGCCAGCGACTTTCCGGACAGGAAAGCCTGCCGCGCTCCGCTCGGGTTGAAACCCGCGTAGGCGGGTCCCTTCGGCCACACCGTCTCCTTGCGGGAGATCTGGCCGATGCGCAGCGGCTCCGTCACGGCCACGCCGTTGACCAGCAGGTTCGGCGCTTTCACTTGCAGCGTCTCGTTCGGCAGACCGGTCATGCGCTTGATGTAGTGGGTGCCCTGCTGTAGCGCCGTGATGCCCGTGGTGGAGAAGACCATCACCTCGCCGCGCGTAGGGTGGTTGAAGTTCCACTTCCAGCGGTTCACGAAAACGAAATCTCCTGAGACCACTACGCCGGACCACAACACCTGCCCCTGTTTGACGCTCGCTCCGTCGCTGACGCCGCCTTTGAGGCTCACGACCCTACGCTCTCGATCCACCTCCACAGCATCATTCGGCACATAGTGCGGCACGCCCGCCACCACGACCGGCGTGTACCCCGGCTTCTTGCTGCCCCCGCTCTGCATGAAGTGAACCGTGCCGGACGCCTTGGCTTTTACAATCTTGAAGGATTCGCCCGTGACCAGCCACTTGGCGAACTTGAGCGGCTGCGTATCCCACGCGCCTGCTTCCGATGGTACGCGCGGCTCGGAGTGGATGCCGTACAGCGTCGGCTGCATCGAGCCGGTCGGGATTTTAAACGGCTGGTAAAAGTAGGCGCGGAACGCCATGGCCACCGCGATGGCCACCACCAGCACATCGAAATTCTCGCGCAAGCCGGCCAGCGGCTTGGGCGGATTGAGAGTGCCCAGACACGCCTCAAGCGCCGTGCCGGAGGTCTCCATGCCCGCACCGTCACCTGCCCGATACGCCGCTTGCGCCTGCCCGACATGCTCGTCGAGCAAAGCGAGTTCGCCCACGTTCATGACATCCTCGCGGCTACACCGCAGCGTCCGGGCATGGTGCAGCAGCGATTTCAGCTGCTTGCGCGTCTTGCGCGTCTCAAAAAAGGTCATGTCTGTCTATTCCCTCCGGCTCAACTCGCACACTGGAAAGCTCGTGGATCGGGCATTCCCCCATTCGGTGGCGTATGTGTTTAGTGTGACATGGGGTAAGGGACTTGGGCAAGGGTAATCGCACACGAGACTCCCACACGAGACTCCCACGACCTCCCCGAGTCCGCCGACTTCGACATGTACTGGTGGCACAAGGTTGTCTGCCTTGTGCGTGATCATCACGCCAAACGCTTCGGCTTCATCACCACAAACTCCCTGCGCCAGACCTTCAACCGCCGCGTGCTGGAGGCGCATCTCTGTGGCACGGGCGTCCCGCCCGTGGTCTCTCCCCGTGGCGCGGGCGTCCCGCCCGTGGTCTCTCCCCGTGGCGCGGGCGTCCCGCCCGTGAAAACCATGGGCGAGACGCCCATGCCACAGATCCCCTGTCTTCCATGGGCGAGACGCCCATGCCACAGATCCCGCTCGCGCCCAAGCAACGCGCCGACGAAGATTCACGCGGCAACGTCCGCTAGGGCATGTGGGTCGTTGCCAAGTGGGGCGTGAAGAGGCTATATAAGTGGGACGAGTCGTTCAAGAATACGGATCCGATCTGCCGAAAATGGGTATATCCGGAAATCAAGAATAAGCCCTTTCGCACAGCCATGCAGGAATGGATCTGACCCAGCGGCGTGAACCGCCGGACCGCGTGGCAGACCTCCGACGGCGCGAAGACCCTCGCCCCTACTCGTCCGTCGCCGTCCCCTTCAGCACCGCGATGAAGGCCGACTGCGGCACATTCACCTGGCCGAACTCCTTCATGCGCGCCTTGCCGGCCTTCTGCTTCTTCAGCA
>CAYMLQ010000468.1:0-3929 GCA_964390795.1 uncultured Lentisphaeraceae bacterium
TCTTGATGTCGAACTGGCTTGACTGCGCCCCGACGGTCCAGTTGCCGAAGAAGTAGCCGTAGAAGAGACCGACGATGCAGGGCCGCGGCCAGGTCTCCTTGGCCAGGCGGCACAGCCCGTTGACGAGTTCAGACACCGTCGCCTGCTGGCACTCGTAATAATCAATCACAGTGCGGTCTTGCTGAGGATCGCGGAAATCGTTGTCCGTGATTTCATAGCGCCGCTCGTACGAGGGCACGACGATCTCGTCAAACGTCTTGAACGTTGTCCGCCACGCGGCGTTGACGCGTTCGAGGGTTCCATATCTGGCCTTCGCGAACGCCCTGAAACGCTTCTGCATCGGCTCCGAGGCGTCGGGTTCGGCGTAGATGCCGTAGTAGTGCCACTCGCCATACACGCCGCCGCCGATGTGAAAGCCGATCACGCTGCCGCCCTCGGGCGTCTTCGCCAGTTCTTGTAAAAACGTCTTCAGGTTATCGCGTGCAAACAGGGCATATTTCTCGGAAGCCAGACTCTCAGCGCGGTTGCCGCCAAACGTGTTCTTCTCCTCTTTCGTACTGGTCACGCGGCAAATCTCATTCGTGCTTCGCTCCAGCCACCAGCGGGGTGCCGAGACATTGATGCGCACCACGATCTTGGCGTCGGACTTTACCTCCAAGATGCCGGCCAACTGCTTGCGCACACCCGCCATATCGAAGGTCCCGTCGGGCCGCAGCGAATACTTCAACCACATATCCGTCTGGAAGATCTCATACCCCAGCGCGGAAAACTCCTCGATACTCTTGCGCGGCTGGCCCGCCCACGTCTCGCGGCTGTGCTCCGTGCCCGAATACATCAGCGGTGCCATGGGCTTTCCATCCACACAGATGACGTTCCGCCCCTTGTAAGGCGCCACCTTGGCTTCCAGTCCGCTGGCCACGACCCGTTCTCCAGCCATGCCGCAGAAAAGCAGCAACGTAACTCCGACGTACCGCATACGTGATCTGAAACAACTCATCGGATATCCTTTGTCCTGCGCTCATTTACCTAACGTTTTGGTGCCAGCAGCTTTGCAATCGCCTCTTGATCGACGTCCGTCTGCGGCACGAACGCATCCGAGCCCGCATACAGCAGCAGCGAGTCCAGTAGACACGCAGCCTCGGGCTTGTCCGGAAGCGCTTGCAAATCCGCCGCGCACACCAGCAACCGTCCAGCACCGACCTTTGCTTCGAAGAGCAGTCCCAGCCGGTGGTTCCGGTCGAAGTTGTCGATCACCTGCACGATCGGCTTGAATCCCTTCGGCCAGGTGTCGAGGATCACCCCGCAACTGTTCATCACAATGTCGAACCACTGGTAATCGCTATGAAATGCCGTCGGAAAACCCGCCAAGGCGGGATGTCCTGTCTGGATCAGCAGCCCCAGCGTGCCCGGTGCGGGCGTCTTCTTGTGGTGAAGCGCGACAGACCTGAACATCGGGTAACACCAGAAGTCAGAGGCGAAGAAGCCTTCGATACTGTTGGTCGGAAAGGCTGCTCTCTCGGGAATATACACTACCCGTTCGCCTTTCGTGAGTGCGAAAAGCGCCTCGTCGGGTTTGCGAGCAACCGTCACTCCGGAAACGCTCACCGGCGGCTTGCATGCGCCATCCGGATACACCCAGAGAGAATACTGGTTCTGGATGGCTGTTCCCTCGACCTTCAAAGCAAGCGTCAGCTTCTCTGCGCGTTTCATCTCTTTCGGAAGCACGAACGTCACACGCTTGCCCGCCGTCTTGACCTGTCCTTGCGCAGCCTGCACCGGCACGCTGCCGCTGCACCACGCTTTCCCAGACGCGTCCGTCACTGTGTAGGTGATCGGTGTCTCCGGTAAATCGCCTGGACCGTAATTCGCCACCAGTGCCTCTGCCGTAAACGTCTCTCCCGCACGCCACGTGTACTTCGGAAATTTAGACAACACCACAATTGCGTCGCAGAACCCGCGCCACGCCTCTGGCATGACTAGCCCTTTGGATTCCATGAAAGCGTTCAGAATGCCGACCAGAGCCGTGCCCTGCCCCGGGAAGTCTTGCAAATCCAGCAACTGGAAGCCGCCCATTCCGGGCGTGCGTAACGCGGCCTCGACCTCCTCGCGGTAGTTGATGACTGTCAGCGCACCCGATGCGCGAAAGAAATCATGCGCCTGTTCCAGCATCCCCGCAGTTGCCAGGCGGTCGCGGAAGATCTCGAAATTCACCGCGCGCAAGACACTAGCGTATTTTGAGATCTCCCGGAAATCCGGATAGACCTGATACTGCCCGACCTCGTGACTGACGAGCGGACACGTGACGTGCCGAAGCGCCGCTACATAGTCATTTGTCGTATTGGCCGGGCCGACTTGCAAAGCGCCCAGCGGCAGATCGGCATGCGAATAGGAGCCTCGCACATTGCCTTCCAGGCCGGGCTTGCTCCTGAAGGTGACCCAGAAATCATCGCCGCCGTTTTGCAGGCACACGTCGAAATCGGGGTTGCTGACCTGCGTATAAAGATGCCGCGAATCAAATGCTCGCAACTCCCTGATCATCTCCGCACGCTTGGCCTGACTTTTGAAGTTCTCATTGCCGAGCGCAAACATCGCAAAGGAAGGCGAGTTGCCGAAATGGCGCAGCATGCGGTGCGCCTCCGCCATTGAATACCTGCGCCGCTCAACATCCACGCCCAGATTGCCGCCGAAATTAGCCAACTCGGGTTGCAACAGAAAGCCGATCTCGTCCGCCGCCTCGAACGCCGCGCGCGGCGGACACCAGGTGTGAAAGCGCACGTGGTTCATCCCATAGTCGCGGCAGGTCTTGAAATAAGCCAGCCATTCACGCTTCTCCATCGGCGCGTAGCCCTTCAGCGGAAAGACACAGGCGTCATGCTTACCCCGCAGAAGAACCGCTTTGTTGTTCAGCGTGAACTGCGTGCCGCGCGTTGAGAAATCGCGCAAGCCAAAGCGCGCTTCGCGGCGATCCTTCTCGCCTTTATCCGACGAGAGCGTCACAGTCAGCCGATGCAGCGCAGGATTGAACTCGTCCCACAGAGGCGCGTCCGCACCCAGTTGCAGTTGCGTTTCAATGACACTTCCATCCCGCGCTTCGGTGAAGGTGGCCTCGCCCTTGACCGCCCCCCCTTTCGCCGAGCACTCGAACGCCAGACGTCCTTTGGCCGGATGTCCGGTCTCATTGCCGAGCGTCACGCGCACCCGTGCGGCACGGCGTGCAGCGTCGGGATAGACGGCGATGTCTTCGATCCACAGCCGGTCCGTGACCTCCAGGCACAGCTCGCCGAGAAGGCCGTTCCAGTTGGTCTGGGTGTCATCCGAGACCTGATGGCCGCGCGCGGGCAGCTTCTCAAGCCGGTTGTCGACGCGCACCGTCAGCCGGTGTTTCCCGGAGGATAGCGTCTGCGGCAATGCGTAACCATGCTCCACGGTCAGGGAGTCTTGCTGTCCCAGACAGACATCGTCGAGCCAGACGCCGGACAGTTTGGTCCGTTCGATGCGGAACACCGCCCGCTTGCCCTGCCACGACTCCGGGATCTCGATATCGCGCTGATACCAAGCCGCGCCAGCATACGGGAATCGGCGCGACAGATGCGAGGTGAAACGCGACGAACGATCCATATCCAGCAACTGGGGATGAATACTCTCCACGGCCTGCCCGTTCACGACACCCTCGCCCTTCTTGGCCTCGTCCGTAGTGCCGGGCAGCGGAATCGTATCCTTCAGGTCACGCAGGAACCAGCTCTCCTTTTCGCCTTGATCTTTTGAGTCCAGCTCAAAGCGCCACGTCCCTGCCAAAGTGGTCGTCTTGCGAATGTCGGCATCCTGCACGCGCGGCGGCTTTGCTTGGCTGAGCGAGAATTCACTCGGCACAGCACGGTCGAACCAGGCTTTCAGGGACGAACGCATCGCGGCCACGCGCGCCGGTTCCG
>CAYMLQ010000469.1:0-3927 GCA_964390795.1 uncultured Lentisphaeraceae bacterium
CGTAGTCCCAGCGCGTGTAGGCGATCATCCCGGCGTTGTCCACGCTCGGCTGCCATTCGTTGGTCTCGTGCGGGCTGAGGCGCACGATGTCCGTGCCGTCATCGAACATCGTGTGCAGCGTGAAGCTCGGCACGGGGCGTCCGTGGCAGCGCCCGAAGCCACCGCGCCGCTCGGACATAAAGGCGATGCGGCCGTTGGGCAGCCAACACGGGTCGAGATCGTTCACGATTCCGTCCGTGAGCTGCACGAGGCCCGAACCGTCCGCGTTGCAGCGGAAGATGTGGAAGGTCGTCTGCTCATTCCAAACGCGGATCTGCGGCTCGCCGTCGGTGTAGCTGAAGACGATCTGCTTGCCGTCGAACGACACGTCTGGGCCGAGATACCCGCCGTTACCGAGTTTCTGTCCCTTGCGCGCGCCGGCCTCAATCACCGAGTTCTCCAGCAGGTTGCGGGCCTTAGGCGCGTCCGACCAAGGGTTCTCCAGCACATACAGCCCGTTGCCCTGCGTGGTACCATGTATGGTCGCATGAAACCCGAAGTACTGGTCGCACATGTGGTTGCCGAAGTTGAACTCGTCCGGCGGCAAGGCCTCGCGGGTGATGAAGAGCAGCTTGGAGATCGGCTTGAGCAGCGGATTGGCAAGCGCGATCTCGCGCCGCAGCGACTGAGCCTGTTTGAACAGCGCCAGACGCGCCCCGGCGTCGTCGGTCTTGTCCGACCGCGCGGACGCCTCCAGCGCCGCCAGCCGCCCGCCGGCGGCCTTGAGGTCGGCCTGCGCCTTCAAATCCTCGTAGAGCGCGCGCGTGCGGCGCACCACCACGTCCAGCGGATCGCGGTCGCCCGGCTGAAGCGCCGCGCTGCGGTCCGCCGCCTGACTGACGCGCGTAGCCTCATCTGAGACCCCGCCGTGCGTCTTGGGCTTCTGCGTCAGCTCGCGCTGCAGGATGGCATACTCCTTCGTGACCTCCGCACCATACTGGGCCACCATCGCCTCGAACCGCTCGCGGGCCGCGGGATCAGGCACAGCCGCCAGCCGCAGCTCTTTGAGCAGATCGAGCGAGGGGATGCCCGCATACACGATGAACTGCACGGAGCTAGGCCCCGGGTTGCCCTGCTTCACGCCGGAATCGTCCAGCGCCGCACGCGCCAGAAACTTTTCCGCGCCGTCGGGCACGCGGTAGACCAGCAGGCCCGGCGAATGGGTGCCGATGCCGTCGGCGTACTCTTTGCCGAGCACTTTGAATCCCGTGCCTGACACGCCCTTGTTTTTGACCGAGCTGTTCCAGCCGCACTGCTCGTGAACCCAGTCGGTCTTGGAGAGCCGCCGCTCGCCGAACGCTCCCGTAAAGCGCGCGTCCAGCCAGTCGGAGTGGTCGCACGCGAAGCTGTCACCGCCGTCCGTGACGATCAGCGTGACGTAAGCCGCACCGGTGACGTCGGCCTCCACATCCACGCCCTGCCCCTCGGTCTTCGCAGTCACCAGCGGACTCACGTACCGGATGGCGCGCGGATCGCACCGCTTTGCCAGCTCCTCGCGCGTCAGCGGCACAGCGGCCAGACACGAACCCGCCACTACCGAAAAGATCGGAACCCACACATTGCTCATCATCTTCACACTCCCCCTCTATGCTTGACTCGGTCGCCACAAACAGCGCACGATAAACCCAAAATCATTTTCTTTCACAGCGAATGAGTAAATATGAAACCATAAACCGTGCGGCATGTCCACCTAACTCCTGTAATCGGTTGGTGGCCGGTGGTATTCGAGGAGTGAGCGTTGCTGGCGAACCTGTGTCGCAAGCTCGGGAGCGGGGACACTCCTGTCCCCGAAACGTCGGCCAAGCGTCGCTCCGCAGGCGGTCGTCTCGTTGTATCCTGCGGCTCGGTGTTGCACAACCGTTCACAACGGGGACAGGAGTGTCCCCGCTCCCAGCGCTACGCGCACACGGCGCGCGTTCATCGATCCCCCTGCCACCAACTGATTTCGCGATGAATGCGGGCGAACGTCGCGTCTCAGCCTGCGCGAAGAGCGATACGCTGCTGACGCTTTGTTTCAAATGGGAATGTGAAGACAGCCGTTGCACCTTTGGTGATTGTTGTCTGCCATTGCTCGACCGTAATCGTAATGTCAGCGCCGGTGTGATTGCAGAGTTTGAGCCTTGGGGTGCGACTACAGGACACAGCAAAGCAGGCCACCAGTGTTGCCATCAAGATCAGTCGTGCTTCCATTTTTCTCTTGTGGCTAACGTCAGAGGCCACCAACACCCTGAGCTGAAGGCGAATGGGTGTTGGATCGCCTTGTTGGGGAATAGTCTCTCTCTTTTCTTCCGTGTTGTCGAGGGGTTTGGGGACAGCTCGATCGGTCGATCTGGTGCTGCGCATTTCTCACCGCCTCGTCACTCCTCACGATGTGGATGAATCGGGAAAACTGGAAGGGATGCCCAAGGTCTAGGTTTAGAAAACTCCTCGTGACTGCCGAAGCCTCCGGTTTCCTGTTTTCGTGTTTTCCAGATTCATCCCAGCAGCCCTTTTTCGCACGCCAAGACCCGGAGACCCAAAGGTAAGAAGAGCTTCTTTCTCATCTTTGGGTCTTTGGGTCTTGGCGTGAACCATTTTACCCGGTGCCTGTCCGTCCGTCGCTCGGTTGTCATATTCACTTATCATGAGCAGTGAATACGCATTCGTAAGATTTTCCTGATCTAGAAACCCTGTACCTTTCGTGATTCTCTTCTCTCCCAACAGTACTATTACGCCCACTTCGAGGGGGATGCGACATCCCTCGTTCAATGTCGAGACCGTATGTGCTCGGGTGACGATAGGTAAGCTCACCGCCAACGGCGTCGAAATGAACGATGGGGTAACGCCGAACGCTGAACGCCGAACATCGAACGCTGAAGTTATGGACGAGGACACGAGTGATCCCGCACCAAACCCGCGCCTGAGAAGCGGCGCAAACTCAAAAGGACGCCCTGTTTTCGCGGGTTGTTGCGCATTCAACTCCTAACTCCTAAATCCTAACTCCTCCTTCAAGAAGATTCGGCCTTAGCGGCTCTTCTTATAGGCCTCCATCAGCGTGTAGACCTTCGTCAACATATTGGGAACCTCCCAAGCGGGCATATCCTTGTTCTTGAGGAAGCCGAGGTACTTCTCCGCCACCTGGCCGAAATGCGCCTCGTGGCCAACCGCGTAGGAGGCGGGAACAAGGACGCGGAACCCGGTCTCATGGCGCTCGAAACTGATGCCGGGGTAGGTCTTGTTGATCTCGGCCATCGCCTCTTTGAGCGCGGACTCGATCTCCTCGATCTTGACGCCCGTGCCGCGGCGCGGCTCGACGTACAGCACCGGCTTGTAGCCCTCGGCCTCGCCCTGCTCGATGATGAGCGAGGTGCGCGTGCCGCGCAGCAGCGAATAGTGCGTGTCGCCCGCGCCGGCGGGCGGCTGGAAGTTCCAGAGCACCGAGACCTTGGCGTACACGCCCTTGAGCGCGTACGTGAACTCGCCGTTCGCCCGGCACTGCAGCACGCCGCTGGCGTCCAGGTCCGGCTTCAGGTAGTCGGGCCACTGCGCCACCGACGTGGAGGTCTTGAACTGCTCCAGCGTGATCGGCGTGGTCCAGACGCGCGCCTTCACCACGTTGACATCGGACGGCGCAAGCGTGACGTTCGGGAAGGTCTCCCACTGCACCAGGTCGGTCAGATGCGTGGTCACGTCCACGATCGCCTCGCCCTGCTGGCGCGTGTCGTAGTACCACGGCGGACGCTGCAGCGGCTTGCCCGCCACCTGCTTGCAGAAGTGATGGACGCTCTCCTTGGTCACCGCCGGATCGTCCGGCGTGCCCGGCTCCTGCGTGCCGTACACCTTGGGAAAACGCGACAGCTCCTTCTGCAGGATGGTCGAGATCTCGTACCGCTCGGTCATCACGTCGTA
>CAYMLQ010000470.1:0-3927 GCA_964390795.1 uncultured Lentisphaeraceae bacterium
CCCCACTGGTCGTCGTGGAAAACGGGAATGTCAAACATGGCGTCGAGCGTGTCCTCAATCTCAAAGCAGGCGGGGGCGGCGATGTCCTCGAGGTTGATGCCGCCGTACATGGGCGCGAGCGCGGCGACGATCTCGATAATCTTCTTAGGGTCGGTCTTGCCGGTGTCCTGGCCGCCGCCGCGGCAGCGGCCGAGGGGCACGGGCCAGGCGTCGACGTCGCCGAAGGCTTTAAAGAGAACGGCTTTGCCTTCCATCACGGGGATCGAGGCGGCGGCGCCGAGGTCGCCGAGGCCGAGGATGGCGGTTCCGTCCGAGACCACGGCCACGAGGTTGCTCTTGGCGGTGATGTCGAACACGCTCGCGGGATGGGCAGCGATTTCTTTTACGGCGTGCGCGACGCCGGGGGTGTAGGCGAGGCAGAGATCCTGCTGGGTCTTGAGCGGCTTGGTGAGAAGGACGCCGACTTTGCCTTGTTTGTGAAAAGCGAGAACCGCTTCGCGGGTGACGGGTTGGGTAGACATAAGGGCTCGGTGTTCAGTGTTCAGGGTTCGGGGTTCGGGAGGCGGAAGCGGAGTCCGCCCGTAACAACGGAAAAATAGAATACCGGTTTTGAGTGGCCAAAGTACAGTGTCATTTTTGTGTGGCGCGGTTCGGCGGTGATTGTTTACACTGACTGGCCACAAGGGGGGACGGCGCATGCGAAAAGGATTTCTGTTAATCGGTCTCATGTTGGGAATGGCTGTTGCGGCGGCCGAACCGGAGTTGGACTTTGTGTATCCGGCGGGCGGCCGGCTGGAGAGCGAATTCGAGGTCGAGGTCGGCGGCGTGATGAGCGATATCACGCACGCGGTCTTCAGCGGGGAAGGGGTCAAGGCCACGCTGATCGGCGCGCCGCGCACGACGACGTACTCCAAGAAAGGCAAGCCTGTTGTCTCATTGGTTCCAAACCGCTACCGCTTCAAGGTGACGGTCGAGAAAGAGGCCAAGCCGGGGATGCGTACGCTGCGGGTGGGTACGGCCTACCGTCTGAGCGAGCCGCTGCGGTTCGAGATTGCGACGATGCCCGAGCGGTGCGAGGCGTTCACCAATCGCGCGACGGCAGCGGAGGTTGTCGTGGACGAGCTGCCGGTCTGCCTGAACGGGCGCATCCGCGGAGCCGGAGAGGACCGGTATCTGTTTCAGGCGGCCAAAGGGATGACGCTGGTCGCCTTCACCGAGGCAGGTGTGTTGCCGCGCGGCGGGTTCCGTCCGGTTCTGGCGTTCACGGATGCGGCGGGCAAGCCGTGCGAAGGGGTCTCGGTGCATGATGCGGCGACCGCGCCGGTGGCGGTGCTCGAGGTGCCGCAGGACGGGACGTACGCGCTCGCCGTCGCGAGCGCGACGGGGAGCGCGGGGAATGGCGCCGTCTACCGCATCAAACTGGGCGAACTGCCGCTGGTCACCGGCTTCTCGCCCATGGGCGCCAAGGCGGGCGAGAGCCTCAACGTGCGGCTTGCGGGGTGCAACCTGCCGCAGCGGCGCGTGCGCCTTTTTACGGGCGGCAAAAGCAGCGATCTCTGTCTGGAGACGCTGGCCGGGGATGCGCGGGTGTTGCCGGCGCTGCGGTTCGATCTGTCCGACGAGCCGGACGCTGAAGAGAAGGAGCCGAACGACTCGGCGGAGGCCGCTCAGGTATTAGAGTTGCCGTGCGTGGTCAGCGGCGATTTGGATACGGCGGGCGGACGGGACGTGTTCCGGTTCAGCGGCAAGAAGGGCGAGGCGCTTTACGTGGACGTGCGGGCGCAGGCGCTGGGCTCGCCGCTGAAACCGCGGGTGACGGTCCGCAACGGACGGGGCGAGGTTGTGGCGGAGGGCGCTTTCGATACGAACGCGACGGTGCGGGCGGCGGTGTGCGGGCGCGACCCTTCGGTGCCGCTGACGCTGCCGGAGGAGGGCGCGTACGACGTGGAGGTCGCGGACGCGGAGGGTCGGAGCGGGGAGGGGCTGGTCTATCGGCTGCGCATCGGGCCGCCGCGGCCCGACTACCAAGTGTGGATGACGCCCGCGTCGCTGAACATCCCGTCGGACGGCAGCGCGGTGGTGACGCTGCACCTGAACCGCATCCATGGGTTCAGCGGAGACGTGCGGGTGGGTCTGGACTTTCCGCCGTTGAGCATCGCTTGCGAGGGCGGGGTGATTCCGGAGGGCGCGGTGACGAGCAAGATGACGGTCTCCACGGAGGGGGTGCGCTGGCCGCGGACGGTGTTCGGGCTGTCGCTGACGGGCGTGGCGACGGTCGAAGGGCGCGAGGTGCGGAGAAGCGCGGCGCCGATGGCGTTCGCTCATGCTTCTGGCGGTGTTTTTGAGCGGTGTGAGTACAGCGAGCTGTCGGCCAAAGTGGGGTACGGCGCGCGCGGGCTCAGGGTTGACCAGCTCGCCAAAGAGCAGGTGCTGATCGATGTGAGGATCCCGATGCCGGTCGCCTTCAAGGCCCCGGTGCCAGTCGGCACGCAGGAGCCGGTGCGCCTGACGGTGTTGAGCGCGACGCTGGCGACGCATCTCGGAGGGCTGTACGTGCCGACGGTGGTGTGGCCGCCGCGCGGGTTTACGGTCACGGGCGTGCAGCCGACCAACAAGCAGGAGCGGGCGGGCGTGCTGCTCAAGGCTGATGCATCGGTGATGAAAGCGGGTCAGACCGGGTATTTTATTCTGGGCTGCTACATGCGGGGCGACACGAACAAGACGGTGACGGCTGTGGCGCAGAGCGTGCCGTTCGTGATCCGATAGGTTGTTTAGGCTGTAGGCTGTTAGACTGTTAGGAACGCCGTTCAGGTTTTTCTCTCGGTCATTTCTGCCTAAACGCCTAACAGTCTAAACGCCTAACAGCCTTCCTTCTGCTGGCAGTGTGGGCAGAGGTGGGTGCCGCGCTGGCCGACCACGGTGCGCTCGAGGGTGGCGCCGCAGCGCGGGCAGGGGAGCCCGTCGCGGCGAAAGACCTTGAGGGCGTCGGCGTTGCGGCCGCGGTGCCCGGCCACGCTGTAGAAGTTTGCCTCGCCGTCGCCGAGGGTGGTGCCGCAGTTGTCCACGGCGCGCTGGAGCACCTCGCGGATGGCGGCGTGAAGGCGGCGTGTTTCGGCGGCGGTCAGGGTGTCGGCATGGCGTTCGGGGTGGATGCGGGCCTGCCAGAGCGCCTCGTCGACGTAGATGTTACCGAGTCCGGCCACGGTGTTCTGGTCCAGCAGCAGGGGCTTGATCTTCCGGGTTTTGCCGGCGAGCTGGCGGCGTAGCACGGTCAGAGAAAAAGCGTCGTCGAGCGGCTCGGGGCCGAGTCCGGCCAGCGGGTCGGCTCCGGCGGGGGCGATCTGCAGCCGGCCGAACTTACGCGTGTCGTTGAAGAAGAGGCGCCGGCCGTCGCCGAGGGTGATGACGACGTGGTCGTGTTTGCCGGGCTGCTCGTCCGGGTCGGCGAGGCGGAGTTTGCCGGTCATGCGCAGGTGGATGAGCAGGCGGTCGCCGGAGTCGAGCGTGACGATGATGTACTTGGCCCGGCGCGAGAGGCTGACGATGGTGCGGCCCGCAAGGGAGCGGCGGAAGGGCGTGGGCTGGCCTCCGACGGTGCTCGGCCAGCGGACGTCGGCGGAGCGGATGACGGCCTGCTCGAGGCCGTGCGCCCGCAGGTCGCGCACGACGGTTTCGACTTCGGGAAGTTCGGGCATGAGGGTCTCCTATAACTTGAGCGTTAAAAGTTGAGCGTTGAAGGTTGCGCGTTGGAGTTGCCCCCTCGTTTGCTCCCGCTCCGCAGGCGGCGGGCCTGATGGGAAGATAGTTTAGCAGGTTGCGCGGGGCGCGAAACGGGGTTTCTCGCGTTCAACTCCTAAATCCGACGGATTTTGCGGGTGACTTGCAAGATCAAACGAACGTTTCTAGGCTGCGAGTTTATTGAGTACC
>CAYMLQ010000471.1:0-3918 GCA_964390795.1 uncultured Lentisphaeraceae bacterium
AGGTGCAGAACCCGATGAAATCGCACGGGATCATACGCGTGCCCTGGTGGATGAGCTGGTAGAACGCGTGCTGGCCATTGGTGCCCGGCTCGCCCCAGACGATCGGCCCCGTGGCATACGACACGCGCCGGCCCTGGCGGTCCACCGACTTGCCGTTGCTCTCCATGTCGAGCTGCTGCAGGTAGGCTGCGAACCGCGCGAGATACTGGTCGTAAGGGAGCACCGCGTAGCTATCGGCATCGTAACCGTTGACGTAGAGGATCCCGAGAAGCCCCAGAATCACCGGCAGGTTGCGGGCGAACGGCGCCGTCACAAAGTGCCGGTCCATCTTGAAATAGCCCTTCAGCATTTTCTGGTAATTGCGAGAGCCGATCGCGAGCATGAGTGGCAGGCCGATTGCGGAGGGCAGCGAGTAGCGACCGCCGACCCAGTCCCAGAAGCCGAACATGTTGGCCGTGTCAATCCCGAACGCCGCCACCTTCTCCGCGTTGGTCGACACTGCCACAAAGTGTCGGGCGACCGCCTTGGGGTCGCCGAGCTTCTCGACCAGCCACGCACGCGCGCTCATCGCGTTCGTCATGGTCTCCTGCGTCGTGAAGGTTTTCGACGCCACGATGAACAGCGTCTGCTCGGGCTTCACCTCTTTGAGAACCTCGGCCAGATGCGTCGCGTCTACATTGGAGACGAAGTGCATCGCGATCGCGCGTTTCGAGTAAGGCTTCAGCGCCTGATAGGCCATGGCCGGCCCGAGGTCGGAGCCGCCGATGCCGATGTTCACGACACACTTGATACGCTTGCCCGTGTGTCCCAGCCACTTGCCGGTGCGCACGCGGTCCGAGAAATCTGACATCGCATCCAGCACGGCCTTCACGTCGGGCATCACGTCCTTGCCCTTCACGTAGACCGGACGCTCGGGACGGTTGCGCAGCGCCGTGTGCAACACCGCGCGGTTCTCGGTCTCATTGATCGCCTCGCCGGCGAACATCGCGTCGATCCACTTCTTGAGATCGCTGGCCTCGGCCAGTTCCACCAGACGCCGCATGAGCGCGGGAGTGATCCGGTTTTTCGAGTAATCCAGCGTCCATCCCGCCGCCTCCACCGTAAACCGGCCCGCACGCCCGGGATCCTTTGCGAAGAGCTCTCGCAGATGCATATCCCTGGTCGCCGCTAACTCAATCTCGACGGCCTTCCACGCTTCACCATTCATGACGCACTCCGTTCGTTAGGAAAGTGTAATAATCATCCGTAAAAAAGGCCGACAAGTATAGCGATAAGGGCCTCAAACCGCAACGGCTTTGCTCATGGGCTTTTGCTCAGGGCTTGTTCTAAGGTTTAAGGCTTGGCTTAAACTCTTATCTTATCTTGCGCCCGCTCCAACAGTCCGGCAATCCTGAGCCGCTCGTCCGCCGAACCGCTATCGCCCCACATTCGGTGCAGCACCTCTTCAAAGGCCGAGCGGTCTGTCCGCACGCCTTGCCTGACGCGGACGTCCGCCGCCAGTTCCGATGCCGACGCCTGTAGTCCGGCCAGCGCGCCCACGGCCAGGCACTCCGGCTCAATCCCGCAGTCCAGGCAAAGTCTGATGGCTCCGAAGAGCCGGTCCGAGTAGCCCAGCTTGCGCAGGGGATCGCGGATGGCCCGTGCCACCGTGTCGGACAGATGGGGGTTGGTCATCCGAAGGAGCAGATCGTCGGCATAGAGCCGGAAGCCCTCGCGAGTAAACAGCGGGTCACCCAATGGGCCGTGGCGCGCGATCAGCGCTTCTCCCGCCTCACAGAGAAATGCCTGCCGGACCAGCGCCATCAGTTCAGCCTTCCCGCGCAGGTCGGACAGCAGGGGCAGCCCGCAGGCGGCGCCCAGGAAGCCCATCATCGTGTGAGCCGCATTGTGGCCGTACAGCTTGGCCTCTTCGAACGGCAGCAGGTCTTCCTTTTCCACAAAGGCTGAGATTCCCGGCACAAAGCCCGGCAGGCGTATCCGCGAAATCAGAATGCGGTTGAACGCCTCCACAAGAGTGGCGCGCGGAAACCCCGGCGCGATCGGTGCGAGACCGCGCCTAGCGATCTCCGCCGGGTCGCTGATGACCTGGCTCATCTTGCCTATAACCGTGTTGAGAACCTGTACAGGCCGCTGAACAACACCGCTCGGTGACGCCTTCTTCACCTCCTGTTCCAGAAGCTCAGCCGCATGGTTGTTGTTCTCAGCCGTATAGATCACCGACTGCTCAGCGCCGCGCTCCCGAAACCCACCCGCTAATAAACGCGCCACGCTGGCCTCTCCTCCGCGCGCGTAAAATGCAACCGAAGGAAGCGACGTGACCACCTCCGTCGCACGCCCGAGCGTCAGGCGCAACCGCTGTAAATCAACCGCCTCGTTCGGGTTCAGAAGCGTCACGCCCTCGACTGTCACGGCCTCGACGCGGTCCGCGTACGCCACATTGACCGCATACCGGTCACCGTTGCCCCGCACCGCCGCCACCAGCGCAGGATCGACCTCCGCCACCGCGATTTCAGAAAACCGGCCACACGCTCTCGCCTCTTTCGCAAAGAGCCCAGACTGAATCGGCCCGAAGCCGAACCCCACAAACACATGGTTCAAATGCTGTTCCCCCCTAAAAGACATCGCCTATTCGACGCCGCTCAACGCAGCGGTGAGTTCGCTGTCGCTCGCGAACGCCTGCCCGCCGCGCACCACGCGCAGCATCGTCTCGAAGGGAGGGATGTTACCGTAGCGGTCACTGAGCGGCGCGGTCACGTACCGCGTCGCCATCAGGTTCCCCATCTGGACAGCCTCCTCCACCGCGAGCGAACCCGCAACAAACGCTTCCCGATGTCGTGCGATGTAGGCGGCCAGACCGGCCCTGAACGAGTCGCCCGCGCCCACCAGGTCGATGACGCTGCCGACCATGAAGCGCGACGCGCAGAAGACCGTCTCGCAAGCACGCCCATCCGGCCCCACGAACTTGGCGTAAGCGCCGTTCTTCACCGTCACGCCGAACAGCCGCGTGCGCCCCCGCCCCTCGTCGGTAACTTGAGCGTTGAGCGTTGAGCGTTGAGCGTTGAGCGTTCGATTGACACCCTCGTTACTTCCCGCGCCGCAGTCGGCGGTCTGGCCGCCGAACCGATCCGCCACAAAGTCCAGAAAACTCAAGATGCTCTCCCGCGTGTTCAAGCCCTGCGCCGAATGCTGCGGCTCCAGCGTGTTGCGGATCATGCGGGCCTCATCGGCCGACGTGAAGAAGACGTCCAGCTCGCCGAGCAGCGGCGCCAACAACCCGTACGCGGGCACCGGCTCGCCGCGCTCGATCAGCTCTTGCGGATTCCCGGTCAGCGTGTGGCTGTCCGCGATCGTGATGCAGCCCTGGGCTCGGCACCACGTGATGAACGCAGCCAGATCCCTGCCGCCGTTCGCATCGCCCCGGTCCGAGAGGCCCGAATACATGTAGTACACGACACCCGGCGCGAGCCGTTTGACATGCGGCTTAAACGTTTCGAAATCGAACGCGTTGTTGGCGTTGGGGAAATAGGCGATCCCGCCCCGCTCGCCGCCCGTCGCCTCATGGATGAAGGTCGTCCCGGTCGGCAGCGCCGGATGCACGACCGTCGCGGACATGTCGACGCCGCTGCCGGCCAGCGTATCGTGGAACGCACGCCCCTGCGCGTCCAGGCCGCCGAACGGGCCCGCGCCCAGATTGACGCCGACGGCCACGCTCAGTCCCGCCCGCGCGATCAGCGGCGCGCTGTTTCCCGGCCCTCCCGCCGTCGCGCAACCCCGTTCCACATACGCCGCGATCTCAGCCTGCGTGTACAGAGGCATGTCCTCCGTCGCGCACTTGGCCAGGCCGCCCGCGCCAACCAGCCGGTCGCAGAACGCGAAATCCGGGCTTCTCAGATCCAGCACCGCCGTGTTCAGAATCAG
>CAYMLQ010000472.1:0-3914 GCA_964390795.1 uncultured Lentisphaeraceae bacterium
TCGCCGTCGGAGATGAGCAGGACCGCGTTGTACTCGTCGAGCGCGGGGTCGAGCGCCTCAAGCGCCTTGCGGATGGCGTCGCCGAGGTCGGTCTCGCCGCGCGGCGCGGACTCGGGGCTCACGCCGTCGAGGGCCTGGCGCAGGAAGGTGTAGTCGGTGGTGAGGGGGCAGAGCAGGCTGCCTTTGTTGCGGAACGCGAGCAGCGCGGCGCGGTCGCCCTTGAGATCCTCGATGAGGTCCATGATATCGGTCTTGGCGCGCTCGAGGCGGTTGGGATGGACATCGGCGGCGAGCATCGAGCGCGAGACATCGAGCGCGATCACCAGGTTGCGTCCGCGCGTGAAGACCTTCTCGTCCTTACGTCCCCACTGCGGGCGTGCGGCGGCGAAGGCGAGGAGCGAGAGCCCTGCGAGCACGAGCACGAACTGGAGATAGAACGTGGCCTTCAGGCGCGAAGGCATCAGCTTGCTCTGCAGCGCGGGCGCGATGAGCAGCGACAGACGGGCTTGGGCGCGGCGGTACAGCCAGAGCCAGGCCACCCCGACAATTGGGATGACCGAGAGCAACAAGAGGAGCCATGGATAGACAAAGCGCATGGGAAGAAAAGGAGTAGTTAGGAGTTAGGAGTTAGTAGTTAGGAGTTGGGAGTTGGGAAGCGTAAAGCGAAAAGGGGTCGAGGTCGGGGGACTCGTGTACTGCGTTGGCTTTCTCGCGGAGGGTCTTGGTGATGGCAGTCAGGATTCTGATGAGTTCAGCGCAGTCAGCATACATGGAGTCGAACGCGGGTGTCTCGATGTAATCGGTGTCATGAAGGAGACTAAGCCAGTAGCTCGTCTCCAATGCCTCCTTGAAGGCGATCTGGATTTTTGAGGCGAATTCTTTCTCGGAGTAGGAGCCGCCGGCCTCTTGGACGTTTGCCCCGATGGATGTGCCGCAACGCAGGATTTGTTTAGAGAGAATATACTCGTTCTTCTCCTTACACAGCCATTGGAAAAGTCTCACGATCCGAATCGCGAACGCATAACTCTTCGTCTTTATAGGTGTGTCCTTCATAATAACTCCTAACTACTAACTACTCCCTACTAACTACTCCCTACAAAAGCCTCCGCGTCAGGTTCATGTTGAGAGTGATCGCGAGGGCGGCGAGGGCCGCGCCCCAGAGCAGGAGCCGGACAAAGTGTTCGTCGAAGCGCTGGTAAACTTGACGGTCGATCTTGGTGGTCTCAAGGGTGTTGATCTCTTCAAGAGCGTTCTTCAGGCCGTCGTTATCGCGCACGCTGAAGTAGCGGCCATTGGTTTTTGTGGCGATGGACTTGAGCTGCGTCTCGTCGAAGGAGACGTTGGCATAGCCGATGACGTCGCGCCCGAACATGTCGCGTGTCTTGAAGGGCGCGCGGTTGCTGGAGCCCACGCCGATAGCATAGACGCGTACGCCGGTCTTGGCGGCGACGTCGGCGGCCTGGTCGGGTGTGATGATGCCGGTATTGGACTCGCCGTCGGAGAGCAGGATCGCTATCCGGGTTTTCGGTTCGGCATCCATGAGGCGGGCCACACCGGTGGCGAGTCCGTCGCCGATGGCGGTGAGGGTTTCCTCCTGGTCGGCCTGGCCGCCTTGGGCGTCGACGTTGGCGCGGGGGATCTCGACGCCCTTGAGTACGTGGACGAGCGCGCGATGATCGGCGGTGAGCGGCGCGCGGGTGGAGGCGTAGCCGCCGAAGGTCACGAGGCCAATGAGATCGTCGGGTCGCTCCGCGACGAACTGCGCGAACATCTCTTTCACCACGTCGAGTCGGGTCTTGTAGTCCTGCCCGGCCGGGGTCAGGTCAAGCGCTTCCATCGAGCCCGAGACGTCGACCACCATGCCGATGGCGATGGCGTTGACGGAACGGCGCTCGCGGGCGAGCGTGGTACGCGGGCGAGCTGCGGCGACGATCAGCAGCAGGGTGCCGAGCAGAAAAAGCACGGGCACCACGCGGGCGAGCGTGACGCGCCAGCCAGCGGTCTTGACAGGCAGGCGGTGCGTCGGCGCGAAGAGCACGCCCGCGCGCGTCCCGGTGCGGTACAGGCGCCAGGCGGCGACGGCCCAGGGGATGAGCAGGAGAAAAGCGAGTGGTGTGGCGAAGGTAACCATGAAAAAGGAGGAGTTAGGAGTTAGGAGTTAGGAGTTGAGATACGTCAGACAGGAAGCTCTGTTTTCGGAACTGACGCTTATCGTGAGGCGTGGCGTTACATAAAGGGCACAGGGGTAGAAAAGGGATAAAGGTTGTTGAGTGCATGATTTTGAACTCCTAACTCCTAACTCCTAACTGCTAACTTCTCCCTATCCACGTGCTGCGCGTCCTTTTCGATATAGGAGCGCGCTTTGGCTGTGGCGTCGTCGGTCATGGACGTGCTGGCTTCCTGGCCGGCGAATTTCACGAGGTCGGCGGACTCCAGGAAGGTGCGGAGCTGGGCGAGCACCTCGGGCGTGAAGGACGCTTCCTTGGCCGCTGCGGCTAGGAACTCCTGCGTGGTCTGCTCCGGCGCGCGGATGCCGTGGGAGCGCTCGATGTAGCGGCGGACCACCATGGTCAGCTCGATGTAGAAGTCCTTGAAGAGGCCGCGGCCGGGCAGGTTACGGCCCAGCAGTCGCTGGAGTTCCGCGATGGCGCGTTCGACCGGTGACATGCGGTATTCGCGGACGCGGCGCGAAAGCTGGGTGAGGCCGTAGAGCAGGGCGGCGAGGGCGGCCGCGCCGGCGAGGACGGCGAAGATCCAGAGCGTGACGGTCTTGGCCGTGGGCGGGATCCACTCCGGCTCGGGCGTGACTTCGGGGTCGCCCGTTACGACCGGGCGCGCGCCCTCGTCGGGGAAGAGCACGGGCTTGGTGGCGAAGGAGGCGAGCAACGGAGTGGCAGAACGCTTGTCTTGTGCCGTGACCGCGAACGGCGCGAGTCGGTAGCGCTTCGCGGCGGGCTCGGGGGTGAGCCGCCAGCGGTAGGTCTGGCGCGTGCGGCCGTTCGCCTCGACGGGGTCGGTGGCGAAGTCCTCGGCCGTGGCGAAACCGGAAAAGCGGTCGCGCAGGTCGGGCAGCGCGACCGTGAGATGCGAGGGCGCCTCGACCGTCAGAGTGAGCATCAGATCCTCGGCGGGAGAAACTTTGTCGGGCGTGGCTTCGAGCTTGAGCGAAACCTCGCCGCTGGAGAGATCGGCGGTGAAAGCGAAGAGTGAGGTAATAGGTAATAGGTAATAGGTAATAAGTGAGAGTGCCAGTCGCCTAATGACGGGCGAGAGGGCTGCGTTTCTGGCGAAGCTATGGAAGGGTTTTCTCATGACGGTCAATTATTAGCTATTAACTCTTAGCTATTACCTCTTTTTTGCGCGGCGGCGGAAGAGAGCGCGCACGTCGTCGATGTAAGGGGTGTCGGTGGAGAGGCGGATGTGGTCGATGCCGGTCCGCTTGAGGAAACGCACGAGTTGCTCGTCGGCAAGGGCGGCCTGCGAGCGGAAAGCCTCGCGCACGGACGAGGAGGAGGTGTCCACCAGCAGAAGCTCGCCGGACTCGGGGTCCTGCAGCTCGATGAGGCCCACATCGGGCAGGGCCGACTCGCAGGGGTCGGAGATCGGGCAGGCGATGACGTCGTGGTGGCGCGCGGTGACGCGCAACTCGCGCTCGTAGCCGGTGTCCTGAAAGTCCGAGACGAGGAAGACCACGGCTTTGCGTTTTTGCACGTTGTTGAGGAAGCGCAGGGCGGCGGTGATGTCGGTGCCTTCGCGCGTCTCGTCCGCGGCCAACACCTCTCGCACCAGGCGCATGACCGCGGTGCGGCCTTTGCGGGGCGGGATCGACTTAAGGATGCGGTCGCTGAAGAGGATGAGTCCGATCTTGTCCTGGTTGCGGATCGCGGTCATGGCCAGCAGGCAGGTGATCTCGG
>CAYMLQ010000473.1:0-3909 GCA_964390795.1 uncultured Lentisphaeraceae bacterium
CCGCTCCACGTCTTGTCCGCCGCAGAAGCGAACCCTGCCGCCGCCAGCGTCATCAAACCGAACCAACCGCTTCTCATTTTTGTCGCGCTCATGTCACCGCTCCTTGCCTGTGTTATTACTTACAAGATCTACAGATCTTACACCAGATAGTAACAGAATATCCCCGCGCAGGAGAAAGAGGCAAGCATGAGAGTATATGACAAATCATATGAGGGGGGGGAGCAGGGTTCAGGGTTCGGGGTTCAGTTTTGGACATACGCAGCGGGGCGAACCGTCCCCGGTGAGCCGCCCGACATTGGTGCGCTCATTGGGGGTTGGCCAGGAGCCATTTCCAGACCGGGAGGATGTCGATGGACAGGGATCCGTCGCGGACGGTTTGCTCATGGTGCAGGGAAAGTATAAGACGGCGGGACTGCTTGTCCGTTTCGAGCAGGGAGCGGACTTCGCGTTGCAGCGTCTTGGGATCGCTCAGATCGGCGCATACCTGGATGGCCAGCGGATGCCCGTCCGGTTCTTGGACAACGAAATCGATCTCGTGACCCTCGGAAGTGAGGCCATACGCGGGTTGCATCCCGCGGCGCTGAAGTTCAGTGAAGACCATATTTTCCAGGGCGTTACCCTCGCCCCAGGCACCGCCGGCCGGAACGGACGCCCACACCAGGCCATGGTCAGCCGCGTAGATCTTGCGGGGGTTGACCATGCGGCGCCGTTCGGATGGGGTATCCAGAAACACGCCGGAAAAAAGAAACGCATCCTCCAGATGTTGCAGATACTCGTGCAGCGTGTCCTTGCCGCAGTTCAGGCCCTGGGATTTCAGTTCATTGTGAAACTTGTTCACGCTGAAATGGCACGCGCTCGATGCGAGCAGGCGGCGCGTGAGATAACGGAGCACGGTGATCCCGGTGACGCCATGGCGTTCAACGACATCCCGAAGCACGACCGTGTTGACGTAGCCCTGCAGGACCTGGCGCCGGTCCAGGTCTGACACGTTCAGCGTCGCCGGGAACCCCCCGATGCGCAGGTATTCCGCAAACGCATGCTCCAGCACGGCGCGTTTCTTGTGGCCCACCAGGGCAGGATCGGCTGGGGCGTCCAGCCCGCGCGCATCCAAAAACTCGGCGAAGCTAAACGGAAAGACGCGAGTTTCAAGTGCGCGCCCGCGCATGGCGGTGGCCACCTCCCGGCTCAGCAGGCGCGAAGAGGAACCGGACAGGTAGAAACGCACATCGTGGCGATCTAGGATGCGGCGTACGAAACGCTCCCAACCCGGCACGTACTGGATCTCGTCGAAGAAATAGTAACTGTCCGCATTGTCCCTGGCAGGAAAAGCCCGAAAATAGGTTTCGTCGATGGTTCTCAGAATATCCACGGTCACGTCCCCGAGCCGCTCATCTTCGAAGTTCAGGTAGAGCAGGCGCTGTCGATCGATACCCTGATCGAGCAGTTCCCGCATCTTCTGGAACATGCGGTAGGTCTTGCCGGTACGCCGCATGCCGATGACCACGGAGGCGGTGTCAGGCAATTCGGGCAGCGCGCCCCGCCGAGGCGTGAGTACGGGTATTGCCAACTCCATCGAGTCGGCGATCATCTGACGGACAATGGTTTCCATGGTTCTTCCCCTTTTTAACCTTAAGCGAAAAGACGATTTTGCCTCATATTATCCTCATGCACAAGGATAATATTACGTAGAAGATGGAAGATGGAAATCATTGGAACGCGCCATCGGTAGGGACGCATCCCCGAGGCGTCCGCGGCGGCGTGGACCGGCGGCGGGTTCGGGAACCCCGCCCTACCCGAGACGCCTCGCCCTACCCTTCGCTAGTGTGCTGCTCACACATCCACCCGAAATTTATCGACCGCCTCTTTGCGCGAGTGGATATGGAGTTTTTCATAGATGCGGCGGACGTAGGTGTTGACGCTACCCTTGCCGCACCCCAGCGCGTCGGCGATCTCCTTGTAAAGCTGACCTTCGACCAGCAGTTTCAGCACCTGCTTCTCGCGCTCGGTCAGCACCGCCGTGACCGGAACCGTCGAAACCGGGGAGTGGAAACACTGCACCACCTTGCGGGCGATTTGCCCGCTCATGGGCGAGCCGCCCGCATGAACCTCTCGGATGCCCAGCGCCAGTTCGTCCCCCACGAACCGCTTGAGCAGGTACCCCGTCGCCCCGGCCGTCAACGCCTGAAAGATGAGGTCCGTGTCCTCATACATCGTGACCATCACGAACTGGGCTACTGGCAAGATCGGCTTGAGCTGGCGGACGCACTCGATCCCGCTTTGTCCCGGCAGGTTGATGTCGACCAGCACCACATCCGGCTTGTGTGCAGCCATCTGGGCCACGGCGGTTTCGGTGTCGCCGAACTCCGCCACCACCCGCATGTCGCTCTCCCGTCCAAGCCATTCAGCCACCAGTTGCCGCAGCCCGGCGTCATCCTCCACCATCGCAATCCGGATTTTCATAAAACCTTCTCCACGATTCGAAACCGAACCCGCGTTCCTCTCCCCGGCTCACTCTCAATCACACAAGCCCCTCCGATTCCCGCGAGTCGATCCCGCATGTTATCCAACCCGTTCCCGCCGCTCCTTCGCAGCATGCCGGCACTCGTGGCGACGGGCTCGGCCGCCCTTGGAACGCAGGTGCATCCCTTGCCGTCATCCTCGATCGACAGCTCAAACCCGTTGTCCTGCGTACGAACGGAAACCCGTACCGTGCTGGCCGCCGCATGTTTGGCCACATTGTTCAGGGCCTCCTTAAAGGCTAGGAACAGCCCGTGCCTGACCTTCGCCGCCACCGGCCAGGCCGGCATGTCCAGCGGCAGGTCGAGACGGCAGCGGAGGCCCGCCAGCTTCAGGAACTCTTCGGCATACCGCCCCAGATAGGTCACCAGCCCGTCAAAGGTGTCGTTACGGGGATTGACGGCCCACACGATCTCGTCCATCACGCGCGTCATATCCACCGCGGTGGTCTCAATCGCCGCCAGCCGTTCAGGCAGGCGTGCCGACTGGCCGCTCATCTCGCTCCGGGCAGCTTTGCTGTGCAACAGGATACGGGTCAGGGAAGAGCCGATGTCGTCGTGAATGTCTTTTGCGATCCGAGCCCGCTCCTGCTCCAGCGCCCTCTCGCGCTCCAATGCCTTCTCGCGCTCCAACGCCGCAACCCGTTGCGCTTCGAGTTTCCGCCGCGCACGCCGCCGCACCAGCGCCCCCGAGGACAACCCAGTGATCCCCAAGGCAACCAAAGCAATCACAAGACGAAACCACCCCGTCTGCCAGAAAAAGGGGAGGATTACAAACTCAATCGGCTTCTCCTGCTCGCGCCAGTCCCCCTCAACCGAAGAGGCTGACACGCGAAACCGGTACCGCCCAGGCGGAAGTTTTTGAAAGAAGCGTTCACGCGTCGTTCCGGGCAAAGACCAGTCCGTATCAAAACCATCCAGCCGGGTACGGAACAGCACCTGTTCAGGTGCTGAAAAGCAGGGTGTTGTAAACTGGAAACCAACCTGCTCATGTCCAGGTTCAAAGACGGTCACACCCTCAATCTCCAGTCTATTTTTAAACCGCTCCTCCTGAGTGAATGCGCTATAAACAGGAAACATATTATCCTCACTCTGCAATTTTTTTGCCTCAATGACCGCCACACCTTTGTGTGTTGAAAACCAAAGTTCCCCGTTGTCTGTTTTAAGCGCAAGCGGACCGCAATCGCCCCCCGTCAACTCGCTCTCAAGACCATCCCCCGGCCCGAATGACTGTACGGAAACATAAGACCTGCGGCCCTGCGCGACCTCCAATGCCTCCGTTTTTGAAACACGAAAGATAGACTGTCGGACCCCCACCCATAAACAGCCTTCGCCGTCATCGAGAATTTGCCGGATGTCCTCCTCGGGCAAGCCCTGCGCCTTTCCGATGCTC
>CAYMLQ010000474.1:0-685 GCA_964390795.1 uncultured Lentisphaeraceae bacterium
GCAGGCCCCGTGGCAGCCGGTGCGGCAGGCCCCGTGGCAGCCGGTGCGGCAGGCCCCGTGGCAGCCGGTGCGGCAGGCCACGCGGCAGCCGTCGTGGCAGGCCCCGTGGCAGCCGGTGTGGCAGCCGACGGGGGGCCTTTGGGGGGGCGCTTGCGCAGCAAGGGGGGGGAGGCCCCAGGGGGAAGGGGGGAAGGGGGGAAGGGGGGGCGGCCTCTGGCGGGAGACACCGTTTTCAAAAATTGCGGAAAAAATCCGCGCGGCTCGCGCGGACAATTTTTACACAAAATCGGTTAGGGGCTAACGTCACGGCTCTCCGGCGCGAGGCCCGCCGCGGGCCCCGCGCACGAGAGGAGCCGTTTGTTGGGCATGATTTATGGGTAAGCGAGCCGGAAGAAGTCATTTGTTAATTCCGTTTTACAGGAAAGCTGTTTCCAACCATCCACAATAGCAGGAGCATTTGTGACTGCTCGCCATGATGTGTCGTCGGTCAGGTCAGTCGTGTGCTCTAGTAAGTATCCAATCGCGCTTGATGGCCATTGGAGTGTCAGCCCTGTCATGGAATGTTTAAGGCCCAGGGCCACGATGAAGCGGAGGGAAAAGACTTTCGTATTGTCGGTTTCATCGCTTTCGAAAATGTTCCCGTTTGCGTCAGCCCTCACGAGGAGGTACGCGCCGGAAGCATGGG
>CAYMLQ010000474.1:785-3885 GCA_964390795.1 uncultured Lentisphaeraceae bacterium
TGACAGTACTCCCGTGCGCCACAGCCTCGCTCACGCCGGTGGGCACAAGGTTCGGAGTGTGGATCGTCAGCGGGTAAGCCCGGACGTTGTCCGTTTCATCGCTTTCAAAAATGTTCCCGTTTGCGTCAGCCCTCACGAGGAGGTACGCGCCGGAAGCATGGGCCGCCCACTCCGGGAACGCGTATGAGTTTGTCCATGTCTTCGTCTCCCCGGGAGCCAGAGGCGTCTTGATGTCGTTGACTGGCCCCTGTGGGCTCGTTCCGCTCACAGGCACGGCTGAGGCATCAAATACGTCGTTGCTAGACACGTACACCACGAACATTGCCCCAATGCCAAACATATTGCAGGTGGGTTCGGCAGCTTGGTCACCATTGTTGAGAACGCTGTACGAGTAGGTGACAGTACTCCCGTGCGCCACAGCCTCGCTCACGCCGGTGGGCACAAGGTTCGGCAGAGCAAAGACGTGTGGCACAGCAATGAGCGCAAGGAGCCCGACGACTGCGGTTTTGAGCGGTAGAAACGTAGGTTCCGTTCTTGTGTTGTAGATTCCGCATTTCATGAGTCGCCATCCTTTGCTTTGCCCAACCTGCTATTGATCGTCACGCATATTTCTGGAACGCCACCCGACGACCTGTCATATGCGTCAAAAACCTCGCTGAATACCACCTAGTTGCAACGGCATTCTGACGCATATCAGAAGACCGGACAACGAACATGATATGCGTCAAACCGCCAACACGGCACACGCTAACGCCGTCGCACCTATCCCTGATAGAGTAAGCCCCGGCGTCGTTTAGGTCAATGCGGATTTCCGGCCACCTCGACCGCCTCGACGTCGACCGCCTGATCCCTTTCCCGGCCGACCGCCGATTGCCGACTGCCCGCAGCCTCTTCCGTCTCGCGCTCGCCGGCCGCGCGGACCGCCTCCATGATGCGGGCGAACTCCGCCGCGTTCTCGATCCTGACCACGCCGGCCATGCCGGACAGGTGTACGTTCGTGTTCTGCTCGACCGCGATCTTCACCGGCTCGGTCAGCCCGAGGCTCTTTTCAAGATCCTCCAGCGCCCGCAGCCTGTCGGCCGCGTTCCGCGCGTGCTCCGCGATGTGCTTGCGCTTCTCGAGGATCCACAGCCGGTCGACCCCCATGCGCTCCACCGACTCGTCGCGCAGGAACCTGATCCGCGCCCGGACTGTAGCGTCCCGCATCAGCCGCGCCGCCGACGCGCCCGCCGCGTCGCGGTCGGCCGCGCCGAACGCCCGGCAGTAGGCCTCCGTGTTGTTGCCCCAGCACTCGCCCGCCACCTCCTGGCAGTACGCCTCGCGCTTGCGCGAACGCAGCGCCTGCGCCGCAGGCGCGAAAGCTTTATCGCGGTCGAACAAATCAGGCAGTGGCGTATTCATGTTCCACCCATACCAAATACCCCGCAGGGTCGGCAACTGAATAATTATTACGTGATACGTGTTGACTTCCACAATCAACCCGTATATCTTTGAAAACGCTGATAAAAGAAAGGAAGGGAAACCATGAGCGAACAGTCAGCCGAAACCGCGACCGAACGCCTGCTGACCCGCGCCGAGGTCTCGGCCATCATGCGCGTCCATCAGAGAACCGTACAGAACTGGGCCAAACAGGGCATCCTCCGGGCCGTCAAACTGCCGGGCCGGCAGCGTGCCCGGGGCTACCTGGCCAGCGAGGTCGACAGGCTGCTGACCGGCAAGGGCTGAAACCATGCCGCAGGCGCCGTTCACAGGACGCTGGGTTCCGGTCCCCGTGCGGCAGGTCTTCGACCTCGCGCAGGCGGCCCAGCCCTCGACGGTGCTCGTCTGGTTCTCCATGCTGGCCGACGCCATCCACAACAAGAACTGGCAGACGTCCAGATCCCACGAGGCCGTCGCGAAGGAAACCGGCCTCTCCGCGTCATCCGTCCTGCGCTCACAGGCGAGCCTGACGGAAGCCGGATACATAACGCCGCTCGCCGGCGGCGGGACTAGCAGGACGGTGACCACCTACGCGGTGACGCCCATAGCCAACTTCGGCAAGCCCTTTTCTGAGCACAGGCCCCCGCCCGAACGCGAGAGAGGAGACTGGGAATCATGAGCCCAAACGAAGCGCCCGAAAACGCGCCCCGCGCTTTCAAGCCGCCGACCGAGGCCCAGGTCGCGGACTACGCGGCGGGCCTCGGCCTGCCCGACCCGCCCGCCCTGGCCCGGCGGTTCGTCGCCTGCTACGCGCCCGCCTGGCGCGACACCTTCGGCCGCCCCGTCCGCAACTGGAAGCTGAAATTCCGGCAGGTCTGGGCCGTCCGCCGGCAGCGCCCGCCGCCGAGGCGCAAGGCCCCGCCGCGCCCGCGCGGCGACTGGGTTTCCTAACCCTCCGCCCCCTATGTCCCCTACGTCCCCTACGTCCCCTTCGCGCTATTCGCGATTCGCGGCAAAAAGAAACCAACCCCACCGGAGACCCGACCATGCAAACCGAACTCGAAGAAGACATCGAAGCCGCCCTCATCGGCTGCCTCATGCTCGACTACCACACCGCCATGGCGGAGACCGCCGACTTCGCCATCGCGCCCGAGATGTTCGTCTCGGGCACGGCCCGCCGGGCGTTCGAGACTATCCAGGCGCTCGCCCGCGACGGCTCGCCCATCGACCCCATCACCGTCCGCGAGAAGATCCGGGCGCAGGGCGACGGCGACGCCGACTTCACCGCCTACCTGTGCCGCGCGATCGAAACCGCCCCCACCGCCGCCCACGCGGCCTACTACGGCCAGATCTTCCGCACGCGGCACGAGGCCCGCCGCCTGCGCCAGCTCCTACGCGCCGCCGACCGCCGCCTCGACGGCGAGCCCGCCGACATGGTCCAGGCCGAACTCATGCGGCAGCTCTCGCAGAACGACGCCGACCCCTCGAAGGACGGCATCACCTTCGCCGAGGCCGCCGACCGCGCGGTCGACGCCTTCCGCAAGGCGGCCGACGGCTCCAACCGCGTCAAGACCGGCCTCGCCTTCCTCGACTCCGCCGGCGGCATCCAGGACGGCGAGCTGATCGTCATCTCCGGCAAGGCCGGGAGCTGCAAGACCACGCTCGCCCGCCAGATCCTCAC
>CAYMLQ010000475.1:0-3854 GCA_964390795.1 uncultured Lentisphaeraceae bacterium
CCGAGCAGGTGCGCGAAGCGCGTCTCCTTGTGGCCGGGCTGGCGGGGCAGCTCGATGACCAGCGGTCCGGAGGGGCGGGCGGCGAGACGGTCGAGCGCGGTCTGGACGTCCTCGGGCGACTCGAAAGGATGCATGCGCGAGGCGCGCGAGCGGAGTTCGCCGGTGGTCTGGGGGCCGCGCAGCAGCAGCTCGCAAAGCACGGCGCGCTCGTCCGGGGCGAGGGCGAGGCGCTGGATCAGGCGCTCGCGGTATTTGAGGGCGCGGGCGTTGGCGCCGGCGAAGGATTCCAGCAGGCGATTCTCCTGCAGGCTGTAGATGCCGCGCGCGAGGGTCTCGTCGTCAAGGAAGATGACCGGCGCACGGTTGTTCTTCTGGCAGCAGGCCGCGAGCAGCGAGTTGAGCGTGAGCGGATAGTACTCGGGCGTGGTCAGCTCTTTCTCGATCAGCGCGCCGAGAATGCGGGCTTCGAGCGGGGAGAGCTGGAGGGGCAGGTCGGTGGGTGCGGTGTCCATGGCAGGTCCTTTCAGGGGTCAGAGTTCAGGGTTCAGGAGTTGGATACGGAGGCCAGTGGTCGGGGAGTCATTGTTCCATTCTTCCTGAACCCCGAACCCTTCTAACCTATGGTTTCTTCTCCACCAGCGGGTCGTAGCGTTTGGCGGCGTTACGGCCTTTCTTCCAGAAGTCGGTGAAGGCCTCCTGGAACTTGGTCATATTGACGCACTCGAAGGCTGCGGTGGTGGCCTCGTCGGCGTTTTTGGTCGTGGCCAGCGACGTGCGGTAGGTGTCGAGAATGGAGGCGTAGGCGGTGAGCTTTTCGGCGGGTACGCCCTTGCGAAGGAAGTAGACCAGAGCCCACGCGGTGGTGTAGTTCATCGAGCGCTGCTGGTCGGACCCGCCGTAGAACGCGGCGCGGTCGGCGTGCAGGAGCTTGGGGAGCTGGCGGGCGGCGCCGTCGAGGTTCTCGAGCAGGTGGTTGACGCGCGTGTTTTCGGGGATCTCGACGCGGCCTTTGTTGTCCACCTCTGTGGTCTCGAAAAAGCAGGCGTGGCCCTCGTTGAACCACATGGCGTTCTCGATCATGCCGGAGGCGTAGAAGAGGTACTGGTGGAAGCCTTCGTGCTTGATGATCTCCATGGTCTGCTCCTTGTCCCGTCCCTGCGAGAGGATGACCAGCTCGCGACGCATGGGGGACCAGACGCCGACGCTCCACTCGATCTCCTTGCCGACGTACTGCTTGTAGGCTTCGGCCTCCTCGTAGATGCGCACGACGCTGACGTCGGTGGCACCCTCGTACGAGGGCACGAGCTTGCCGTAGGCGGCCCGCAGCGTGGGCATCGTGGCCTGCAGCTCCTTGACGAGGTTCTTGCCGGTGGCGCTGCGGATGTCCGAGAGGAAGATGTATTCGGGGGTTTCGGCGAACCACCAGTCCTTCATGTTGGCGATGCTCTTGCGGGCGGCGGTGCGGCTGGGATGGTCGGGGATGGCGACGGCGGGCGTCTTGCCGGAGGCGGGCGCGGTGGTGGCGAGGGCTTTGGGCTGGACGCCGCCCGCGGCTGTGGTCGGGCCTGTCTGGGGCACGGCGGCCACATTCGCTAGGAACTGCATCTCAAAGTCCTTGCGCACTTTGGACTTCAGCGTGCTGTCGCCGATTTTGATGACGGCGGCGAACCAATCGGAGGGCGCGGTCTGGCCGTTGGGTTTGCGGGCCTTGACGCGGAAGGCGTAGACCAGCATGGAGGATTCCTCGACAGGGATGAAGACGGCGCTGGCGAGGTTGAAGGGGAGTGAGCGCAAGGGCTCGGGGGCTTTCGGCGTGCAGACGGCGAAGGCCTTGATCCAGGCGGAGAGGGCGTCGGCGCTCGCGGGATCGAAGGCGATGGCGGGATTTGCGATGGCCTTGTCGAAGTCCTCGCGCAGGACATGCTCGCCTGCCTCTTTAGGCACCTCGGGAAACAGCAGTGTGGGCTTGCCGAGGATCAGGACGTTGCCGTCCTCGTCGCGCCACTGACCAGCGTGCTGGGTGGCGTACCAGAGTTCGCGCGGGTCGAACAGGTCGCGTTTGGATTCCACCCCGTTGCGCGTAAAGGTGTAGGTGAAGGTCTGGTATTGTGAGAGCGGTTCGGGCGCGGAGTTGCCAAGCACGCGGATGCGCAGTCCAAGGTTCGGGTAGTTCTTGTCAGAGCGGAACGACGGCGCGGCGCAAGCGGCGGTGGCGAGCAGGCATACCGCAAGGCACGCCCCTGCGGCGCGGCGGGAAAATGAAGAGATCATGTCGGGTTCCTTATGCGATTATGGAGGGAGTCGACTCATCGTACAGAGTTTCGGGCGCGATATCAATATTGCCCGGCCATACGACCGTGCCATAGTCGACGTGAGCTAGCATGAACAACGGCAGCGCCTTGATCTTATCAAACGGTTTCTTTTTTAGCAGGGGGGACATATCAAATCGGCGTCTCTCGCCGTTTTCAAATTCGAGCACAAGCGTGTAATCGCTACTGGGTTCGACCCTGACCACATCTAGAAGGAGGTTCATCTGCGAGTTCCTATTGCAGCGGGTTAATACGAGAACTGTCCTGATAGCGCACATGAATGTGAGGCGTGTTATGACGTCCGCGATCTTCGTACATCATTGCCACAAGAATTCCGTAAAACATGCTGATGGTGGGCATGATACATCTCCCTTATAACTAACCGCGCCATGTTACTCGCAATGGCGTTGTGGTGTCAAACGCTTATGCCATCAGAACGTAATCGTTGGTGACCGGGGGGCGCGAGAAGGGGGCGTAAAGGGGTGCGGAGCGACTGGAGAAAGGGCGTCCCCGCCCGTTGTTCTAACACCAACCGATGCCCTCAGAACTGGTAGGTGTCGAGCATCACCAGCGTACACGCCTCCTCCGTGGGGATGCCGTGCTGGCGCAGGCACTCCTCCAAGGCTCGGTTCTCCGTGCCGGGATTGAAGATGACGCGGCTGGGGTGCAGCTTGAGGATCGCGGATTCGAGCGTCGTTGAGATCTCAGGGGACACGTACATGCACAAGGTGTCGACGTGTCCCCGCACCGCCGCGAGCGAAGGCGTGACCGGAAGAGCGATGATGAGTTTCGCCTTCGGATGCACGGGGATCACTTCGTGACCATGCAGCAGGAGGAGCCGGACGGCCCGGTTCGAGTACCGGTTCGAATTCGCGCTCGCACCCAGCACGACAACACGCTGTTTAACTGTTTGCATGGCAGACCCCCTTTCACGAAAAATCAAGCTGATCGCCAGCGACGGCCACATGCACCGTCGCGCCGGGCGCATAAGCGCCGGACACGATCTTGCGGGCGATCGGCGTTTCCAGCTCGCGCTGGAGGGCGCGTTTGACCGGGCGCGCGCCGAACACGGGGTCGTATCCTTTGTCCGCCAGCCACGCGACGGCCTCGTCGCTCACGTCGAGCGCGAGTTCCTGTTCCTTCAGGCGGGAGCGCAGGTCCTCGAGCTGCAGCTTCACGATGGCCGCGATCTGCGCGTGGCCCAGCGGCTTAAAGAGAACAACCTCATCCAAGCGGTTGAGAAACTCCGGGCGGAAGTGGGTCTTGAGCAGATCCAGCACCTGCTGGCGGATCTTCTCGGGGATCTCGGGATCCTCCGACCTCTGACCTCCGACCTCCGACCTCCGGCCTCCGGACACCAGAGGGGCGTTTGCGTTGCTGAGGTATTCCGAGCCGATGTTGCTGGTCATGATGATGACCGCGTTGCGGAAGCTCACGGTGCGGCCGTGGCTGTCCGTGAGCCGACCGTCGTCCAGCACCTGCAGGAGCACGTTGAAGACGTCGGGGTGCGCCTTCTCGATCTCGTCGAGCAGCACCACGCTGTAG
>CAYMLQ010000476.1:0-3846 GCA_964390795.1 uncultured Lentisphaeraceae bacterium
CGAGGGCTTCGGCTTGGACCTCCTCCTTGAGGTAGGTCATGATGTAGGCTTCCAGTTTCTCCTCCCGCGCGGGGCTTCCCCACGCCACCGGCAACGTGCCGTAGCGGAGTGCGTCCTCGACGTCGAAAGGGCCGGGCAGCTCGTCCGGCTGGAAAGGATACAGGGTGCGGCTCAAGGCGCGGCCCGCGAGCAGGTTGACGCCCGCCTGCCGCAACTTGCGGGCGCTGGAGCCGCAAAGGGCGAACTTGAGGCGCCGGGACTCGATGAAGCGGTGGACCTCGTTGAGCAGGTCGGGCATCTTCTGGATCTCGTCCACGATGACCCACGCGCCGGGTTGGAGGGCCTCCAGCTCAAGGGCGAAGGCACCCGGTTGCGACATCAGGCGGAAACGCTGCCGCTCGTCCAGGAGGTCGATGAGCTTGGCGTTCGGAAATTGGCGGTGCAGCCAAGTACTCTTGCCCGTTCCCCGTGGACCGAGCAGGAAGAACGACTCTTCGGGACAGACAAGGGCTCTTTCGTAGTACATCGTGCGATCCATCTGTTGGAAACGGGTTCAACTTGCCACAGATTTCTCATGAACGCAATAACAATCTTCGTTTTTCCGTCTTTTTCGCAACCATTGACTGCGATGCCTCTTCTGTGGACAGTCGGATTTATGCGAGCGGAAGCATAACGGCGGACTCACTTTCGGGCAGACGCTTCAAGGCTTGTTGGCTGCGCACCCGGCCGATCACGAAATTGATGAAAACCTCTTTCTCTGTGATCTTTGTGTTCTCTGTGGTGAATCAACTGCCGTCTCTAGGTTTAAGCCAGAAAGGTTTGCACCAGATCTTCGGCGCGGTCATCGCTACTCGCTGCCACACCGGTCGGCGCGTGAACCGGTAGGTCGGGATCGGTGGAACCGAACGCCGCTAAAATGAGCGTTGCTGGTTTCTGAGGTTCAATACCCGCAAGAGGGTGTCGAGCACCCGGTCCAGCCGCTGCAGCACGTCTTCGGCCAGGAAGCGCAGCACGAGGTAGCCGCGCTCCTGCAGCAGCAGGTCCTTCATCCGGTCACGGCGGTAGGCCACCGCATCGGCCAGATGCTGCGCGCCATCGACCTCGACAACCACCTTCCGTCTCTCGCAGAGCAGATCGACCTCCATCGTCTCACGGTCGCCGAAGGCGATCGGCAGTGACGCATTCAGGGCGAACAGCCCCGCTGTCTCTTTCACCGTCTCCAACCGTCTGAAGAAAAAGGCCTCGACCGCGCTCCGCGCCCGCGCGGCGCCGGTACTGTCGTCCGTGAGCGTCTTGGCCGCGAACACGAAGAGGTCGGCGAGCCGCACGTCCACCCCGTCGCAGAGCAGCCGCCTGACCGTCGCCGCATAGGTCTCGTTCCACAACGGATCGACCGGCAACTCGACCTCGGGCGGCCACCCGGCGACCGCCCCTGCGGGCATCAGGATGCGGTACCCCAGCGCCTCGTAGCCGCGGCAGCGGCGGTCGAACATCCGCGCCAGCATGGCGACGTTGAGATCGGCGTAGTCGTAGATGTGGACCTCGCGCTTGTCGGCATCGAGCCGGTTGAGGCGTCCGGCGTACTGCGCGATCACCCCCTTCCACGAAACGGGCAGCGTGAGGAACAGGGTGTCGAGCCGGGCGTCGTCAAACCCCTCCCCCAGGTACCGCCCCGTCGCCAGGATCAGCCGCGGCGTCTCGCGGGGGATCGCCTCCAGCCGCGCCCTGACCGCAGCCAGTTGCCTCCGCCCACACCCGCCCTTCATCACCAAGACCTCCGTCCTTTCGGGAAGTCGATCCTTCAATCCCGCCTCGAGCCGCGCTAGGTGTTCGACCCGCTCCGAGATCACAACCGGGGAGCGTCCGGCCTGCAGAGCCGCGGCGACCTCTTCGCAAATCTTGGCGTTCCGCGCGGCGTGCGCGCACAATTCGCTCGTGTAAAGCAGAAACTGTTTGCGCGTGTCGGACTCCTCCGCCGCCTCCAGCGACGGTTGAAAGGCTGTCGGACGGACTTTGACGAGATGGACAAAGGGGCGCTGCGCGGCCTGCTGCTTGGCGCTGACCCGGTGCCGGATCGGGCCGCACTGCATGAAGATGATCGGATGGTGCCCGTCCTTGCGCACCGGCGTCGCCGAGAGCCCCAGCACATAGCGCGCCCGTGCCTGCCGCACGACCGCCTCGAAGCCGACGGCTGAGACAGCGTGGCACTCGTCGACCACCACATGCCCGTAATCCGCGACGCGGGGGTCCACCTCGCCCTTCCGCACCAAGCTCTGGAACAGCGCCACGTCCAACCGCCCCGTGAGTTTCTTGCCGCCGCCACCCCAGCGGCCGATGGCCTTCTCGGGGATACCGAGAAACGCAGAGAGCCGGGCCACCCATTGTTCCTGCAGTTGGCGCCGGTTGACCAGCACGAGCGTGTTCACGCCCCGCTGCGCGATCAGCCATGCCGCCAGAACCGTCTTGCCGAAGGCCGTGGTCGCCGCCAGCACGCCGGTGTCGTGCCTGAGCAGCGCCTGGGCCGCAGCCTGCTGCTCCGGCCGGAGCGCTCCCACAAACGCCGCCTCCAGCGGACTCCCGCCGTTGCGATCGTCCTGCACCTCCAGCCGTATGCCTGCCGCCGTGAGCAGCGCCTGCAGATCCTCCAGGCACCCCCGCGGCAGGGCGACCGTGTCGGCCACGATCTCGGCGCACGAGATGATACGCGGCAAGCCGAAGGTATTCATCCGCATCGTCTGGGCCGTGTAAAACTGCGGATTCTGGAAAGCAGCCAAGCGCACCAAGCGATTCAGCAGCGAGGCGGGCAGCCCCTGCCGCTCGACATAGATGCGGTCGCTCAGATGGGCGGTCACCGGCTCCGGCCTCCCGGCGGCCGGAAGCGCAAGGTTGCGGGCGGCCTCCCATGGGGGGCGCGCCGGCTCGTCGTCGCACACGGGATAGCGGACGCCAAGCACGCCGCCGCTGCCGCGGGCCGCGCCGACAACCGCCTCCGCCTCGCTGGGCGTCATTCCGCGCACCTGCGCCAGGAACGCCCATTGATCGGCGTACGGCGTGAACGCGTCATCCAGGAAGAGGGTGTTGCCGACCGCCCGCGCCTGTTTCTGCAGCGGCAGCGCGATCAGGTTGCCGAAGCCCCCTTTCGGCATCGTGTCCTGATTCGGGAAGAGCCGGTCATAGGAGTCGAGCCCCAGTTGCGCCCGGCACTCCGCCGCCGCTGTCAGCACGGCCGCGCCCACCTCGCGCGCCAGCCGTGCCGAAACAGGCTCCGTGAAAAAGAGCCAGAGGTGGCCCCCATTGCCCGAGCGGGAGCGCTCCAAGGCAAACGGCACACCCGTGTCGCGGCCCGCCTGCAAGACCGCCGCGACGTCCTCCCGCCAAGCCGCCTTGTCAAAATCGATGACCAGAAAGCGGCAAGTCTCGTCCGGCAGCAACGGATACACGCCCATGACAAACGGCCGGCCCTGCTCATCCGCGCCCGTGAGGTGCTGCGCCACCATGGCATCCGAAACGGGCACGAACTGCCGGTTCGGACAGCGGCCGCAGGCGACGCTCTTTTTGTCGCAAAGGCCGCGCCGCCACTCGTTAGCACAGACCGGCTGGTAACCGCTCCGCCCCGTCCGCAGGCTCTCAAACCGCCGCGGGAAGAGGTCTTCGCGGCCCCGGAACAGCGAGCGGAACAGCGCGACCTTCCGCTCGGGCGGGGAGGCGCGGGTCACATCGTCAAACAAGCGGCTCTGCGGCGCATCCATGGCAGAAGTGTATACGGATGCCGCAAAGTCGCCAAGGGGCTCGCCAGCAATTCTAATTATGGCGGGATCGCGGATCTTTCCCGTAGACGCGACGCCC
>CAYMLQ010000477.1:0-3839 GCA_964390795.1 uncultured Lentisphaeraceae bacterium
CCAGGCCGGTGATGAGGCCCGTCATGGCGATGAGCCGCGAGCCCTGGAGGGCGAAGGTGAAACCCGCCAGCGCGCCGGTGAGTTCGACCAGCGCGTCGTTCAGCCCCAGCACGATTGCGCCCATATAGTTCAGGCGCTCGTCGTCCAGCATGGAGAGCAGGGCGGACTCGTGCGCGTCCTCCTCTTCGGCGATCGTGAGCAGCTCCGGCAGGTCTCCGGAAAGCGACCTGTAGGCGTCGCCCGCGAGGCTCTCGCCTTTCTCCATGAGCTTGAGCCCGAAGGTCAGTCCGAAGAGCCGCGCGATCAGAATCTCGCGCGACGCTTTGAACCGGTTCGGGCGGCCCTCTTCGCCGAGCAGGGACGCGAGTTGCGTGGCGTGATGGCGCTCGTCAGCGGCGATACGTTCAAGCAAGTCCCGGTTAGGCCCCGCGGGTTGGCGCCGCGCGAGGCGGGTGTAGACGAGCGTTTCGGTCAGCTCGTTGCTGAGCTGGGAGCGCAGCGCGGCGCGCTGTGCGGCGGAGAAATCGGTTTTCATATCGGACACAGTGTAACGCGGAAGCGGGGGGTGGCGCAACGCATATGCGTGGCGCTTAGGCGCCTAGAAGACCTTGCCGAAATCGCGCGCCTGCGGAATCGCCACCGCGTCCGGCATATCCATGCGCGGCCGCTGCGCGAGGCTCGCCTGTCCCTTCCGGAGCGCCGCCAACAGTTCGCGGTAGAGGGGCGCTTCGGCGCTTTCGATAACCGGCGGACGAACGCCCTTTCGCACGCCCGACAGCCCCAGTCCCCCCGCGGCTTTCGACAGGTGCGCGTTGAGGAGCAGGCTGTGCTCGGGATGGGTCAGGTTGATCCACAGGTTTTTACGTGCGAGTCCGCCTGTCTCCAGTTCCCCGTGGCACGACGCGCAGGCTTTCTGATAGGTTCGGTTCAGCTCGGCAAACCACGGCTCGGGCTGCGGCGCCACACGTGCGTTTCCAGGCACGAAATGCCAGGTGTCGCGCCCGCCCATGGTGTGGGGGCGGGACATCTCGAAGGTCGCATAGTACGGGGCGTTGGCGTCGATCCAGGCGTAGAGGCGGCGGCGGCTCTCATCGTCCACCTCCACGCCCTGATGCTTCTTCTCGATGACCTCCGTGAGCCGGCTCACCGTCGATCCGGTTTTGAGGGCCGGAAACACGCCGGTCGGCCCCGGGTTGATGTAGTAGCAGGTCACCAGCCGCCGCAGACAAAGGGAGTCGTAGGACATGTTGAAGAAGCGCGTCTTGTCGCCGCTGAGATCCATTCGCGCCGCCGGCGTGCGCCCCGCGTGACACCGCGTGCAGTAGCGATCAAAGACCGGCTGCACCTGACGCACGTAGTCGACCGGCCCGGCGCCGCCCGGCGGCGGCCGGAGCGTGTCGGGTTGCCGTTCCGAGCGCACCTCTTTCACGCCGCCGACCGGCGGCGCGCTCAGACGCGGCTCATGGCACCCGACGCATGAGGCCCGTTCGCCCGTGGTCACCTGCGTCACCGAGCCCATGCGCTGCACTTCCTTGCCGTCCCGATCCAGCGCGATGAAATAGAGTTCGCAGTTGGAGGGCACACGAAAATACGCGGAGCCGTTCTCATCCACCGGCACCTCGCCGAGGTTCTCTTTCACGTAGTAAGAGCCGTAGCCGATCACCGGATAGTGGTCGTGGTAGCGCGGGCCTTCTGTGTTGTATCGCTTGGGCAGCGGACGCATCACGCGCAGCGCCTTGACCTGCCCGCGCGCCACGCCTTGCTCGGCGAGACCCCGGTAGACGTCCTGCACGTAGAACACCCCTTCGCCCGCCTCCTGCGGCGCCTCGGCGCGCACGATCGAGCGCGGCAGCGGCCTGGCCCTCAGCGGCAGCGCGCTAAAGACATTCGAGCCGGCCCCGTTGAGAGGGTAGCGCTCGCCGTCATAGCGGCACACGCAAAGCCGGAAACCCTCCTGGGGACGCGCGGCATTTCCGAAAGACGCCAGAAAGACGCCGTCCTCTAGCGGCCAAGGGTCTGTCACGGCCTGCGGAAAGAAGACGTCGCCGGACTGCCAGTTGGCGTGCTGCCAGTGCTCGCCGGCCTTGATCTCGTAAGGCGTCTCGAAGGTCACCTTGCGCAGGGCCTTTGGATGCTCGATGCCGGCACTCCGATTCAGCACCGCGATATCGGCGATCGGCGGATGGTGGTGGGCTGCCATCGTCAGGAGGACATCGCCGGTGCCCGGCACCGGCTTGCCGCCGTAGCGCGAATTCGGTACGGTGATCGTGTTCCCGTAGTAGAGCTGCATCTGCCGCCCGTCCGGCTGAAGGGTCCAGAGGCCTTGCCACATGAAGATGTTCTTGTCCTGATACTCCCACCGCGTACACAGGATCGAACCGTCGTCCAGGACCGCCGGCTTCATGGTGCAGAGCGTGGTGAAGTCGAAACGCCGGATCTCCGACCCGTCCGCGTGACACGTATACAGGGCCGCCGCGAGAAAGTTCTGGCAGTAGGAGTAGGCCTCGACCCGCGAGGAGCAAAAGACGATGCGCCCGTCCGGATAGTACACGCCGTTGAAGTCATGGAAGGGCCCGTCGGTGATCTGCCGCAGCCCGTGCCCGTCCACTCCGATCTCCCAGAGGTGGAAGGGCGCGTCCACGCTCGTCTTGTAGGTGAAAAGGAGGTGGCGTCCGTCCCAGGACAGGTCCAGATCCCACACAAAGCCAGCCTCCGTAGTGAAAAGCACGCGCGGCGGGCGCTCGGGCTGCTGCGGGTCAAAGACTTCGATTGAGGAGCCTTTTCCCGTGCGGTGAGCAAACATCGTTGCGTTCGTGCCGCGCAAGCCGTAGCCGCCCGGACGCCGCACAAACGCGACACTCGGCAGCCTGGCTCGCAGCTCAGCCGGAACGGTTTCGCTCACGCGGCCTTCCGCAGGCAGCGTGACTGCGCCGAGCACACCCCCGGCGCACAGGCAAAAACGTCCGATTATACGGGACACACGCGACATCATCCTCCTCCACGGGCCAGCCGCGCAATCTCGTCGGCCGGCAACACGCGCCGATAGATGCGCACCTCGTCGAGCCAGCCGCGGAAGCGGGCGCGGTCCATGTCGGCGCTGTGCGCGCCGACGGTGACGGCATTGCCCGGATTGATGAAGCCGCGGCGCTCCAGCGTGCCGACCTCTTTGCCGTTCACGTAGAGGCGCATGACGGCGTTGTCGAAGGTGGCCGCCACGTGCGACCATTCGTTGGCGGGCAGCGGGTTCGGGCTGATCAGCGAATGGCTCCAGTTCTCTCGCGGCACCTGCCAGTCCGCCCGACCGCCGCTGAGCCCGAGGCGGTAGCCGTCCGTACCGGCCGCCACCGTGTTGAGCATCCAGCGGTCGCTCTCCCCGCTCTCGGAGGGCTTGCACCAGAGGGCCACGGTGACGCCGCCAGGGCTGAAGAATGGCGCGGGGACGGTTGCGGTCGCGCCGCCCTCGCCGCAGCGCAGCACCTGGCCGCCGCGGCCGGCTTCCAGCGTGACGCCCTCGCATTTGAGGTTGCATTCGTTCGGCGAGGCGTCCGCAAGGGTGCCGTCGCCGGCCAAGCCCTCGAAGGTCCAATCGGCCAGCAGGTCGCCGGTGATGCGGATCGATTGCCACGGCATGCGCTTGCCGAAGCTGGCGCGGACCGCCTCGTAGCGCTGCTGCGGGGGAGGCAGGCCCACGTCCTCGGGAATGATGTCGGTGGCGGCTTCCGGCGCCCACGCGCTGCAGAAGACGCGCTTGATGGCGTTGACGAAGGTGAAGCCCGTGCCGGTAGTCGGCTCGATGTAGTGGCCCTCGCCGAACTCGGTCCAGTTGTCGTAGACGACGA
>CAYMLQ010000478.1:0-3839 GCA_964390795.1 uncultured Lentisphaeraceae bacterium
GTCGAGCACTGGGACAACGAGGGCGAGGTGGCCGACTATCTGACCAAGATACTCAACAAGCAGGCGGGTGACGGCACGGGCCTGATTTACGGCCTCGGCCATGCGGTCTACACGCTTTCCGATCCGCGAACCGACATGCTCCGCGAAAAGGCTAGCGACCTCGCCAAGGCCAAAGGCCGCGAGGAGGAACTGCACCTGTACGAAACCATCGAGCGGATCGGCCCTGGAATTTTCAACAAAAACCGCGCCAAGACGCGCGACCTGTGCGCCAACGTGGATTTCTACTCCGGGTTCGTCTACGACATGCTCAACATCCCGATCGACCTCTATACGCCCATTTTCGCCATCTCACGCGTGGTCGGCTGGTGCGCGCACCGGATCGAGGAACTGCTCAACGGCGGCCCCATCATCCGTCCGGCGTACAAGGCGATCTTCGAGCATCGCCCGTATATGCCGTTGGACGAGCGGGCGTAGCGGCGTGACGGTGTGTGTCGAGGGCGAACGCGTGTGAGAGGGGAATCGTATGGAAATCGTGAATTACAGGACCACGATGCGTTACCGGCCCTACGGCGCCAAGACCCAGGTGCTGGTCTCCATGCTCGGCTTGGGGGCGATGCGCCTGCCGATGAAGGACGGCAAGATCGATGATCGCCGCGCCATCGACCTGATCGAGACCGGGCTCGACAGCGGCATCAACTACATCGACACGGCCTATGTCTACAACGAGGGCGAGAGCGAGCGGGTCGTGGGGTGCGCACTGAACAACGGCTGGCGCGACAAGGCCTACGTCGCGACGAAGCTGCCGGTCTGGGATATGGAGAAGCCCGGCGATCAGCACGCGCCGTTTGAAACGCAGCTGGCTCGTCTACAGGTGCCGCGCGTCGACTTCTACCTGCTGCACGCGCTGAACAAGCGGCACTGGAAAAACGTGCTCGACTCACGCTCGCTGGAGTGGCTGGACGAGGAGAAGCGGCGCGGGCGTATCCGGTTCGCCGGGTTCTCCTACCATGACGACTTCGAGTTTTTCAAAACCGTCGTCGACGCCTACGACTGGGACTTCTGCCAGATCCAGTACAACTACGCCCAGCCTGACGTGCAGGCGGGCGTCCGCGGCCTGAAGTACGCCGCCGGCAAAGGATTAGGCGTGGCCATCATGGAGCCGCTTTTCGGCGGGTTCTTGTCTGGCCCCCAACTTCCTCCGGGGGCCAGCCGCCTGTTCGAGGAGTTCGGGGTGAACCCGGTGTCGAGCGCGCTGCGCTGGATCTGGAACCAGCCGGAGCCGGCCGTGGTGCTCAGCGGCATGAGCGAGAAGAACCAGATGAAGGACAACCTGCGCACCGTCGAGACAGCCGACGTGGGCGTGCTGTCGGAGCGCGAGAAGCAGGTTTTGGACAAAGTGTGCCTGTACATCCGCGACCACGTGCCGATCGCCTGCAGCACCTGCGGGTACTGCGTTAAGAGCTGCCCCGTAGGCATCAAGATCCCTGTCCTGTTCGATCTGTATAACAAGCATCTGCTGGTCGAGCGGCGTCACACCCTGCAGCCGGCCCTGTACCGGAGCATGTTGCCGAACGAGAAAGCCTCGGCCTGCATCGCGTGCGGGCAGTGCCGGAAGCATTGCCCGCAAGAGCTGGACATTCCGGCCTGGCTGGGAAAAGTGGCGCTGGAGTTTGACGGCGCGAAAGGGTGAGCGATTACCTGTGATGGGGCTTTTTCCCTGGGATTCAATAATGCCCATTACAGTTCTTTGCCTTTGGTCAGCACAATGAGCTGGCGGATGCGGTTCGGGTGGAGCATCAGGATGCAGATGCCGCCCACGATGTTGCCGAGCGTGACCGGGATGAGGTTCCACAGAAGCGCCGCATGCTCCATGAGGCCCGCGTGCTTGCCCAGCAGCCCTGCGGGAATCAGATACATGTTCGCCACACAATGCTCAAATCCTGAGGCGACAAAGGCCATGATCGGCAGGATGCAACAGGCGATTTTGGAGATGATGTCCTTTGAAATGCTCGACATGATGAGCGCGAGAACGACGAGCATGTTGCAGAGAATGCCGCGGCAGAAGGCTTCGCCAAACGACAGCCCCAGTTTGGCCTCAGCGACGTTGGCGGCAAACGCGCCTATCTCCGTTGGGGTGCCGTGGCTCGCCAGCAGTCCAGAGGCGTTCACAAGGAAGACGAGCAGCAGCGAGCCTGCCAGGTTTCCGAGATAGACCACCGCCCAGCTCTGGAGCATCCTGCCGAAGGGGAGCCGGCCTGTCAGCGCGGCAACCACCATGATGATGTTGCCGGTGAACAGCTCCGCGCCCGCCACGACCACCAGCACAAGACCGACCCCGAAGACCGCGCCGCTGACGATCCGCCCCATGCCCGCCTGCATCGCAACCAGAAACAGGTGAGAGCCGACGCCAATGTAGATGCCGGCCAGAATACCCAAGAGCAGCAGCTGCCAGGGCTCGGTGTTCGCCTTCTTGATTCCCAGCATGGAAATCGCCTGCGTCGCCTGCTTGTAGGAGAGCGATGGCTCATACGGTGCGCTTGTGTCCCTGCTTGTTTGGTTTGCCGTCCTGCCGTTCCTCATGGTCTGCTCCTTTACGTGTTCAGCACCTTCAATAAGCGTCGCTCGCGCTCAGGCGAATCCTTGATGCCCGAGGAATAAAAGACAATGCGTGGGCCAGCGGGCCTCGCCGGCGAACGCTTCGCACCGGCCATGCTCACCAGGCGGTTCACCGTGCCTTCGTTGCCGTCGATCAATTGGATCGTGTTTCCGGCCAGCGACAGGATCAGGTCTCTGTAAAAAATGAAGTGCGTGCAGCCGAGCACAATCGTTTCGTAGTGCTCCCAACGCGTGTGAGCCAGCTTTTCCTGCAAGTAGTCTTGCACAAGGGGCGTGTCGAACTCGAAATTCTCTGCGAAGGTGACGAGGCCGTCCAGCTCCCGCCGCTCGACGTTGCGCTTCGTGTCCAAGGCGTCGATCAGCGTTTCCAACTTGCTCTCTTTCAAGGTCAGTGACGTCGCGTAAACCAGTATCTTTTTGCCGGCGTTGCGGATGATCGCGGGTTTGACGGCCGGCTCCATGCCGATGATGGGGAAGTCATAGCGCGCGCGTAGATCGTTGATGGCCACGGAGGTCGCCGTGTTACAGGCGACGACAAGGGCGTCGATGTGTTGGTGCGCTAAGAAATCGACGGCGCTGAATGTATATTGCCGAACCGCCTCTTTGGGCTTTACGCCATAAGGCACATTCTTCGTGTCCGCATAGTAGATATACTCCTCGTTCGGCATGACGGCCAAGGCCTGCTTTAGCACGGTCAGCCCGCCGATCCCGGAATCAAAAAATGCAATGCGCACGAATCTATTCCTTCACGATTTGGATTCGCAAATCATACTCTGCGGCAGGGGCTGCGTCAAACGCGGTCTGCGGTCGACAGGACGTTATTAACCCGCGCCGAGGGTGTGGTTGAGAACGTAGCCGATACCGAAGGAGACCGTGGCGACGAAGGTGGAGATGCCCGCCATCAGCAGGAAGCTTTTGCGGAACGGCGCGTCCTTGGCCACGCTGAGGTAAAAGTTGAAAAGCGCAATGATCGCAAGGGCGGACGCCAGCATCACCGCCAAGGCGATCTTGACGTTCGACAACAACAGGTAGGGGAGGATCAAGATGATGACCGTGCAGACGTAGGCGATGCCCGTGTAGCAGGCGGTCTTGCCGGGATGGCGGTCGGTGACCGCGTCGTCCGCGCGGGCCGAGAGGAACGCCGACGCGGCCATGGACATGGCTGCGGCCAGGCCGGTGATGAGGCCCGTCATGGCGATGAGCCGCGAGCCCTGGAGGGCGAA
>CAYMLQ010000479.1:0-3826 GCA_964390795.1 uncultured Lentisphaeraceae bacterium
CCGATCGCGCCGTGGCCGAACCAGCCGCCCGTGCTGACCGCGCGGTCGCCGAAATTCGATCCGGCGGCGGTCACCGAAGGCGCCACCGTCGCCTTCAGCATGACGGCGGGCGACGGCACCGACCCCGACACGCTCGGACGCGGGATGACGAATATCACGTGGTATGTGGACGGCGCGCAGAAGCTGGTGACGCGGACCGGGGCGCCGAACACGATCACCAGCGCGTTCACCCTCAGGACCGACGCAAACACGGTGCAGGGCGCAGCGTTCAGGGACCTTCAGATCAGAGCCACCGCGCTGGACCGGCAGGGCGGCGTGACGGAGACCGGCTGGACGCTGCGCGTCAACAACCTGCAGTCCGCGCAGACCCTCACGTTCCCGAGCTTGGCGGTGAGGGCGCTTGGGGACGCCGACTTCCCGCCCGGCGCGACGGCGTCGTCGGGCCTGACCGTGCTGTACGCGAGCTCCAACGAGTCCGTCGCGCAGATCGCTGACGGCAAGATCCACATCACCGGCACGGGCACGGCGGTGATCACCGCCAGCCAGCCGGGCGACATCGACTTCAAGGCCGCGCCGTCGGTGAGACAGACGCTGACGGTCAAGGCGCGCCTGACGGCGGAGGTGCCGTCGGGCGGCGGAACGGTGACGGGCGCGGGGCTCTACGCGCCGGGCGTCAAAGTCGCGCTGACGGCGAAGCCCGCTGCGGGCAACACCTTCCTGCGTTGGGAGGACGGGTCGCAGGCGGCAGTCCGCAACCTGCTGATGCCCAAGACGAACCTGACGGTGACGGCGCGTTTCGGGATTACGACCAATGTGCCTTCGCCTGAGATCGAGAATCCCGGCGCGCAGCAGATCATGGTGGGCGTGTGGTACGAACTGCCGCTGGCGGTGGAGTCGGCGAGCCTGCCGACAGTGACGGTGACGGGTCTGCCTGCGGGCCTGAGCTTCAGCGCGGCCACCCAAAAGATTACCGGCGTCCCGACGGCGGCCGTCACCAACCGGACGGTGACGGTGACGGCGAGAAACGTGAACAGGACGGCTGCCACGCAGACGTTCAGCATACGGGTCGACCCGCTGGCCAAATGGGCGCAGGGAGATTTCGAGGGCTATGTCACGAGCGCGGGCAACGGCGGGCTTGCCGGCGCCATCAAGATGTCCGTAACGCCTGTCGGCGCGATCACGGGGTCAATGTCGTTCGAGGGGAAAACCTATCGGTTCAGCGAGAGCAGCTGGGAGACCGTCGCCGCCGCACACGGTGGCTTTCAGCTTGGGGTGCAGGCGATCCTACAGGCTGCGCCCCGGGTTATGGACGTGTCTCTGACCGTCGAGCCGCGTGAGGCCCGCTGGAACGGAACTGTCCTTTCGTCCGCCGCGCTGGCGCGGGTGGAGGCGCAGGTGACGGAGCGCTGGATAGACGGGACGTACCATCCGAGCCATGCGGGGCAACTGTGGCGCATTATTTGGAAGGAAGCGAGCACCGTGGCGGTGGTGACGAATTACACAGGCTACTACACGGCGTCGCTGCCGGGATCGGACGAATACGGCAGCGGCTTCCTGACGTATACGGCGGACGCGGTCGGCGGCGTAAAGACGGCGGGCAAGCTGGCGGACGGCACGGCGGTCTCGCAGAGCGGAGCGCTGATCCTCGACGAGGCCGGGCGCGTGTTCTCGGTTCTCTACGCCGCGCCCGCCGCGTATCAGGGCGGCTACCTGCTGGGCCTGACCGAGTTCTTCAAAGGCCGGGCGGGCACCCGGGTGACCGTGCGCGCGCTGGACAGCACCTCGCTGCTTTGGGCGAGCCTCAACCCGCAGGCGACGTACGAATATGGCGCCGGGTTCGGTCGCGAGCTTGGGCTGACCGGCGGCTGGTACAACACGGGCGGCAACCTGTACGCGTACTATGCGGGCATGGAACTGCGTGTCGGCACGGACGAGGGTGCGCCCTCGCCGGTCATGACAGCCGGGACGAACCACGTCACGGCGGCCTGGTGGAGGCCGGACGGCGTCACGCTGGCAGTGTCGACCAACCGGTTCGGCGAGATGACGGGCTTCGCGGCGCCAAGGGCGGGGTTGCCCGCCGATCCCGACAATGACCACGTGTGGGATTATAGCGCGGCCAATACCGTCGGCTTGACCCTCGCGCTGACGCGGGCCACTGGCGTTTTCAGGGGAACGTTCAAGGCGTGGTTCGACTCTGGCGCGGCGCACACGTCCAAGCCCATCTCCTACGAGGGCGTGCTGACGCCCGAGCGCGAGCCGACGGAAGACAGCGTCGCCGGGCGCGGCTTCTTCCTGTGGACGGATAGAGGGACGTACCAGAACCCGCAGGGGGCGCCGGTGCCGTACAGCTTCGCGTGGTCGTATGACCTGCTGCTGTCGCAGTAAGCGTCAGCGGACGCGCGAAGCCCGGTAGGGACGCCTCCCCGCAGGCGTCCGCTGCGGCAGGGGCCGGCGGCGGGTTCGGGGAACCGCGCCCTACCTGGGAACACAACTAAAGCCAGCATGGTGCGGATGAAGGCCATGCGCAAATACTAAAGAGAGAGGCTGTACGGGAGATGAAACCTGTTACAGGTGCTGTGTTCGCCCTGTTGTTTGCGGGCTGTTCGGCGGTGTATGTCGCCGTTCCGATCGGGGATCGGCCGCTCGATGTGAGCGAAAGCACGGATGAGTTGAACGGCACGTGGGTCAATCCTGAGTTCCCTGCGCTGAACGTTAAGGTCGAGGACGCCACGAACGGGTTTCTCCGCGTGCGCTATGTCGACGACGAGGGCGGCAAGCCGGAACTGAGCGAGTTCGACGTTTACCTTCGCGAGGGGGCGGGCAAAACCTATGCCAGCGCCCGCATGAGGGCGTCTACGAACGAGAACGCCTATCTCTGGTTCCGCTTTGAGAAATCTGAACGGTCTGTGTTTCTTTGGCTGCCGGACGCAGTGAAATTCGCGCGGCTCACGGACGCGCGCGTGTTTCCGGGAACCGTTGAAAAAGAGCGGATTCCGAAAACGATCAGTTTCAGCGCAACCTTCACCGGCGGTGAGGAAATCAATACGGAGAAACTCTTCGGGAACGCCGTCACGAATGCCTATCACGAGTCGGATACGCTGACGGTGAGATTGAACGCCCTATCCACCAACCATCTCGATCTGATCGCGTCGGAGCGGAGCGGGGTACTCTTCGAGTGGGAGAAGCCCATCGTGTTCTTCAAGCTGTCGAAGTAAGATTCAGCTATACGCACCGGATGAAGAGCCGGTCCGAGTACGGCACGCCGGAGAGCATCTTCGTCGCCCGGCCTTGATGGCCAACGCTAAGAAAATCAAAAGGAGGGTTAATGATGAAAAATCGATATGTTCTGCCGACCAGTGTTTTGTTGGCGGTCATGTATCTAGGTCTTTGTCACACATTGGCGACGGCCGCAACTTTCGGAAACTTCACGTATGTCAGTAGCGGGACAGGAGTGAAGATTACCGATTATACGGGCAGTGGAGGCGACGTTACGATACCTGACACATTGGGAGATAAGACAGTCATCGAAATTGGGTCAACGGCGTTTAGTCAGTGCACCGGGCTAGTGAGTGTGGCCATTTCTGCTGGGGTCAAGACCATTGGGTCACGCGCGTTCTATTCTTGCGCCAATCTGAGGGACGTGACTCTGGGGAACAGTGTTTCGAACATCGGTTCTTCTGCGTTTCAGTACTGTAGCAGTCTTACGAACGTGACATTTGGTGCTAATGTCTATTCCATTGGCCAATATGCCTTTGACGCGTGTTTGCGAATGCAGGTGACTTGCAAGATCAAACGAACGTTTCTAGGCTGCGAGTTTATTGAGTAC
>CAYMLQ010000480.1:0-1497 GCA_964390795.1 uncultured Lentisphaeraceae bacterium
CAGCCTATAATGCCGAACCGCCGCCAACCAAAGACAAATCTGACCCGGTGAAAGTTAATTTCGGACATGTCGCGCGTTGTCACGAAGTCTGCTGGCTTTATAACCACTCTATTAGCCATACTTTCGTATTGCAAACCTAAGCCAAAATGGTATCGTCATGGTCATGGACAAGACGCGCTTTGAATGGGATTCAGCTAAGGATGGGTTGAATCAGCAAAAACACGGCGTTTCCTTCTCGTTTGCGCAACACGCCTTTGCTGATCCCCGCCGTGTGATCCTGTTGGACGAGGAGCATAGCGACGCGGAACAGAGATTCTACTGCCTCGGAAAAGTCGGCGACGGTATCATGACTGTCCGATTCACCTATCGAAACAACATCATCCGGATTTTCGGAGCCGGTTATTGGCGGAAGGGAAACAAACTTTATGAAGAGCAAAATCACATACACTGATGAGCCCATGGGCAAGGTACGGGTAGTAAAGGACTTTCTCCCCTCACCCGATCAGCTCGCGTTCAAAGAAGAGAAGGTTAAGGTCACGATCTCTCTGAGTCGGGCAAGTCTTGACTTTTTCAAAGGTCAGGCCGACTTGCACAAGACCGCCTATCAGAAGATGATCCGGAACCTGCTGGACGCATACGCGGTTCAACACATGAAGTAAACGGTGAGGTATGGCCTATATGAGGAGCCACCTTCGCCGTGCCAAGGGCGCTGAAAGAGCAACCGAAAGGCGAACAAGGTAATGCATCCCTTTAATACAGGTGATGATTACCGCCGTTGGGGAACGAGAGAAATCACGAAAGGCGCAGGGTTTCTAGAAGGTGAAGGTCGTGCGAATTCAGATTCACATCTCATGAGAAGTGAATCTGAATAACCGACCGCGAATGGTCAGGCACAGGGCAAATGGGTTCACGCCCCAAGTGTATCTTGCTTTTGAAAGGCCGTAACGGTTCCACAAACCGTTACGGCCAGCAGGCACTCACGTCTCCTTGTGATGATAATGCGTGTGGAGCAGATGGTGCGATTTCTCGCCCAGCGGCTTGCCCAGGTACTCCTCGTAGAGCTTCATCACGTCGGGGTTCTCGTGCGACTTGCGCAGCGCCTTGCCCTCATCCTCGCTGTAGATACCGGCGATGCGCTTCAGCCGCACCGTGTCGTCGGTGAAGCGCGGCTGCCCGCCGCCGCCGATGCAGCCGCCCGGGCAGGTCATCACCTCGATGAAGTGGTAGGGCGAGCCGTGCGCCTTCATGTTCTCCAGCAGCCGCCGCGTGTTGGCCAGCCCGTGGCACACCGCCACCTTGAGTTCCACGCCCTCAAGGAACGACCACTCCTTCTTGACCCCCGTGATCGTCAGCGCGGCCTCCTTGAGGCCCTCCAGCCCGGAGATCGCCTTGATGTGCAGGTTGTTCACCGGCAGCTCGCGCCCCGTCACGATCTCGTACGCCGTGCGCAGCGCCGCCTCCATGACCCCGCCCGTATTGGCGAAGATGTCCGCCGCG
>CAYMLQ010000480.1:1507-3786 GCA_964390795.1 uncultured Lentisphaeraceae bacterium
AGTCGATGCCCGCCTCCTTGATCATCTTCGCCAGCTCGCGGGTCGTCAGCACGTAGTCCACGTCCTGCACGCCGCTGGACGCCATCTCCGGCCGCTGCGCCTCGAACTTCTTGGCCGTACACGGCATGACCGAAACCACCACGATCTCCTCGGGCTTGCGCCCGATCTTCTCCGCGTAGTAGGTCTTGGCCACTGCGCCGAACATCTGCTGCGGCGACTTGCAGGTCGAGATGTTGGGCAGGAACTGCGGGAAGTAGAACTCCGCGAAGTTGATCCACCCCGGCGAGCAGCTCGTGAACATCGGCAGCGCCACGGGCTGTTTGTCCACCAGCGCCTTCTTCAGACGCGTGAGCAGCTCCGTGCCCTCCTCCAGAATCGTGAGGTCGGCCGTGAAGTTGGTGTCGAACACCCCGTCGAAGCCGAGCCGGCGCAGCGCAGCCGCCATCTTGCCCGTCACGCGCGTGCCCGGCTCGTAGCCGAAGCACTCGCCCAGCGCGGCGCGGATGGCCGGCGCGGTCTGCACGATCACGTGCAGCTTCGGGTTCTCGAGCGCCTTCCAGACCTCGGGGATGCAGCTCTTCTCGACGATGGCCCCCACCGGGCAGACCGCCGCGCACTGGCCGCACTGCACGCAGGCCACGTCCGCAAGATCGCGCGTGAAGGCAGGCCCGATCATGGTCTGGAACCCGCGCCCCTGGGGGACGAGGGCGCTCACGCCCTGCACCTCGCCGCAGATCGTCACGCACCGGCGGCACTTGACGCACTTGGCGTTGTCGCGCACCAGAGCGGGCGTCGAGTCGTCGATCTTCTGCTTGGCTTTGATCCCCTCAAAGGGCAGGCGGGCGATGCCCATCTCCTCGGCCAGCGCCCGCAGCTCGCAGTCGCCGCTGCGGTCGCAGGTCGGGCAGTTGCCGTCGTGCTCCGAGAGCAGCATCTCCACCACCTGCCGCCGCGCGGCGCGCGCCAGCGCGCTATTTGTGCGCACCACCATACCCTCGGTGACCGGCGTGGAGCAGGCTGCCGACAGGGTGCGCGCGCCCTCCACGTCGACCAGGCAGACCCGGCACGCGCCGATCGCCTCGCGTTTTTCCAGATTGCACAGCGTAGGGATGGTCACCCCTACCTGACGCGCCGCCTGGAGAATGGTCGAGCCTTCAGGAACCTGAATTTTCTGAGTGTTAATCGTCACGTTCAGCATGAGCGTTTCTCCGGTTAAGCGTGTTCGCATTCGCAGGGTTGTTTGCCGTAATCGCAGCGCAGGCACCGCTTGGCCTGACGCACCGCCGTGCCTTCGTTCCAAGGCTGCTCAACCTCGGCAAAGTTCTGGCGCCGTTTCTCAAGCGCCATGGTGTGCAGCTTCTCGCGGGCATAAACCACCGGATCCGCGCCTGGATCGAAGGCGACCCCGGGATCCCGATAGCCGCGCCAGAAGGCGTGCTCGGCACCTGTCAGCAGCGCGTCGATCGCGACCGCCGTCCGCTCGCCAGCCGCGATGGCGTCGGCCACCGACGAGGGGCCGGACACGGCGTCGCCGCCAGAGAAGAGCCACGGCACGGAGGTGACGCCCGTGCGAGGGTCGGCCTTGATCCAGCCGCGCTCCGTGCGCGCCACCTCCACCTCGCCGGCCAACGACTTCTTGTCCAGCGCCTGGCCGATCGCGACGATCACCTGGTCGGCCGGCAGGACCTCGCAGGCGGCGTCCTCCGCACCTTCTGGCCTGCGACGTCCAGACCGGTCAAACTCGCCCAGCTTCATCGTACGGCAGCGGACGCCCGTCACCTGCCCGTCCTCCACCTCGAAGCACTCCGGATGGATCAGCGTACGCAGTGCCACGCCCTCCTGCAGCGCCTCCTCGATCTCTTCGGCGTAGGCCGGCATTTCCTCGCGCGTGCGGCGGTAGATCACCGTCACGCTCCGCGCGCCCAGCCGCACCGCCGTGCGCGCCGCGTCGATCGCGGCGTTGCCGCCGCCGATCACCGCCACGCGCTTGCCGACCGGCACCGAGCCGCGGATGTTGTAGTGCCGCAGGAACGACATCGCCTCGGTCACGCCGCGCGCGTCCGAGCCGGGCACGTCGAGCGCCACGCCCAGGGGCGCGCCGACTGCCAGGAAGACCGCCTCGTACCCTTTCTCGCGCAGGCCGGCCAGCGTGAAGTCGCGGCCCAGAGCCTGCCCGGTCTCCAGCGTCACGCCCAAGTGCTCGATCATGCGCACCTCGCGCGCTAGCTCCTCGCGCGGCAGCCGGTAGGCGGGAATCGCCTGCACCAGCATGCCGCCGG
>CAYMLQ010000481.1:0-3779 GCA_964390795.1 uncultured Lentisphaeraceae bacterium
GCGCGTTCGTGAAACCGCGGAACTCCGTGTCTCCGGCATTGGCCGTGCCGACGGGGAAACTTGGCCAGGCGTGGTTGGTCGGTGTCTGGCCATGTGCGAGCGAGTAATCCACGAGCCGCTTCACGTAATCGAGCGGCGCGCGATTGCCGGAATATTGGTAATAAAGCCGCGCGCTCTCGACCCAATTCGGAATCTTCTCGCCGACATCATTCTCCCAACCCGTATCCGCCGTTGGAGGGCTCCCCGGACGCCATGCGCAGTACAAATACGAAATGGGCAGCCCATACGCGTCGTTCGGAGCCGCCAAGGCCCAGGCCCAACACGTGTCCAGGTAGTTGTCGAAGGCGTTGGCGGCGGGCGTGAACCACGGCAGAATTTTGTTCTGTGCGTCCACGACGAGCGTGTGGTAGCGCAAGACCTCCGCCGCATACATGGCCTGGGTGACGAGTGCAAAAACGCTCGAACAGAGCAGAGTCGTAGTTATGCTCATAGAGAGTATGTAGCGTTCAGTCTTGTTTGGGCCCAGTCTTGATGCGAGGCCCGACCTGGCTCACGTCGATGGGCTGGAAACCGAGCGCAAAAGCGGGCGAGTCCGGCTTGAGGGTGAAGTCGCCCTGGTCGGGATTGACGAAGAGCGGGTCGGCGTACTGCGAATGCGTGTCCTTTCCGCGCTTGCGCCACTCGGCCCACGAGCCCTTGTTGAAGGCCACCTCATCCACCTTCTGCGTGGGGTTGTAGTAGAGGTTCCAGTCGCAATCCTTGTGGTAATCGGCCTTTTTCGGTGTACCCTGCGGGCAGCCCGCAACCCGATAGAAGCCCTCGTTAGGCATGCGGACCCTGGCTCGCTGCTGACCGCTCACATAGAGTTGGCGGAACGTCCAATCGCCCTTGGCGACATCGGGCAGATCGGCAATCCACAGCTTATCGTTATGCTTCCGCCAGCCGGTGACCCTGCGTCCGCCGTTCAGCACGACGGGCTCGTGTCCATCGGCCACGTAGTTCACCGGACACGAGGCCGTGCCGGAATCCTCCGGCCCGAACACCACCGCCTGCGAGCGCGCGTAGGCGCCCCCCTGAAGCCGCACGGTCACAGGCTCTTTAAGCGGTCCGGTTTTCTTCAGTTCGCGGACCGCGTCCCGCGCCTGTTCAATCGTTGCGAACGGCTGGTCCTTCGTCCCTTTCCCGGCATCAGCGCCTCCGGCAGCCACGTAGAACTCCGTGGCCTGCACGACGTTTGCAGCCAGCAAGATCACAGCTCCGACACACCCGATTCGCTTCAGTAACATGATGACAATCCCCATTGATAATTGTATTTTACGCTATTTGAGAGAGACAGTCCATCACCCGATCCGGTGATCAGGCGGCAGATATGGCTGGGCGTATTTAAGTTTTGCTGAAAGCGGTCACCTCTCGCAGAGCAACATGCTGATCAGCTTCCTCAGAGCACCCTACAGCAGCATATCCGGGAGATTATCCCACAGCTCATCCGCCGTTTTGTGAGTCCTCAATGCCTCGGCAACCACCGGCAAAGGATCAACCCATATCTCTGGCAAGTCGGACTCTCACGAGCCAGCACTTCAGGATGCTTCCAGTCAACAACATCGCATGATTTCAGAAACTGCTTCACTCTGGTTTCATCTTTTCGTCTGCACCCAACGTTTGACAAACGACCTCTTTGACGACTGCGGCAAATGCGGAGTCAATTTTTTCGAATCGTTTCCCGAGTCCGGTCGTGCGCGGGTCCTTATTGTAAAGCGAGGCGGCCATTGTGAGCGCCGCCACATAAGAACCGCTGGCGTTCAGGTGGGTGCGGTCACGGTACAAATCCCACCCGGTTTTGAAACCGGCGACCGGCTGGGCGCGAAGTTTCGCATCCAAAGCCGCCAGAACATCGCCGAGCGGAACCCTCCGCAAGGTTTCTCCCGTCCGTTGACGGGCCTGCTCGATAAGCCAGTCGACGCCGGCCTTGGAGGGCTGCCACGTGCTCTTGTCCATGTCCGCTGTCAGAGTCAGATTCCGGACATGCTCAACCGTCGTGGCGGAGGTGACCGGATATTGCCGCTCAGGCGTGCCGGGGATCGCCGTGTAGAGAAAGATCATCGCCTTCTGATTCAGCGGGCTGGCACGCAGCGCACGGATCAGCCCTACTAGCCCGTCACGTTCCTGCGAGCAGGTAGACCCGTCACTCCACGGCTGCAAGGTGACGGCATGAATGCGGCTGTTGGCAAAGGCGCGATTCCAACATCCATAGGCGAAATTTGTGCTGGGCACAAGCGGCGAGCCTGTATTGCTGGTGAAAGTGAAGTGTCTGTAGAGCCCGGTTCCGGAAGCAAACTGCCAACCGGGACAGGGGCGGTCAATTCCCAACGTCACAAGGATGCCATCTACTCCGTTCCCGCAATCAGTTTGTTCAGGTTGTCGACATAGCCCTTGTGATGCTTGCCGTAATGGAGCCCGATCGTCCGTGCGGAAACCACAGGTTCCAGCGCACTCTCCGCATAGGGCAGAAAAGGCAGGATGTGCCCGATTACTTTTTGAATCATGTCAGTGCTCATCAGGTTTCCCTCCTCAACTGCCGGCCGTCAAACATTCACCGCGCTGTTCAGAGATCCGCAGCCGTCCGGAACCCAATCCGGGCACTTCGGATCAGAATGCCACACGCCGTTGACAACGAACTTGTACTCATGTGTCCCTCCCGGGAGGTTAAGAACCGCTTTGAAATGCCCGCTGTCCGGATTGTCCTTCAGCGGATTCGCTGTAGGACTCCAGTTGTTAAACGTTCCGGCAACGCACACCTGACTGCCCGGCTCCGCCGAGCACTCGAACCGCACTTTCTTACTGCTGCCGCCGATTGTCTTTTTCTCATGCTTCTGTACCTGACTGCTCTTCATATCCACTCTCCTTGTTTGAATAGTGCGATGATACGCTGCGGTCTGGGCCTCAGGCTATGGGGTCTATTGCTATATTAAGTGTGGTGTATGCCTGACAAAAGTCTGATTGCCAATACGCAAGTGACCAATGTCCCGTTGAAGCCATCACGGTTGCCTAGTGGGCGCTCACGGGGTGGCGTCGGGAGACGCTGTCTCCCTGTGCTCGGCCATGCCAAGCGCGATCGCATAGCGCGTCAGCCCCGCCGTGGTGCGGATGCCCAATTTATTCTTGATACTTATACGGTGTTTGTCAGCCGTCTTCATGCCAATCTTGAGAGTGTCGGCGATTTCCTTGTTGAGAAACCCGTCGGCGATCAGTTGCAGCACATTCGTTTCGCGAAGGGTAAGAACGACCGGCTTCGTCCCAGACCCACTCACGTATGCGGCTAACGTTCGAACAGCGACAGGGGACTTGACGAGCACGGAAGGGTCTACAGCGACATGGCCCAGATGCACCTCCCGGATCGCTTTGGCAATGTTACGGCCTGAATTCTCTTTGCTCAGATACCCCATGGCACCGACTTCAAGCACCTGTTCCTTGCAAGAGGGTATGCAGAAAGCCGAGAGGATCAAAACGCGCGCGCCGGGCCGGGCTTTCAGAATCTGCCGAGTGGCTTCCAAGCCGTTCAGTCCCGGCATGGCGATATCCATGACCACCACATCCGGCTGCAGGCTGGCGAACAACTCCACAGCATCTTTCCCGTTTTCGGCCATACCCACCACACAGAGGTCATGCTCCTCATTGAGCAACTCCCGAAGCCCTTCACGAAAAACACAATGATCATCCACCAACAGTACGGCGATTTTTTCCATATGACTATCCCATCAATGAGAATTTCAAAATTGGAT
>CAYMLQ010000482.1:0-3770 GCA_964390795.1 uncultured Lentisphaeraceae bacterium
TCCGGCCCCCGGCCTCGTCTGCGGCCTCAACGTCCTCTGCCGCGCCGTGGGCGAAGCCGGAGACGCCGTCGCCACCACCGTGCCGGTCTACCCGCCTTTCCTCGAAGCGCCGGGGCTCTCATCCCGTACCCTCGTCACCGCGTCCATGACCCGCGACGCACTCGGCCGCCCGGTCTTCGACCTCGCCGCGCTCGAAGCCGCGCTGACGCCCGCCACGCGCCTCTTTATCCTCTGCAACCCGCATAACCCGCTCGGCCGCGCCTGGATGCCCTCCGAACTCCGCGCGCTGCTCGCGCTCTGTCACGCCCGCGGCATCACCGTCTGCTCCGACGAGATCCACGGCGGCCTCGTGCTCGACCCTCCACACGCCTACACGCCCGCCGCCGTCGCGGCGCCCGAGTTCTCCGACCGCCTGATCACCCTGATCGCTCCCAGCAAAACCTACAACCTGCCCGGCCTCTCCTGCGCCTTCGCCGTCATCCCCGACCTCTTCCTGCGGCAGCGCTTCCGCGCCGTCATGACCAGCATCGTGCCGCACGTGAACCTCTTCGGCTGGGTCGCCGCCGAGGCCGCCTACCGCCACGCCGAGCCGTGGCGCCTCGCCCTGCTCGACGTCCTGCGTGCCAACCGCGACACGGTCGAGCGGGCCGCCCGCGCCTGGGGCGTCGCCATGCCGCACGTCGAAGCCACCTACCTCGCCTGGCTCGACTTCCGCCCGTGGCTCGACCGCATGGACGGGCTCTCCCCCGCCAAGTTCCTGCTCGCGCACGGCGTCGCCCTCATGGACGGCGCCCCGTTCGGCGCGCCCGGCTTCGCACGCCTCAACTTCGCCACCCGGCCCGCCCTCCTCTCCGAGGCCCTCGACCGAATCTCCCGCTCCGGCCTCTGACCTCCGACCTCTCTTATGCGCCGCCACCTCAAACGCCTCTCCGCCCTTTCCATTCTCGCGCTGCTCCTGCTGAGCGGCGCTGCCAACTGGTGCGTCCACCAGCCGCGCCACTGGCAGCAGGCGCAGTCCGCACGCCTGCCCGCGCCGCTCGCCGACCTGGCCGTGCGCCTCGGCAACGCCAGCGCCGACCTCACCGACGCGCTGGCGCTCACCGGACGCGACGCGACCGCGCCGCTGCCGTCCGCCTTTCCGACAAACCGCATCCTCTGTTTCGGAGCGCCCCGGCGGCTCCCGAACAGCCCCGCGCCCAACGACATCACCGTGCTGAGCAAAACCGGCTTCACCGTCGGCTACTCGCCCTCGCTGCGCCACCCCGTCTGGGTCGCCTACCAGGTTCAGCCCGTGCGCAAACCCGCGCTGCTGCCGCGCCCGAGCACGTTCAAGCCCGATCCCGCCGCACGCAACGCGCCGCAGCACAAGGACTACGCCAAAAGCGGTTACGACCGCGGCCACATGGCGCCCAACCTCGCCATCGCCACCCGTTTCGGCAAAGACGCGCAGGCGCAGACCTTTCTCACCTCCAACATCTGCCCGCAGCGCGCAGGCCTGAACCAAGGCCCTTGGTGCAACCTCGAATTCCGCCTTTCCGAACTCTGGCCCGAACGTTTCGGCGCGGTGTGGGTCATCACCGGCGCGCTCTCAGCGCCCAACGGCAAGCGGCTCCCCTCCGGCATCGACATTCCGACGGCGTTCTACCAGATCGCCGTGGCCAGCAAGAACGGCAAGCTCCACGCGTTCGCCGTCTACATGCCGCAGAACATCCGGCGGCGCGCCTACACCCGCACGGCCCTGGTCTCCATCGACGAGATCGAAGCCCTCACCGGACTCGACTTTCTCGCCGATCTTCCGGACGACATCGAAGCGCCGCTCGAAGCCGCCACGCCCACGCGACTCTGGCCCGCCGGCCCGGTCGGAGCCTGCAAGCTTCTGCGCGAGCAGCTCCGCACCTACGACTGACGCCCAAGGAGGAGTTAGGAGTTAGGAGTTAGTAGTTGAGTGCGAAACAACCCGCGAAACCAGGACGTCCTTTTTTGAGTTTGCGCCGCTTCTCAGGTGCGGGCTTGGCAGGAGAAAATGGGTGTCCTCATGATGAAGACACTAAACACTGCCATTTGTCGGGCATATTAGCTCTTCGTCTTCAAGGCATTGCAACTCCTAACTCCTAACTCCTAACTCCTAAATCGGGTGCGGATTCAACAACGTTGAATCGCACCCGTTTGTCTGGAGTCTGTCCGGTATTTTTGGTACGTTGGGCTTCACGATGTCTTCCGACCTGACAGATTCTCAGACACCCGCCGCCGCAGGCCTTCTCCAAAACCGCAACAAGGAGATCGGCAACCTGCTGCTTTCCGAGCGCGCGGTCGCGTATGTCTCCGTCCTCGCCGCCCTGCTCGCCTTCCGCCGCGGACACGAGATGGAGCCGCTCCACGATGACCTTTACGCCGCCGTGCGCTCCGCTCTGGACGGCGGAGCCTACACGCACGACGCCTTCAATCAGGACATCCGCCAACTTCTCGAGTGGAATCTCATCACCGACCGGTACGAAAAAGAGCGCCTGCGCGGCTACAAGGACACCCGGCGCCGCAAATTCCGCTACCGCCTCGCCGACGAGTCGACCGCTTTCCTGCTCTGGCTCGAAGCCCGCCACCGCGACGACCTCGAACCCAACGACACCGACACCCGCGACCTGCTCTCGGAACTCATCGGCACCCTGCGCGAGACCGTCCGGCTCTTCAACAAGACCGGCGTCGAGGCGCTGGACTACGAGACCGCCCGCGGCGTCTTCTACCGCCTCTCGCGCATGGGCGCGCTCACGGACGACGCCAGCCAGGCGCTCGGCGATTTCAACATCCGGCTTCTGGGCTTCGCCGCCAGCCGTTACGACGCCCCCGCCGCGCGCGTCATCCTCGGCGAACTCGAACGCTTCCTGAAACAGTTCCTCAACCGCATCCACACCCTGCGCACCGAAATCTCGCCCGAGATCAGCAAGCTGCGCCAAGCGCGCTACGCCGCCCGCTGGCAGGCCTGCCTGGAAAAAATGGAGGAGGAGAGCCGAGCCACGTCGCACCTCATGCGCACGCGCCTGCCTCATCCCGAGCGCACCCTCGCCGGCCTCGCCGCCTTTTACGCAGCCGAGGGCACGCTCGAACAGCTCTGCTCCCGCGTCAACACCGCCGCGCTGCTCGTCTGGCGCAAGCTCTACACCCACCTGCGCGAACTCGAGCGCCGCAGCCACCGCCTCGAAGACCTGCGCGCGCGCGTCGGCGAACTCGCCCGCCTGCCCGCCAGCGCCGTGCCCGCCGCCTACCTGCGCGGCCTGCTCGCGCCCGCCCGCATGATCGGAGACATGCACTTTTGGGACGAGACCGAAAAGGCCGTCCCTCCGCAGCCTCGCTGGGACAAGCACCTCATCCGTGAAGAGACACCCCTCTGGCTCGACGAGAAGCGGCGCGCCGACGGCGCGCCGACGCAATCCCTCGAAGAGGCCCGCCTCCACGCGCTCGAAGCGTGGCTGGCCCAGCGCGGCCTCACGCCTTCTCCCGACGAAGCCCGCCGCGTCTCGCAGGGCGGCTTCGCCACGTTTGAAGATTTCCCTCGGCTCATCGAACTCTCCCGCAGCGGCCTTCTCGGGCGCGGCGCGCGCCTCGCCAAACTCGGGCTGGAACTCACCCCCACATCCGACCCCGTGCGCGTCGAGGCCGACCGCCACGCCCTCGCCTTCAACGACCTGGTCGTACGGACACGGCCTGCCGTGCCCCTCCAGCCCCCCGCCTCCCCGCCCCCGTCCCCACAACTCCTAACTCCTAACTCCTAACTCCTC
>CAYMLQ010000483.1:0-3764 GCA_964390795.1 uncultured Lentisphaeraceae bacterium
CTTGCCGCCGTTCACCTCGCGCCAGTTCAGCGCGTCCTCGCTCAGCGCCAGAAAAACGCCGGCCTCGCCGTTGCCGCGAAAGAAGCTGAACACATAATGTTCCGTTCCCTGCGCCTTGGATTGCGCGGCGCTCGCCAGCACCGTCAACAACAGAAACGCACTCATGATCGACTTTAAAAGCATCGTTCACCCCAGAGCGAAATTCGAAACCGCGGCTGTTTCAACGAAACCATCCGCTTACCGCACCGACCACTCGTAAACGCCGGACGAGAACATCGGCGGGAGCTGCACTTCCAGACGCAGGGCTGAGGTCTTGACCGGCGTGAAGGCGACCTCGACGGGCTTGCCTTTCGCGACGGGATACTCGGCCACGCCGGCTACCGGTTCCCACGTGCCGCCGGCTGTGCGGAACAAGATCCGCCAAGAGGTTGGCACCCGGCACTCGCCCCTGCCGGTATCGTCAAACCACAAGACCGTACACGCCTTCACTGACGCAGGCGTAGCGAACTCGTACTGCAGCCACTCCTCCGTGCCCTTGTGCGGCCAGAAATCGAAGTTGCCGACCGAGTGATCCTTCTCGGTCTTGGGCATCTCCGAATCGTTCACCGCCGCGGGATCCATGCCGCTGCGGCAGAAAGAGACCGTCAAGTCAGCCTGCCCGGCCAGCGTATTCTGCCCCGCCTTATCGAGATTTTCGAGCATCCAGACCTGAGATGATCCGCCTCTATTCAGGCGGGCGCAGTTGGGCACCGCCGTGAACCCGCCGCCCTCTAGCACCGTCACGCCGCCCAGCAGGTCGCCCCGCCAGACCGGCTTGAATTCGACGTCAGGCTTCAGCACCGCCTGCTTCACCGGCTTCGGATGATCCACACTTTCAAAGTTGTACACCAGCGGACCGCGCTGCAACGCCACCCGCCCGCGGTTGGCCGCCACCCGCTCGTCGCAACGCACGCGCTGGACCTCCAGCAGTAGCGAGAAGTCCACCCGATCCCCGGCCTGCCACGTCCGATGCAAAAGGGCGTACCCCTTCTGAACCGCGACCGGATGCGCCTGTCCGTTGACCGTGACGCTGAAGGTGGCCTCGCGATCCGGCGTGACGGTATAGAGGTCGCTCTCGGTGCGGTCCGGAATGCGCAGCGCCAGCGTGAACATGGACGGGGCAGACGGGTACACCGTGACTTTCACTGCGCCGTCCCACGGATAGCGCGTTTCCTGACGGAGGCGAAGCGCCGCCCCCGCCACCCCTGCAATCGTGCCCTCGCTGTCCACGAAGTGATTGACGTAAAGCGTGTCCCTCTTCGTGTTCACGGAATACATCAGGTCTTTGATCGCGATCAGCGTGCGGGGGATGTTGCCGACACAGCACGGACACCCGTGCCACGGGTAGCGGGCCTGGTTGGAGACCAGCGGGTTCTGATAGTAGAAATTTGTGCCGCTCAGCTCGACCGAGCCCAGGACGTTGTTGAAAAGCGCGCGCTCCTGCACATCCACGTAATGAGCGTCCGCGTGCAGCCGGTGCATCTGCTCGGCCCAGAAACTCAGGCCGCAACCCGCGCACGACTCGCAGTAGGCGTTGTTGGGAAGTTCGTAATCGCCCGCGAAGGCCTCGCCCTGATGCGACGCGCCCACGCCGCCCGTGAGATAGTGCTTCCTGTGGATCGCATTCGCCCATATCTTTTCTACCGCACTCAGATAGGCGCTGTCTTTGGCAAGCCGCGCGACATCCGCCATCGCCGTGTAGAAATACGTGGCGCGAACCGCATGGCCTCTGGCCTCGGTCATCTCGACGGCGGGCTTCTCCGACTGGTTGTAGGCGTCGGGCTGGATCTCGTGCTGGTGCGAGAGAAAGTGCCGGGCCAGCGCGATGTACTTCTCGCCTTTTCCCGCGCCCTCGCTGGCGTTCACCGCTTCTCCCAATCGGCACAGCGCGTGCTCCATCCCCGGGTGCCCGTTCTTCCATGTGCGCTTGGGCGCGGGGCCGAAGGTCTCGCACAGCAGATTCGCGCAGCGGAGCGCCGCGTCGTATAGCCGCCGGTCCTTACCGCCCGTCATCCGATAGTGCGCCACGCCCATTTCTAGCAGGTACCCCATCACGTAGAACTCGTGGTCGCCGATGGCGGTGAAGCGCGGCCGCTTCTTCAGCACGTGGAACGAGTGGATATATCCGTCCGGCCCCTGCGCCGCCAGAATAATCGGAATCCACTCCTCGATCTTGGCGCGCAGGGCGTCCTGCGCCGCGGTCAGAGCCTTGTCGCCATCGGGATCGACCTCGAGGGCGAGGCAGGCCGCCTCGACCGTGTTGTAGATGTAGGCGTCGCTCCATGGGCAGCCGCTGAACGCCACCGACGGCTGCTTGCCGGCCAGCACCTCCCCCGTCGCCACGAGGTTCAGCAGCTCTTTCCCTTCGCCGCCCGCCTCCATTTGCCGGATGCAGTGCGGGATCCACTTTTCCGTCTGGAGCTTGACCTGCTGCTTCCAGAAGCCGTTGATCTTGATCTGCTGGAATCGGACCGGTTCAAGCGCGTCGGCCGCAGCAGCGGCGCTTACTAAACCGATGGCGATTGCTGTCCAAGTGGTGGCTGCCTGATGTCTCATGCGTAACGTCCTCGCTAAACGACTCGTATTTTCCAGTGCCATAAAGGTAGTGTATGCTCCGTTAGATTGTCTATTGGACTTGTTGCAACAGGCATTGTCATTTTCGCAACCGTCTTCCCGCGCGATGACATCCCGGAACGACCCCGCTCGCAGGGAGGGACGGCTTCCACGCCGTCCGCCGCTACCGCTTCGAGCGCAACCGGAGGACGGTCAGCGAGTGAGCGGGAACCGGACCGACGTTGTCTCTCCACCGATGGCGGTGACGCTCCCCGCGAGACGCGTCCAGTCGAGGCCTTGAACCTCGAACGAGTGCTCTCCGAGACACGCACCGACCCGCCCCTCCAGCCGGACGGTCACAGGCATGGGCCGGCTCGCGACGTCAGCCGGGCCGCCCCAGCGCCGCTCGGCATAGGTCTGGCGAGCGAAGATCGAGATGTCGTAGGTCTCCCCTTTTTTCACAGGAATGCCGTCAAAGCCCGTGTTTGAGACACCGACGCCCTCGCCGGGCTGCACCTCCTCCAGCACGAGGTGGTGCGGGTTGTTGGGCTGGACGGGAATGCCGGCGTCGACCTTCATGCCGCCTTTCCCGTCGCCTCGCCGCAGCAGTTCCCAGAAGTTCAGCGGATTCCAGCCCGGCTGCTCAACAAACTGATACTCGAAGGACCTGTTTTGAAGCAGCTCGGCATACAGCCCGCCGTCGGCCGCGTAGTTGATATCCTCGAAGAAGACGCCGAACAGATCCGGGCTGATGGCCTTCGACTCCGGCCCCACCTTGAGCGACACCGGTGCGGGCGCACCTTCCTCTGCCGCAATCCGGTCGCTGACGCGGAAGCAGTCGAACTCCGCATGGCCGCCCGGCGACCGGGTCGCGAAGTTGAACAGGCCGAAGCGGTAGCCCATGAAGTGCGGCAGCGTGTAGGACATCTTCAGCTTGCCGCCGAGCGCGGTCCATGTCGCGCCGTCAAGGCTGTAGAAGAAGCTCGCCCGGTCCGCTCGATTCCTGAAGTCGCACTCGGCTTTCAGATACACGGTCGGCTGCGCCAGCGGCACGCGCTGAATCTCCACCGGGCTCCCTGACTCCGCGCTCACCATCACGACCGCCGTGGCCCCGCCTTCCGCCTTGACGCCGACCCAGCCGTAGTTTTTCTGAAGCAAGGCCAGACCTGCGC
>CAYMLQ010000484.1:0-3764 GCA_964390795.1 uncultured Lentisphaeraceae bacterium
ACAGCTCCTTCTGCAGGATGGTCGAGATCTCGTACCGCTCGGTCATCACGTCGTAAAGCAGCACGCCCTTCTTCTGGGCCACCTCAAACGCCTGCTTGAGCAATTCGAAGTCCTTCGGCGTGATGGCCATCGGCTTGTCCGAAAGCACATTGAAGCCAGCCTCGACGCTCTTCAGGATGTACTCGGTCTTGCGCGAGTTGTTGCCCGCCAGCACCACCACGTTGCCCGAACGGTCCTTGAGCATCTTCTCGAAAAAGTCCGATCCCGTGTAGACGTCGGTCTCCCATTTCGTCGGGCTCTCCGCACGCGTGTTGAACCCGTTCACACGGTCGAGGTGCATCTTCAGGTCGGCACCCTCCGGCGCATACACATGCACCTTGGGCGACACGCCCGGAACCATGCGCTTCTGAATCAGCGCGGCGTGGAAGTGGCCCGGATCCAAGGTGATCAGGTTCACGGTATCGCCCCCTCCGCACCCGCTGCAGCTCGCGCACTTATCGGTCTCGCAGCCGGCCAGCAACACCGCCGCCGCGCCCGCATACAACATCGTTTTCGTCGTCATATCAACTCCCGTCTCTCGCACTTTAGAACTTTAGAACGCTCGCACTTTAGAACTTCACCGTGATGCCCGCCGCCTTCAGCACCTTCGGGATGCTGAACTGGTCGCGCTCCGGGCACGCCAGCAACTTGTTGGCGTCGGCGCTGTCCGTGGTCTCCGTCTTGGAATCCCATTTGAACGTCTTTCCGGTCTTCATGCACATATGGCCCAAGGTGCAGACCGACGTCGACCGGTGCCCGATCTCCGCGTTGGTCACGGCGCTCGTGCGGGTCTGGATCGCCTGTAGCCAATCCTTCACGTGATCGTCGCTCTTATGCAGCCGCACCGCATTCGCCCCGAGTTCGTCCTCCAGCAGCTTGGGGTCGCTCGCATCGAGTGCCTTCAGCGTTGTGCCGGGCATGGTCGGGTCGCTGGCCGTGACCTTCTCCGATCCGCGGCTCACAAAGATCCAGCCGTTCTCGCCGATGAAGCGCACGCCGTTCGGATACTTGTTGCACACGCTCACGTCGATGCCGCGGTCGTACTTGAAGAGCAGGTCGAATTCCGCGTGCGCGTTCCAGAGACCCTTGGTCATCCAGCCGCACGTCCCGGAAACCTCCAGCGGGCCGCGGTCTTCCGTGCCCAAGCCCCACTGCACGATGTCCATGTGGTGCGCGCCCCAGTTGGTGATCATGCCCCACCCGTACGGCTCCATCTGGATCCAGCCCGGCCGTGTGCCGAGCTTCGCCGTGTCCTGATTGTGGACGCGGTCCTCGGTGTAGTACGCAAGCGGCGTCGGCCCCAGCCACGTGTTGTAGTCCAGGTTCGGCGGCACCGGCATCTCTTCCTTGCGCCCGCCGTCCTTGTCTTTGCCGAAGCCCACCTCGACGCGCTTGATCTGCCCGATGCGGCCGTTGCGCACCAGCTCGCACCCCGTGCGGAACTGTTTGCTCGAGCGCTGCTGCGAGCCGACCTGCAGAATCGCGCCTTTCTGGCGCACGACTTCCGCCAGCGAGCGGCCTTCGTGAATGGTCTGCGCGAACGGCTTCTGCACCCAGATGTCCTTGCCCGCGATCGCGCACTCCACCGCGCAGAGCGCGTGCCAGTGGTCAGGCGTACACACCATCACCGCGTCGATGCCCTTGTCCGCCAGCATCTCGTGGTAGTCGCCGAAGGCCTTGACCGTATAGGCGTCGGCCTTGAGGCGCTTCTTGTACTCGGCCTCGACCCGCTGTTTCCCGAAGGCCAGACGTTTGGAGTCCAGGTCGCAGACCGCCGCGATGCGCGCCATGTCGGTCAGCTTGAACAGTCCCGGCATCTCCATGGTGGACGAAATGCGCCCCAATCCCACGATACCCACGTTGATCAGCTTGCTCGGCGCCGCTTGTCCCAGCACGCTCGCCGGAATCAGATTCGGCATCACCGTCATCGCGCCCGCGATGCCGCCCGCCTGCATAAACCCGCGTCTTGTAACCGTCCTCATCTCATCTCTCCTCTTTCCTTCTGAACTCTGTTATCTGACCTCTGATCCGTGTAGATCAGGACTGCCATTATTTTGTCTCCCAGCCCGCGCGCTTGAGCGCGTTGCGCACGCCGTGCGGCGCGCGCTCGGGCCGCGACAGCGTGGCGTTGGCCGCGTCGTCTTTCACGAACCGCTCGGCCGCGGGGTCCCAGGTCAGCGGGCGCTTCAGGTTCATCGCCGTGTAGGCCAGAATGCACGTGCTGGTCGTGCGGTGCGCGTGCTCGGGCAGGGTGTTCGTCGGCTGCCGCGTGCGGATGCTCTCCAGCCAGACGCGGTGGTGGTTCGACGCGTTGCGGGGCAGCCGCTTCTCCACCTCGCCCTCGATCAGCGCCTTGTCGCTCGCCTCCAGAGGCCGCCACCGGCCGTGCTTGCCGCCCGCGCCCGGATCGTTCGACATCGTCTTGACCGACCCGCGCCCGCAGAAGATCCAGCCCTTCTCGCCCACGAAGCGGACGCCGTTGGGATAGACGCTCTCGTCGGCCACATGCAGCACCGTGCCGTTCGCATATTCCATTTTGACGTCGAGCTTGCCGTGCGCGGTCCACAGCCGGCGCTTGGGGAAATCGGCGCGTCCGCGGATCTTGACCGGCCCGGTATCCTCCATGCCCAGGCCCCACTGCGCGATGTCTATGTGGTGCGCGCCCCAGTTGGCGATCATGCCCATGCTGTACTGCTGCATCACCATCCAGCCCGGTCGGCCGAAGTCCGCCTCGTCGCTCTTGCCTTGCGGATGCGTGCGCAATTCGGAGTAGGGCTCCGCCGGCGTATACCCCAGCCACAGGTCGTAATTGAGCGTCTCGGGCACCGGCTGCGCCAGCGGCGCGTCCGCCGGCTCGGGCGGATCCTGCGGCAGCCCCACCTCAACGGTCTTGATCCGACCCAGGCGCCCGTTCAGCACATACTCCGCCGCCTTGCGGAACTGGGGCCCGAAGGTGCTCTTACCCTCGGAGCGCTGCTGCGTCCCGATGTGGAAGATGCGGCCCGTCTTCTTCATCACCTCGACGATGCAGCGGCTCTCGTAGACGGTCATCGCCAGCGGCTTCTGCACGTACACGTCCTTGCCGGCGAGCGCCGCCTCGACCGCCTGCTGCGCGTGCCAGAAGTCCGGCGTGCAGATCGCCACCGCGTCGACGGCCTTGTCCGCCAGCAGGTCGTGATAGTCCTGATACAGCTTGAGGTCCGGCAGGTCGCCCGCGAACAGCGCCCCGGTTTTCTGCTTGGTTGTGCGCATCCGCTTGGCGTCGCAGTCCGACAGCGCCACGATCGTGGCCAGATCCTGATTCTGCCAGATGCCTGGAATGTCCATGCCGCCCGCGATGCGTCCGCATCCGATCACCCCCACCTGGATTTTCTTCGATGGTGCCTGCTGCCCCAGCACGCGCGCCGGGATGATCGCGGGAAAGCCGAGCGCCCCCCCCGATGCCAAGCCGGCCTTGAGAAACCCGCGTCTGGATACCTGACCCTGTTGCATACGTCCCCCGTCATTCATAACCGATTGTCAGCGTAATAATGCGTTGCAACTATATCACGGGGCCGAAACCCTCACAAGGACTCGAATAAAAAATGTTGGAATCACACACTCACACACTGACCCACAGACGGCTATGGCGACTCAACAATCAATCCAGGAATTTTATTGAAATGGGCATCATACGTGATCAGGCGCGCCCCGAGTTCAAGCGCCGTGGCCGCGATCCAAATGTC
>CAYMLQ010000485.1:0-3755 GCA_964390795.1 uncultured Lentisphaeraceae bacterium
CGCCCGAGAAGAAGTCCCACTACGTGTGCGCCGCGTTCCCGAGCGCCTGCGGCAAAACCAACCTCGCCATGATGGAGCCCACGCTCCCGGGCTGGACGGTCGAGACGCTGGGTGACGATATCGCGTGGCTGCGCATCGGCGAGGACGGCCGCCTCTACGCCGTCAACCCTGAGTACGGCTTCTTCGGCGTGGCACCGGGCACCTCCTACGCGAGCAACCCGAACGCGATGCGCACGATCACCAAGAACACGATCTTCACCAACTGCGCGCTGACCGACGATGGCGACATCTGGTGGGAGGACATGGACGGCGAGCCGCCGAAGCACGCGATCGACTGGAAGGGCAACGACTGGACCCCGGACATGCGCGATGCGGAAGGCAAGAAGGTCAAGGCCGCGCACCCGAACGCCCGCTTCACTGGCCCCGCTGGCCAGTGCCCGGTGATCGCCCCCGAGTGGGAAGATCCGGCCGGCGTGCCGATCAGCGCGATCCTGTTCGGCGGACGCCGCCCGGCGACGATTCCGCTGGTCAACCAGGCGTTCGACTGGACGCACGGCGTTTTCATGGGCTCCGCCGCCGGTTCCGAGACCACCGCCGCCAATATCGGCGCGGTCGGCGTGGTGCGCCGCGACCCGATGGCGATGCTGCCGTTCTGCGGCTACAACATGGCCGACTACTTCACGCACTGGCTGAGCATGGCGATCCGCACGGATGAGACCAAGCTGCCCAAGGTGTTCTTCGTGAACTGGTTCCGCAAGACGCCCGAAGGCAAGTGGCTGTGGCCCGGTTTTGGCGAGAACAGCCGCGTGCTGAAATGGGTCTGCGAGCGCATCGAAGGCACGGCCAAGTGCATAGAAACCCCGATCGGCTATATGCCGACCGAGGACGGCATTGACCTGAGCGGCTGCAACGTGTCCGCCGAGGACATGAAGGCGCTGCTGGCGGTCGATGTCGAAGGCTGGAAGAAGGAACTGGCCGGCGTCGCTGAGTCGTGGGAGAAGTTCGGCACGCGCATGCCGTACGCTCTCAAGGCCAAGCTGGCCCAGATCCAGGCCCGCCTCGAAGCCGCCAAGTAAAGGCGAGCCGCATGGCAATAAAAAAGCCCGGAGCGAAAGCCCCGGGCTTTTTTGTGCTTAAGATTGGAGATTAGTCCGAAGTTCCAGCGACAAAACGCGCACCCGCCATGCTCAACCCATTGAAGTGCAATGAGATGCACACCAGAAGCGCAGCATTTTCAGTCGCGGGTCTTCGAGCTTCTCAAACAGGACGGGCCTGCGTGGCCAGGCAAGTGTGCCCAGTAACCGGAACGGTAGAAAGCCGTATCTGTCGCGACATCTCGTTGAAGTAGATGTGGTTGCGCATGTGGAGTGCACGGAAGATCGCTGGAACTTCGGATTAAATGTAAAAAAAGAGGCCGGGGCATTCAGCTCCGGCCTCTTTTGACGTTCGTCTGCTACGCGCGTTCGGCTTACGAGGCGCCAAGCTGGAAACGGACGAAGCGCAGGATGGTGATCGTGTCGCCGCAGGCTTTCTCGCAGGCATTCACGACGTCGGTGACGGTCTGCTTGGGCTCTTTGACAAAGGGCTGGTTAATCAGGCAGACGTCCGAGTAGAACTTGTTGACGATACCCTTGAGAGCGTTCTCGACGATGTTGGCGGGCTTGCCCTTGAAGCGGTCGCTGTTGCGTGCGATCTCCTTTTCAGTCTCGACAGCCTCTACCGGCACTTCAGCCGAGGTCAGGTAGCGCGGCGCGGCGGCCGCGATCTGCAGGGTCAGGTCATGAACCAGATCGTTAAACGCGCTGCTTGCGGCGGTTTCGGCTTTACCGCAGGCGACTTCGACCAGGACGCCGACTTTGCCGCCCATGTGAATGTAAGATGCCACGCTGCCTGTGCCGCTGAGCACATAGCGGGCGGTCCGGCGGACTTTGACGTTCTCGCCGGTCTGAGCGACGATGGTCATCAGCGCGTCCTTCATGGCTGCGCCGATGTCGTCGACGCCTGCGAGCACTTGGCGCGTCACGGACTCGACGAAATTCTTAAAGTTGTCGGTCTTGGCGACGAAGTCGGTCTCGGTGTTGACTTCGGCCAGCGCGAGCGTCTTCCCGTCCTCCGAGGCGAGCGCCTTGATGGTGCCCTCCTTGGACTCCTTGTCGGCACGCTTAACCTGAATGGCCAAGCCTTTTTCACGCAGGATTTTGATGGCGGCGTCCATGTCGCCGTGGGTGTCGATGAGGGCTTTCTTGCAGTCCATCATGCCAGCATTGGTGCGCTGGCGGAGGTCGTTGATCATTGCGACTGAGATGTCAGCCATGGTGAACTCCTAAAACGGATGTGTTGATTAAAGTTGAAGGGATGCCGGACAGATCTGAAGAAACGGATCTGTCCGGCGGCGAGATCACTCGGCGGCGATCGCTTCCGGCGCGGCTTCGACGGCGGCGGCAGGCGCCTCCGGTGCGGTCTCAACGGTGGCGGCTTTCGCATCCACCGCATCCTTGGCGGCCTTGGCGGCGCGCTTGCGGGACTCGGTCAGTTTAGCCCGGGCCAGATCGGCGCTGTCGCCCGCGTCTTTGCGGACCTTGCGGCTCGCCCGCTCCTGGGCTTCCTGATTGGCCTGCTCGGCGTCCTTCTGGCGCTGACGCTCGGAGTTGATGCGCGAATATTCGTCATTCGCATCTTTGATCACTTTCGCGAACGCGTCGGCGATCATCTTGACGCCGCGGACCGCGTCATCATTTCCGGGAATCACGTGCTCGATGGGGTCCGGATCGGCGTTGGTGTCGACGATGGCGACCAGCGGGATGCCGAGGCGGGCGGCTTCCTTGACGGCGTTCTGCTCGCGGCAGATGTCAACAATGAAGATCGCGCCGGGCTTGTTTTCCATATCGGCAATGCCGCCGAGATTCTTCTGGAGTTTGTCGAGTTCGCGGCGGAGGCTCGCGGCTTCCTTCTTATGGATGGAGAGCACGCCGTTGTTGTTGCGGCCCATGGCTTCGATCTGGCGCATGCGCTTGACGCTCTTGCGGATCGTCTGGTTGTTGGTGAGCGTGCCGCCCAGCCAGCGTTCGGTCATATGGAACTGGCCGCAGGAGATGGCTGCCTCTTTGACGGCTTCCTGAGCTTGCTTCTTGGTTGCCACGAAAAGAATCTTCTTGCCGCTGAGCGCCGTGTCGCGCAGAAAGGCTGCGGCTTCGTCAATGAGGGTGACCGTCTGAGTGAGGTCGATGATGTGGATCCCGTTGCGCTTATCGAAGATGTAGCGCTTCATCTTGGGGTTCCAGCGCTTGGTCTGATGTCCGAAGTGCAGACCCGCATCCAACAGGTCTTTGAGCGTGAGCCCGGTGAGGCTCGAAACAGGCATTTCCATGAGCATTCCTTCTAACACATAGACACATCCGGTTCAGCGGCTCTGAGCATGACGCCTCAGTGACCTGCCTCGCCGTTACGTCCGGGTTTAATCCGCTTTGGCGCGCGGCTCGGGAAAGAGCCTGCGCGTCTTCGCTTCCACACGGGGGAGCCACTCGGCAGTCCGTGCTGATACAAGCCAAATACTATACCGCATTTCGCGTGGGATGACAAGTGTGCCGCTGAATTTTTCTTTTTACTTTTTTGCGTAAAGTCGCGCTTGCATTCCGCCCGTCCTTTGGTATTATACAAATCACTTTTTTCAATGGCGAAAATAGCTCAGTTGGTTAGAGCAGCAGATTGTGGTTCTGCGGGTCGCGGGTTCGAATCCCGTTTTTCGCCCCAACTTT